>NZ_JAWLSB010000004.1:387795-467196 GCF_033142445.1 Rhodococcus sp. IEGM 1330
CAAAAAAACACGTTCCCCTCGTAAATAACACCCCGACAGGGTTGAGCGGCGGCCCCGGGCGGGCCCCCCCGCACACCCATGCTCGACGCACACTGGATCGAAAGGTGCACCACGTCATGAAGATCGAAAAGATCGAGGCAATTCCATACGCCATCCCGTTCCGAAAGCCCTTGAAGTTCGCCAGCGGCGAGGTGACCGTAGCGGACCACGTTCTGATTCGGGTACACACCAGTGACGGCGTCATCGGTATCGCCGATGCACCGCCGCGGCCCTACACGTACGGCGAGACCCAACGCTCGATCGTGGCTGTCATCGACGATGTGTTCGGCCCGGCCCTTGTCGGACAGTCGATTCTCGAGCGCGAACGAATCAGCGCAATCCTCGACCGCACAGTGCACAACGACGTTGCCAAAGGGGCGATCGACATCGCGATCTGGGATGCAGTCGGCATAACCCTGGGAGTGTCGGTCTCGAAGCTGTTGGGTGGCTACTCGGATCACCTGCGGGTGTCACACATGCTCGGGTTTCACAGCGCGCAAGAGGTACTGGACGAAGCCCGATACTTCGTCGACGAACACGGAATACGAGCATTCAAGATCAAGGTCGGTCGCCGCCCGATGGAGCTGGACCTCGAGCTGTGCGCGGTACTGGCGCGCGAACTCGACGACGATATCGAACTGTACGTCGATGCCAACCGAGGCTGGACTGCGAACGAAGCGATCTCGGCGTTGCCGGCACTGGTGGATTCTCGAACGAGCCTGTTCGAAGAGCCCTGCGACGCAAGGGAAACGATGGGCCGACGCCGGCTGGTGGCGACGTCCACGATTCCTATCGTGGGCGACGAAAGCGTTCCACGCCCCGGTGACGTGTCCAGAGAACTGATGTCCGGCGGTTGCAATGCCGTCAGCATCAAGACCGCGCGCGGGGGCTTCACCAACAGTGTTGCAGTCCTGGGCCTCTGTCAGGGCATGGGCGTGGATGTCCTCATGGGAAATCAGATCGACACTCAGATCGGTTCAGCGGCAACTGTCGCCTTCGGCTCGGCGTTCAAGGCCACTCATTCGCGACCCGGGGAGTTGTCGAACTACCTCGACCTCGCTGACGATCTGATCGCCGAGCCCTTGGTCATTCGCGACGGTCTCATGAAGATCCCGGTCGGTCCGGGCGTCGGAGTCAGCGTCGATCCGGACAAGTTGAGTCGTTACCGCACCGACAGGTAGAGACTGATGCCGGTGCAGGAACGTTGTCCTGCACCGGCATCGGCGATTACCAGTATCCGAGAATTCTAGATGTGTCGTCCTCCGGTGACCTCGAGTACCGAGCCGGTGACGTAGCTGGACATCGGACTCGCAAGGAAGAGCACCGCCCCGGCAACTTCGTCCGGTCGACCGAAACGGTTCATCGGAACTTCCGCCAGCTTGGACTCCATGACCTTCTGCGGCAGCCCGGATGTCATCGGAGTATCGATGATCCCGGGCTGCACGGCATTGACTCGGACACCGGCGAATCCGACTTCCTTCGCCGCAGCCTTGGTCAGACCGACGATGCCGGCCTTGGCTGCGCTGTAATTGCTCTGTCCGATCATGCCCACCTTTCCCGAGATCGAGGACATGTTGACGATCGACCCGCCGCTGTCCTGTTCGCGCATGATGGCCGCAGCTTCCCGGGTTCCCAACCAGGCCCCCTTGAGATGGACACGGATCACGTCGTCGAATTCGTCTTCGGTCATGCGACGCATCGTGGCATCGCGGGTGAAACCCGCGTTGTTGACCCAGATGTCGAGCGAACCGAACTGATCTACCGCAGCGGCACCAGCCGCCTTCACGTCGAACGCCGACGACACGTCACCGGTGACGCTGATGACTTTGTCGCCGGCATCGAGATCCGCGCGCGCACGGTCGAGGGCTGCCTCCGAAATATCGGTCAGGACCACGTTCGCGCCCTCTGCGAGGAATGCGGACGCGATAGCTCGGCCGAGCCCTCCCGGCCCCCCGGTGACGACGGCGGTCTTCCCTTCCAACAACACAGTATTTCCCTTCACGAGGCAGGACGCATCGGATGCGGCCCTGCGCGGTACGCAGACGTATGTCAGAGGATGGCGAGAGCATTGGCCGGGGAACCGACCCCGCCGAGCAGATTCAACGGCTCTGCGGTGACCAAGAATTCGAAGCGACCGATGTCCCTACACCGTTGCGACAGTTCTTCGAGGTCCCACAACTCGCCGATATAGATGCCCAGCAGGGGGATCAGAATACGATGGAGCATCCCCGTGTGCGACGAATGTGGCAGGGCCCCACTGGCTTCTGCTTGCACCGTCGGCAAACCCGAATGATCCGACGGCCAGGCCTCCAACGCGACGTTATCCGCAGCAACGAGCGCAAACTGGCTGTCCCACAACCAGGCGGCCATCTCCTCGGACTGCTCGAGACCCACCGACCGACCCTCGTACGGGTTCGCATCGACGACGAAATGCTCGGTCCAACCGAATCTCAGGAGCAAGATGTCTCCGGGTTCGAGTACGACGTTCTGCCAGCGCGCCGTTGCTACCAGATCCTCGACGCCGATTTGTTCGTTGGTGCGGTGATCGACGGGGCGGCCACAGAACTTCCGGTAGCCCGAAACGTCGAGAAGTACGCCACGACCTGCAATACCGGAGGCCGCCACGTGCTGGATTCCCAGAGGCTCCTTGCCTGCGACGATGTCGGCTGGGTCTGCCCCGTTGTAGAAACCCCGGTCGGGGTGGGCGAAGTGTCGAAGACTGTCGATCTGCGTCGACGCCTGTGGGTAGAAGTTGTCCATACGATCGTCCCGATGAAACTCGTTGAGCCCGAACACTTCGTGCACTGGGTTACCGCGGTGCGCAATGAGCGGTTCGGAAAACGCCGACAGCGACAGATTGAGGTTGACGCGATGACCGGCCGTTACCAGACGTGCCGCAGCGACGACCCGAGCGGCAGTCAGATGATTGAGGCTCCCCAACTGATCGTCCCAGCCGAAGAGTCCCCACGCGGTGCCACGTACATCATCGGGTCGTTGCTGCAGCTGTGCATAGGTCGGTAACCCTGGTCCCGACGACGCGGCACTCATGACTCTTCTTCTGCCTCCATGACTTGATGAACCTCGATCATGTTTCCGGCGGGGTCGGTGAAGAAGATCTGGTACCACCCCTCCACTGACCAGATACCCCAGTCGTCGAACGGGATGTTGTGCTCGCGCAACCGGCGCATCAATTCCTGAATATCGTCCGTTCTGAAGGCGACATGCCCACCGATGAGCGGATTCACGGTGTGGCCTTCGGTCAACGCAAGATAGGGCTGTCGCCGGGTCGCATGGAGTTGGAGCTCGTCCTTATCGCCCGCATCGTAGAACTTTGCGCGACTTGACCATTCGTCGTCACCCGATTCACCGCTATCGGAAGAACGTGAGGTGGCGATCATCGGTGGGCTGGGGATCTCGCCCAGGCCGAGGGCGTCGGAGTAGAACTTGCCCAACTCTTCCATGTCGTCGGACGTGACATTGACGTGATGAAGTCGAAGCTCCACGGTGGTTCCTTTCGAAGATGGTCAATCGAGTGTCGCAAGCCACAAAGCGACCCGTCCAATACTGGGTCGCCACCAATTCAGAGGCCATCGATATCAATGCGTCTTGATTGATCCTTCGTCCAGCCGCAACGGGTCTCCTCACACTGATTTCTTCAACGTCTTAAAACGACCGTTTTGGATATTGGACTCGAAACAATCGAGCAGGCAAGCTCATCCAGCAGTGCACCGACAGGAGAAACGAACGTGACAACCGTAGACCGGAGCAAGATCGCCTCGCTCGAAGATGCCATTGCAGAACATGTTCATTCCGGAGACGTAGTGTCCATCGAGGGCTTCACGCATGCAATTCCGGTGGCAGCAGGGCATGAGATCATTCGTCAAGGCTTGACCGATTTGACCCTGGTTCGGATGACTGCCGACATCATCGCCGACCAGCTGGTGGCCGCAGGATGCGTATCCACCTTGGTGTCATCGTTCATCGGCAACTCCTCGGCGGGCTCCCTCGGCGAGCTGAGACGCCGCATAGAACGAGCTGATCCCGCGCCGCTGGAATTCGTCGAGTACACGCACCACAGCATGGTGTGCCGCTATCTCGCTGGTGCGCAACGCCTTCCCTTCTACCCGCTGCGGTCCATCACCGGCAGCGACCTCCCGAGCGTCAACCCCGACTATCGGCAGGTCGAGTCACCGTTCCCCGGACCGGATGGAACGCGGGAGAAAATCTACGTGGTCCCCCCGATCAACCCGGATGTGACTGTGATCCATGCGCAGCGATCCGACAGACTCGGCAACATCCAGATGTGGGGTCTGACCGGCATTCAGGCCGAGGCGGCTTTTGCCGCAGACCGTGTGATCGTCACCGTGGAAGAGATCGTCGACGACGACATTGTGCGTGGAGACCCGAACCGGACAATTTTACCGTCCCATGCGGTCGACGCTGTCGTACCCGTGCCGATGGGTGCCCATCCGTCGTTCGCTCAGGGGTACTACGACCGAGACAACGCGTTCTATCTCGAATGGGCGCACATCAGTGCCGACCATGAGCGGCTCATCGCCTGGCTCCAGGAGTGGGTCGTCGAAGCGCAGGACCATCTCGGCTATCTGGACAAGCTCGGCTCCGCCCGAATCGATGGCTTGGCTGTCGGACGAGCCGAAAGCACTCCCATCGATTATGGAAGAAGGATCCCGCGATGACGAACGATGTAGGCACGACGACACTCCGGGGTGCCACTCAGGCCGAAATGCTCACGATCACCGCGGCTCGAGATCTCGCAGCCAAACGGATCGTGTTCGCCGGAATCGGTTTGCCCACAGTGGTAGTCGCCCTGGCTCAGCAGACCGTGGCACCCGACATCGAGGTGGTCTACGAGTCCGGGGTGACTGGCGCGCATCCCAGCGAACTGCCCGCAACCATTGCAGATTCGGTGCTCATCACAGGTGCTGAGGCCGTCCTGACGCTGCCTGCGCTGTTCGGCTATGTACTTCAGGGTGGCCGCGTAGATGTCGGCTTCCTCGGCGCTGCGCAGATCGACAGATACGGAAACCTGAACTCGTCGGTCATCGGAGATTGGCACAAGCCGGACAAACGGTTGCCAGGTTCGGGCGGAGCCCACGAAGTCATGATGAATGCTCGGGAAGTCCACGTGATCATGCGTCGACACAATCCGCAATCCTTCGTCGACGAATTGGATTTCTGCACATCTCCCGGACCCGAACGCATACGGCGCGCCGGTGGACGCCCATTCGGCCGGGGCGTCACCAAGGTGTACACGGAGCTAGGAGTTCTGGCCCGCGAAGGCATGTACGACGAACTCGAACTCGTCGCCGTCTCCCCGGGTGTCGCCCCGACTGCAGTGAGCGAGGCGACCGGTTGGCCCCTGAAGCTTGCACGCAACATCATCGAGCTCCCCGAACCGGACTTGCATCAGCTCGACCTGTTGCGGCATCAGATCGACCCGAATCGTGTCTATCTGCGATAGAGCAACCAACCCTGAGGGTTGCTTTCGCTCATGCGTCCGGAGAATGCGTCTGCGAGTCACGTTGCGCAAACAGCGACTTCGCGACGGAGACCACCGAATGGGTTGCCGGGGATGCTGACTCGGTATTCCATGCAAGGGCGGAGTGCAACGCTGGGGTGAAGTCCGAGATGGATTTGTACACCAGCCCGTAAGGCTGAATGTCCTTGCAGGAGCTCAGCGTGAGCGTGACGCCGACCCCGGCCGCCACCATCGCCAGAATGGTGTAAGAATCCGGCGCAGCTTGAGCTACCCGCGGCTGGAAACCTGCATGCGCGCACGCCTGAACACCGATGGCGTGCAAACTCGACCCCGAGTTCGCGGGAAAGGTCACGAACGGTTCGTCGACCAGATCCGACAGAGCGACCGTCGGTCGATGTGCCAGCCGGTGAGACGACGGGAGCGCACAGATCAACTCTTCACGCTCGATAACCACGTAGTCAACTCCCCTGCTGAGGAAAGGCAGGCGGACGAATCCGAGGTCCAGCGAACCTTCCCGGACCTGTTCGAGGGCTGAATTCGCGTACGTCTGACCACGCAGTTGCAGGTCCACCTTCGGAAAACGCTCGCGGACGGCACCGGCCAATTGGGGCAGAGCGATGCGACTGGAAGCACCGGCGAATCCGATGGTCACCCGCCCCGACTCGCCCGCAGCGCCCGCCAGTGCTGCATCCCGCGCCTCGGCGGCACCGGACACCACTTTCCGAGCCGGACCCAACAGCGATTCACCGGCCGGAGTCAGCGAGACCGCCCGTGTGCTCCGAACGAACAGAGCGACCCCCAACTCCTTTTCCATCTGCCGGATCCGCTGGCTGAGAGGTGGCTGGGCGATGCGCAGCCGCTCCGCAGCCCTGCTGAAGTGCAGCTCCTCGGCTACGGCGATGAACGCTTCGAAGTGCCTGAGGTCCATACTCGGCCTCCATATTATATCTTTCGAGGTCTCAAAAACTCATGCATTGATCTGTGAAAGATACCAAATCCGTTCGATGCCCTTACGCGAAATGGGCAAGTGCGACAGAAACCAGGAGGCGGCGCGGGCCGGCGTCGCGACACGTCCGGTCACGGCAAAGCCCCAGCATCGACGAAACGGTGCTGGGGTATTGCTGTGTACGCGACTGCTGTACTCGATTCAGGCAGTTACAACTCGACCACCGAACGCAGCACAGTTCCCTTGTGCATCTTCTCGAACGCCGACTCGATGTCCTCGATACCGATCCGCTCGGTCACGAACTTCTCGAGCGGCAACCGACCCTGCTCGTACAAGTCCACCAACAACGGAAAATCACGCTCGGGCAGACAATCGCCGTACCACGACGACTTCAATGACCCACCACGCGAAAAGAAATCGATCAACGGCATCTCCAGCGTCATCTCCGGCGTCGGCACACCCACCAACACCACCGTCCCCGCCAGATCACGGGCGTAGAACGCCTGTTTCCAGGTCTCCGGACGACCCACCGCATCGATGACCACATCCGCACCGAACCCATCGGTGAGCTCTTGGACCGCGTCCACAGAATCGACCGCCGAAGCATCCACCGTGTGCGTAGCACCCAGATCTTTGGCCCACTCGAGCTTGCCCTTGTCTCGATCGACCGCGATGATCGTCGTCGCCCCCGCCAACCGCGCGCCCGCGATCGCCGCATCACCGACACCGCCGCACCCGATGACCGCCACCGAATCACCACGCGAGACGTTCCCTGTATTCATCGCCGCACCGAGTCCTGCCATCACACCGCACCCAAGCAGACCGACCACGGCCGGATCCGACTCGGGATTCACTTTGGTGCACTGACCTTCGTGCACCAAGGTCTTGTCCGCGAACGCACCGATCCCCAACGCAGGCGAGAGCTCGCTACCGTCCTCCAACGTCATCTTCTTCGACGCATTATGGGTGTCGACGCAGTACCACGGCTTGCCCTTTTTGCACGCCCGACACTCACCACACACCGCACGCCAGTTCAGCACCACGAAGTCGCCGACCTCGACATGCGTCACCGCATCCCCGACTGTCTCCACCGTGCCCGACGCCTCATGGCCCAGCAGAAACGGGAACTCGTCGTTGATCCCGCCCTCGCGATAATGCAGATCGGTATGGCACACCCCACACGCCGCGATCTTCACAACCACATCGAAAGCCCCAGGATCAGGAATCGTGATCGTCTCGATCGAAACCGGCTCACCCTTGACCTTGGCAACGACAGCACGCACAGTCTGCGGCATCAAATCTCCTTCGTAGTGCTTGTTACGCTTGAATTTATCGGTGCATCAACGTCGTTCAGCTGGACAAGGCATCCTTGAGAGCCTTGGCAGCAGCAGCCGGATCCTCGGCACTGTAGATCGAGCCACCCGCGACAGCGATTTCGGCACCGGAGTCACGAACGGCGACGATGGTGTCGACCTTGACCCCACCTGCGATGGAGAACGACACACCCGCGATCTCGCCGTCGTCGAGCAATGCCTGAATCGAATAGCCCGGTTGCGCTTGCTCGTCGAGACCCGCATGCAGTTCAACGAAGGCGACCCCGAGCTTCGAGAGTTCACGTGCCCGCTCGACGCGGTTCACGACACCGATCAGGTCAGCGGCAACCCTCTTGCCGTGCTTGGCGCCGGCTTCGACTGCACCCTTTACTGTTGCGTCGCCTGCAGATCCGAGCACTGTGACGATATCCGCGCCCGCAGTGAAGGCGATGTCTGCTTCCAGGAAGCCCGCATCGGCGGTCTTGAGGTCGGCAAAAACCTCCTTGTCCGGGTGTGCGGCCTTGATGGCGCTGATGACGCGTAGACCTTCGCTCTTGATGAGCGGGGTGCCGAGCTCGATGATGTCGACGTACGGTGCCACCTTGTTGGTCAGCGAGAGTGCGTCTGCGGTGGTGAGTAGATCCAACGCAACCTGAAGCTTTGTCATGACGATTCCTTAAGAGAGAGTTGATATTCGGGTGTGTGCTACTTCATCCGATGGACGCGTGACGAGCCCACAATGTTTCTGCGGTTTGCCCGCTCTCGACCCACATGGCATGGAAAAGTGCATCGAATGCTAGAAGCACGGATTGTTCGAACAGGCTGCCTGCATACTGGTTCGTGACGGCGCCACTTCGGTCCAGTTTGTCGGCGGCCTCGATGCTCAGCACGAGGGTGGATGTATCTGCCAGCAGAGAATCGGCCGCGGTGGTCACTGCGATCACAGATGCACCGATGTCGAGTGCGGTGCGAGCCGCGGCAACAACGGTCGTCGTTGTACCCGAACCCGACACCGCGATCACCACGTCACCCTGCGCTACGGCAGGTGCAGTGGACTCCCCGGCGACGTGAACAGTCAGTCCGAGGTGCATGAGTCGCATGGCGGCCATCTCCGAGGCCAACCTGCTTCGTCCGTTTCCAATGACGAAAATTGCTGTGGCATCACCGATGATTCGAGCAGCACTGCGCCAGGCGGTGTCATCGAGTTGGCCCAGCACGCGGGCGTTCTCGTCGAGTACACGTGCACGCGCCGCGAAGAATATCTGTGCGAAGTCGCTTGTCGTCGATTCCATCGAGAACCTTTCCGTTTGTGTACGACTCCAGGTTGCCCCTGCGAACCGTCGGAAGAACTCCGCATTACGGCTAGACCTCACTGGCCGGATGGCCAGTGGCCGAGCGCTAGGCTCGCAGCATGGCAACACCCTCGACGCCGATGGACTCCGCTTCGACGGAAGCGTTCAGAACCATTCGCGACGTCGTGTCCGGACCCCTGGTCGAGATCGCCTCACGGTTTTCGGCATGGGTGGGCACCGACTACCCACATTCGGCGCTGATCATCTTCACCAGGGAATGCACCGGACGACCCAGGAAAGTCAGCGGTGATCCGACCGTTGTCGACAGCACCACGATTGCCGAACTCGATGCGATCAAGGTGGCGCTCACATCGGTGCAGCCGTCGATGGACGACAGGGCCGCGTTGGGAGGCGAGTTGCGCAGGGTCGCTGCGCTACTCGACGAAGCGACCGGAACATTGCTGGTATTGGTTCCGAGAGCGTCTACACAGACATTCGATGTCCACTCGCGAACCGGTACAGCATTCGGATTGGTTGCTACGGCGATTCAACAGCAAGTGTTTCAGGCGTCACCCGCCTATCTAGCGGAATCTCTGGCGGCGTCGAGTGAACGCGCGCGGGCGATCTCGGAAATGGTCGATGTACAGGCCGGAATATTGAGTTCGTTGTTGGCCACCTTGAGATCGAGCGATCTCGATGATCGCCGAGCCAGAGAGACAGCGGGCCTCACTGCGTCGTCTGCCCTGATCGCACTGAGATCGACGGAGGAGTCGAATCGCGAACTAGCTCAGGAGGCCGTCACTACAGCGTTCGCACGGTTGCGAGGCGAACTCGGCCCACTGCTCGATCAGCAGTCCATAGCCGTCGAGTACGTCGACCCACCTGCCGATGGGCGGCCGGTACCGGGGGAGGTCGCTCGCGCTGCACGCGCCGCCGTGAGAACAGTTGCACTTGCCTACGCTGCCCAACCCGACATAAGTCGAATCCGGATTGCGTGGGACTGCGACGGGACCAATCTTCTTCTCGAACTGCGCGACGACGGTCGCGGTTCGGTCGACCTCGTCACACTGTCGCTGCAACTCACGGGAAGGGTGAACACCCTCCGCGGGGAGATATCGTTCGAGTCGACCCCCGGGTGGGGTTCGCGAGTGAAAATATCCATACCCCTCGATCCGCCTGCCCCCTTACCGGACGAACAGCTGTTGGCGAATCTGAACCCGCGCGAGCTCGAGGTGCTCGGCCATCTGGCAGTCGGCAGGCGCAACAAGGCCATCGCAGCCGAGTTGGCACTGAGCGAAAGCACTGTCAAGTTCTACGTGGCAAGCATTTTGAAGAAGCTCGACGTCAGTACACGAGGTGAGGCCGGCGCCCTGGGGTTGGAAGCGGGTGTGAAAGCCGACCTTCGATGACCGAGGGTTTGGAATCTCGGGCGCGATTACTAGATGTCGAGACCCACGGAACCGAGCGCGTCGACGCGAAGCGAGTAGATGTGACCGATGTGTAGGGGCACAGCGTCCGTCATTGCACCGGCCAAGACTGTCGAACCCGCCGGCAAGACCTCGCCGCGTGACGCCATGTGATCTGCAACTAAAACCAAGGCCCGCAGGGGATCTCTGAGAATGGCCGACCCTGTCGCCTCGTGTACGACCACTCCGTCAACTTCGACGACGCAGGTCAGCGAGGCAAGTACAGCGAGTCGGTGTGGTGCGCCGAGAAGCACTCCCGCGGCACTTGTGTTGTCGGCTATTACGTCACCGAGACCGAACCGGTAATCGGTGAATCGGGAGTCGACTATCTCGGCACCGACAGTCACGGAGTCCACGAGGATGGCAGCCTCGGCCAGAGTGATTGACGTCGTGGTATCTCGGGCGGTCACAATACGACCTCTGGCTCGATGCGCGGCTGCACCCAACGGTGCAGTTCGCGTGTCACTCGATCCGCCTCGAACAGCATCGCGTCGTTTAAGAACCCAACGATCGGCGTGTCGACGCCCATTCGCTGTTGTTTGACTCGGCTGGTCAGCCCGAGCTTCGCGCCGATCGTTCGCTCGCCGTCTGCCACACGATTCCGGTGGTCCTCGTCTTGTACTGCGTATCCCCAATCCTCGGTCACACAGGACTCTGCGTCGCTGAACGGTTCGACGGTACGTCCGGTAGACCGTGCAGCCGCGAAGATCCGAGCGGCGTCCGGTGCTGATCATGCGAGTTCACCGGATGCGACACCGTTGATGGCGAACAGATAGCTGGCTTCGACGATCTGACCGATGAGCCGAACTTCAGTGTCGTCGCGGGGTCCGTAGACCATCACGAAGCCGACGGAGAGACGAGTTCCAGCCCACGGATGCATCCGTTCGCGTCCGCGAGCGACCAGATCCGCGGCCTGGTCCGCAGAAAGTACGAGATGCAACGAGCCGTCGCACGACGGATGAACATGCGCGAACTCGTGCGCGGAGGGAACCAGAAAGTTCTCACTGCTCATGTTCGCATCCACAAGTGTCAGTGCGCGGGCTCCCGGCACCAAAATATGCGAAGGACCCACGGCCACTTCGGGAAGCGCCGCGATGTCGTTCAACAGTCTTTCCTGCAGCGCAGCCGGTGCTGTCTCGGACAGCTGCTGTTGCGGAATCGACCACGACACACGCGGATGTCCTCCTCGACGCGCGGAAAGTTGTCCACCGGTCACCGTCGGCCAGTCGACGTCGCTTCGCGGTCCCGGTGTCGGCACCTGTCGATCCGCGATGAAGTGAAGTCTGGCGGCGATCCACTCCCCCAAGGCCGACACGATCGGAGCGCTCAGTCCGTGACCACCTGGGTCGCGATGAGCATCAGCGGGACACCCGACTCCCCTGTCACGTCCTCCCACGTCCGTGCGAGTAAATCAGCCGGTATGACCCGATCGCCATCGCCTTGTGCGATGAAAATCGGAAGATGCGCCGACCGGCCGGCGTCGACCGGAACACCCGCGTCGAAGGGCATCGTGCCGTAAAGGATTGCAGCACCCGCGTACCGCGCCGGATCGGCGAAAACCAACCCTCCTGCGAATGCGGCTCCCCCACTGAGGCCCGCAAGGACGACTGGACGACCGTCGGGTGCCACCTCGTCGAGCCAGGCTCTGAACCACGCCATCGTTGCCTCCAGCGATGACGCGACAGGTCGCCCGATTCCACGGTTGGCGAACCACGCGAACCCGCCCCCTTCGGCTATCGGGGCCCGAACTGCCACGTACGCGGGGCCGACCGGCAGGTGCGGGGCGATCGAGATGATGTCGCGATCGTTGCATCCGCGTCCGTGCAGCAGAACCACGAGCGGAGCGTCGCGGTCGGTCGAACCGAATGTCGAGATGACCGGGTCCGACTGCGCGGTCCCGCAACGAATGACGCTCGGCACCTACGACGGTGATGCAGAATACGCTACCCATGACGACGACTATTACGCCTCATCCGGTCGGAGCGCGTCCACCCGGACGAGGCGCAACGGGCGATGTCAGACTGCGTCGGAAAGCTTCGTGAGTCGGTCGATCTCATCCGACGCGAGCGTCAGCTCAGGTGCGGCGAGCAGCGCGGGCAACTGGGAGATCCTGCTGGCACTGGCAATAGGTGCCGTAATGCCCGGCTGAGCAAGCAACCACGCCAGTGCCACAGAGGAGATCTCGGCCGAGTGATTCGACGCGATCTCGTCGAGAGCGGACACGACCGCCAGACCTGCATCGGAGAAATATCCCTGGGCCATCGTGCTTCGAGTCCGGGTGGTGAAGTCGTTCTGTGTGCGGTACTTACCGGTGAGGAATCCGGCCGCGAGAGCAAAGTACGGAAACACACCGAGATCGTTGTCGAGCGCCAACTGCTGTCGCTCACCCTCGTAGTCGCTGCGGGCGACGAGGTTGTATTCGGGCTGCAACGCAACGGGTGCTGCGAAACCGTTGTCCTGTGCGGTGGTGACCCATTCGCGAATGCGCTCGGGGCTGTAGTTCGAGATCGCGACGTAGCGGACTTTGCCTGCGGTGACCAAAGCGTCGAACGCACCGAGTGTCTCGACCAGAGGCACCGTCTCGTCGTCGTAGTGCGCGTAATAGAGATCGATGTGATCGGACTGCAGTCGTGCAAGTGACGCATCGGCTGCAGCAGCGATGTTGGATGCCGACAGGCCCATGAAGTCGGGGTGCTGGCTGACCTTGGTTGCGATCACCACGTCGTCACGGTTGTTGCGCTTGGCCGTCCAGTTGCCGATGACGGTCTCGGATTCTCCACCGGAGTTGCCGTCCGCGAAGGCGGAGTACGAATCAGCGGTGTCGATGAAGTTGCCACCGCCGGCGGTAAATGCGTCGAGAATCTCGAACGATGCATCTTCGTCGGTGGTCCATCCGAAGGTGTTGCCGCCCAATGCGAGTGGGTAGACCTCTAGCGAGGAGGTGCCGATCGTAACCATGAAGAATTCCTTGCCTGTTGTGTTCCGGTGACAGCCGGAGTCCATATGATCTTGAATTGTTTCGTATATCAATTGTCAGAGCGCGACGTACACAGCACCGAGGCTCTCGACGCGAAGTACATAACGGCAGTGCGTGTTCAGTGGCACGGCGTCGGTCAAAGCACCTGCAAGCACAACTGAACCGGCAGAAAGCGTCTCACCGCGTTCGGCCAGATGCCGCGCGAGCAGTACCAACGACAGCAGCGGGTCCCCGAGCACCGCAGAACCCAGCGCCTCCCGAACGACGACCCCGTTCACCTCGACAACGCACTGCACCGCAGCAAGATCGTCGATGTCGGCCAACCGATGCGGCGGACCGAGGATCATACCGGCGGCGCTGGTGTTGTCGGCGATCACGTCGGCCAGGCCGAAACGATAACCGGTGAAACGAGAGTCGATGATTTCCGCGCCGACCGTGACGAAGTCGACGAGTGCCGCAGCCTCGGCGCGAGTGATGGGTCCGGAAATGTCACAAGCGGTGGCGAATGCAATTTCGGGTTCTATGCGCGGTTGCGCCCACCGTTCCAACTCAGCCGACACGCGATCGGCTTCGACCGTCATCGCATCGGTCAAGAATCCGACGACCGGGGTGTCCACTCCCATTCTCCGCTGCTTGGCCAGGCTCGTCAGTCCGAGCTTGGCACCGATGACATTCTCGCTGTTCGCGCGACGGTTCTGTCGATCGAGATCCTGTACTGAATAGCCCCACGTGGCATCGACACTCGGATCGACGTCACTGAATGGCTCGATCGTCACACCGGAACGGCGTGCTTTGGACAACCGCGCCACTGCCGCCTCTGCAGCGATTGTCACGTCACAGACCTGATTCCGCCTCGTGCGAAGTTGTAACTGGCCTCGACGATCCGACGAACGACATCCAGCTCCTCGGTATCCCGCGGCCCGTACACCATGGCGAACCCGACAGCGAGTCGCGTTCCTGCGAAGGGGTGCATACGCCCGTACCCCTTGGTCACCAGATCCGCGGCCTGGTCGGGAGGCAACACCAGGTGCAGCGAACCGTCCTGGGGCGGATGCAGGTGGGCGAACTCGCCTACCGATGGGACGAGAAAACCATCCACCCCAGCAGAGGAGTCGTCCAGCGTGAGTGCCCGCGATCCAGGGACCGAGATGTGCGACGGTCCCACAGCCACACCGTCGAGAGATCCGATCTGTGCCAACAGTTGTTCCTGCAACTCCACCGGGGAATTGTCCGACAACTGCTGCTGTGGAATTGCCCATGAGACATCCGGATGGCTGCCGTGACGGGCAGGCAATGTGCCGCCCTTCATGGTCGACCACTCGATCGCTCGTCGGGGTCCCGGCACCGGGTACTGCTGACTCTCGATGAAGCGGAGTCGGTGTGCGATCCACTCGCCGAGTCCCGATACAACCGACGCACTCAGCCCATGTCCACCCGGGTCGCGATGAGCGTCTGCCGGTGCGCCGGACTCGGACAGAACATATTCCCATGTGCGAGAAAGCAATTCAGCGGGAATGACCTGGTCAGTGTCCCCCTGTGCTATGAACACGGGAAGATGCGACAGGCGTCCGGCGTCGACCGGAATACCTGCGTCGAACGGGAGAGTGCCGTACATGATCGCAGCACCGACATATCGCGCCGGGTCGGCGAGAGCAAGACCACCAGCGAATGCCGCACCGCCACTGAAGCCCGCAATCACCACCGGCCGGCCAGCCGCCGCAACGTCGTCCAACCACGTGCGGAACCACGCCATCGTGGCATCCAAAGATGCCGCGACAGGTCTGCCGATTCCACGATTGGCGAACCACGCGAAACCACCACCTTCCGCTATAGGCGCACGCACGGCTACATAGGCAGGACCTACAGGCAAATGCGCGGCGAGCGTGATGATGTCACGCTCGTTGGACCCTCGGCCGTGTAGCAGTACGACCAATGGCACGTCAGGGTCGGTGGATCCGAAGGCTGCGACAACGGGGTCTGTGAATTCGTTCATGGGTACATCGCTTCTGTCGAGAGGGGGCGAGTCAGGACGTCAGCGCAAATCCACCGGTCCACGAGATCTTCTCGCCGGCGGCGAGTGTCATCTGCAGAAAGCCGAGGCTTTCCAGCTCACGTGCGCGACTGAGGGACCCTGCGTCGACCGCGACAAGCCCTGCCGACCCGACGACGTCCGCAAGCATCGACTTCGCATCCGCGTTGTCGCCTGCAATGAGCACGGTGGTGACCGATTCTCCGATCTTCCCTTCGGCGAGGGTGCCGGCGAAGTTCGTATTGAAAGCTTTCAGTACGTGTGAATTCGGCAAGGCTGCTGCGAGCGTGGCGGTAGCCGAGCTGTCGGCCGGGACCGTCAACGAATCGAAGGTCTCGAAGTTCACCGGGTTGGTGATGTCGACGACGACGCGTCCTGCCAGCGATTCGCCGCGTTCGCTGACCACACTGTCAAGAGATGCGAAAGGCAGAGCCAACACGACGATGTCTCCGGAGACCGGCGTTGTGGAGTCTGCGCGGGTGAGGGCCTGAACTGAATGGCCGCCCTTGACCGCCAGTGCTGCAATTGCCTTGCCCATGTTGCCGGTGCCGATAATCGAAACAGTTGCCATGTCGAACTCCTCTGCATGATGACGCTTGGTTGATGCTTCAACCTTGCGCCCGTTTACTTGTAGCGTCAAGTAAATGGGCTGTTGTGTGACTATTGACACGAACTGCTGAGCGACGGCGAACATAGAGCCTGGTTGCGACTGCTCGCTGTTGTCGAGCTACTTCCGGGAGTTCGAGCAACAGCTGCGAAGAGACTCGGGTCTCTCATTTCGAGTACTTCGTGCTGCCCAGGCTGTCCGAATTAAGAATCGGACACTGCGGGTGACAGCTCTGGCGCGCCGCACCAATTCGACAGTCGCGCGGTTGTCGCTGAAGGCAATCGGTTGGAGACCGGGAGCCTCGGGCAGTTTGTCTGCGGTCGAACGCTGCGGCCCGAACCCAGGCCGCGGCGAGTACCGACACGCTCGTTGACGATCGCATTCGAAGCGACAAACTACTGAGATTTACGTACACGAAAAAGCCTGCCTCAGCACGACGACCTATCAACTCGATTCGACCAGTCTCGACGTACATCGAATTCGAGGGAGACATCGTGGCAAATCTATTGTTTCGACTGGGACAAGGCGCGTTCCGCAGACGCCGCCTCGTCGCCGCATTCTGGGTGATCATGCTCGCCGTGATCGGCACGCTGGGACTGTCCGCGGAAAAAAGTACCGAGGGCGGGCTTTCGATGCCCGGCATCGAATCCCAACGCGCGTTCGACCTGCTATCCGAACGCTTCCCTGGTTCCGCGGGCAACGGCGCGTCGGCGACCATCGTGTTCCTCGCTCCCGACGGGCAGTTGCTGACGGCATCTGCCCCGACTATCGATCGCGTTCTCGAGGCGGTGAACGAGGGCGGCGAGATTGCCTCCATCACCCCTCCTACGCCTGGCCAGAGCATCGACGACGCCGGCTCGACGGGCTATGCGACGGTGAACTACACCGAAACGGCCGAGGCCCTGAGCGATACCGCTCGCACCGCTCTCGAGAACGCCTCCGAACAAGCGGCGGGATCCGGACTCACCATCGAGATGTCCGGCTCGGCGCTGGACTCCGGCACGGCACCGTCGGTGATGGAACTGGTCGGAGTCGCCATCGCCGCACTGGTCCTGATAATCACGTTCGGATCACTCGTCGCCGCGGGGCTACCACTGCTGACGGCGATCCTCGGAGTCGGAATCTCGTTCACAGGGATCATGGCTTTGTCGGGTCCGCTCGGGTTGTCCTCGTCCACAGGCATGCTGGCGTTGATGCTCGGACTGGCCGTGGGAATCGATTACGCCCTGTTCATCGTCTCCCGCTACCGAGAGGAGGTCGCAGCGGGTCATACTCCTGAGCAGGCAGCCGGCCGCGCTATCGGCACCGCTGGTTCCGCCGTCGTCTTCGCGGGGCTCACCGTCGTCATCGCACTCGCCGGTCTGACCGTCGTGGGAATTCCCACGTTGGCGAAGATGGGGCTTGCCTCGGCCGGTGCCGTGATAGTCGCGGTGATCATCGCGATCACCTTGGTACCGGCGCTCATCGGATTCTTCCCCACCAAAGTTCTGCCCCGATCAGGCAAGAAGACCAAGAATGCTCCCGCCTCGACCGAACCCACGTACTCCGCCCGATGGATAGCACTGGTGTTGCGGCGGCCGATCGCGGTCGTCATCGCCGGAGCTGCACTGCTCGGCGTCATCGCCATCCCTGCTCTGTCGCTACAACTGGGCACCCCTGGCGACGAGGCATTACCGACCACCACCACCGAACGACGCGCCTACGACGCCCTCGCCGACGGATTCGGCCCAGGTTTCAACGGACCACTCACCATCGTCATCGACGCACGAGGAGCGGGCGATCCGGTATCAGCGGCCGATGCCGTAGCCGAACGTGTTCGATCCACGGACGGAATCGTGTCCGTATCTCCGCCGAACTTCAACGATGCCGGTGACACCGCTGTCCTTCGCGCTGTCCCCTCCACAAGCCCCACGGACGAGCAGACGACGAACTTGGTCAAGACCCTTCGCGACACCCGCACCGCAGTCGAGGGCACCACGGGCGTCACGTACGAGATCACGGGCACCACCGCGCTCAATATCGATGTGGCGCAGAAGGTTCAATCGGCGTTGGTCCCCTACATCAGTGTTGTGGTGGGCCTGGCTGTGTTGCTGTTGCTCATCGTGTTCCGTTCGATCGTGATTCCGATCAAGGCTGCACTGGGGTTCCTGCTGTCACTGTTCGCCTCACTCGGCGTACTGGTGGCTGTCTTCCAGTGGGGTTGGGGAGCGGACATTCTCGGTGTTCAGCAGACCGGACCGATCATGAGTTTGATGCCGATCCTGTTGGTGGGCATCGTGTTCGGTCTCGCCATGGACTACGAGGTCTTCCTGGTTTCGAGGATGCGAGAAGCCCACGTCAAGGGTGAAGTAGGTGATTCTGCGATCAGGACCGGATTCGGCCACAGCTCCAAGGTGGTCGTGGCCGCCGCGGTGATCATGATCGCAGTGTTCGCGGGCTTCGTCTTCACACCGGACTCGATGATCAAGATGGTTGGGCTCGGCCTTGCCGTGGCAGTGTTCTTCGACGCCTTCGTCGTACGCCTGACGTTGGTACCGGCGGTGATGCATCTGTTCGGAGAACGCACCTGGGCACTGCCCGGATGGCTGGACCGCGTACTCCCGCGCGTCGATGTCGAAGGTGAATCGCTCGACCATGGCACCGGCACGTTGTCCATCACGGACGACGATACGACTGCCTCGGAGCTTGCCGACTCGGAATCTGCTGCATCGGCCCGATCGCAGGCTTAGGGTCACCGACATGACCAGTTCCACGATGTCGCGCCGTCGATCCCACCTCGGGGTCGACGGCGCGATCGCCGCGGTCACGTTTCTCTGCGCCGTCCTCGGTATGGCAATCGAGATCCCAGGACTGCCACAACCCCCCGCCACCGCATTGAGCACCGGACTCAGCGCTATCGCCAGTGTCACACTCGTCGGTGGCCGTCGCTACCCGCGGTCGGCGGCAGGAGTCGGCATCATCTGTGCGAGCGTGACAGGTGCCCTCGGGTACATTCCCACCCCGCTGCTCCTCGCACCGCTGATCGGCCTGCTGTACTGGGTTTCTCTGACCCAACATGCCTTTGCCGCTGCAGCTTTCACGACTTCGGCAATAGCGGCTGTGATCGGCGGCGGCATAGTCGACGATGCGCTGGAGTCACCGACGCTCCTGCGCACCGTAGGAGTTGCTGTCTGGTTACTACCGTCAGTCTTCGCCGGTCGCATGACACGGGCGCGCCAGCTGTACCTCCAGCTCGTCGAGGCCCGAGCAGACGATGCCGAACGCACCCGCGACGACGAAGTACATCGGCGGGTCACCGAAGAACGGGTGCGCATCGCCCGTGAACTGCACGATGTCGTCGCGCACCATCTCGCTGTCGCCAACGCGCAAGCCGGAACCGCCGCCCACTTGTGGGACAGGAATCCGGTCCGGGCTCACGAACTGCTCGACGGTCTGTCCACGTCGACGTCCGCAGCATTGCGTGAGCTCAAGGTAGCCGTCACACTTCTGCGAAATCCGAGCGACGATCCGTCCGACGACACAGGTCTGCACCCCGCCCCGGGGCTCGCTCAGCTGCCTGCGCTTCTCGACTCGTGTCGATCCGTAGGTATCGAGGTCACTGCGGCCACGTCGGGATATCCTCGGGATCTACCACCGCTTGTCGACGTCACTGTTTTCCGTATCGTCCAGGAAGCATTGACCAACGTCACCAAGCACGCCATCACCCCGAAAGTGCGAATCGATTTACATTACGGGCACAACGATTTTCGGTGCGAGATCGTCAACACCGGCTCGCCCTCCGGACGCAGTGCGAATCAGGGCTACGGTCACATCGGTATGCGCGAACGCGCCCACGCAGTCGGTGGGGAGATAACCGTCGGTCCGTCCGGACGCGGCCAGTACACCGTCACCCTCGCCGTCCCGCTCGACAGCTGGGACGGCGAACTGAAACAGTCGGCCCCATCATGAGGACACGTATTCTTCTCGCCGACGACCAATCCCTACTGCGGTCCACCTTCCGACTCCTGATCGACGCCGAGGACGATCTCGCTGTAATTGCTGAGGCAGCGAACGGCCAGGAGGCAGTAGCCCTCGCGCGGACGCACACACCCGACGTCATCGTCATGGATATCCGGATGCCGGTGATGGACGGACTACAGGCCACCGAGCAGATTTGCGGCGATCACGCGCTCGCCGGTACGCGAGTATTGATCCTGACGACATTCGAGATCGACGACTACGTCGCACGGGCCATCAGAGCGGGTGCCAGCGGGTTCCTCGGCAAAGATGTCTCAGCCGATGGGCTGCTGTCCGCCATCCGCACCGTCGCCACCGGCGAGTCGCTGCTCTCCCCAGCGGCCCTCAAATCGCTGATCAGCCGATTTCTCGCGGCTCCCGACATCGGCCCACCGAGGACAACGGATCGCCTGTCCCAGCTCACCGACCGAGAACGCGAAATCACCGCCCTGGTGGCCCACGGTCTGACCAACGACGAGATCGCCGCGCATCTCACGATCAGTCCCCTCACCGCTCGTACCCACGTACAGCGATCGATGACCAAGCTCGGGGCCCGCGATCGAGCGCAGCTGGTCGTCATCGCCTATCAGGACGGCCTGGTCGGACAGTGACCGACCCAGCCCATGGATTGAAAAGGTCCCCCGTGATCGACTGGTTGAGTGCTTTGCGTGGCTTGTGGTGCTGGTCATCGGCACGTCAATACTCGTCGAGTCAGGTTTTCTCCTCGGTCAGGTGGTCCCCGGAACGACCGCTGTTATCGCCGACCCAATAGGCGCACTCGTGATTGCTGCCCTGCCAGTCCGACGATGTCGCGCTCGTTGGAGCCGCGACCGTGGAGTAGTACGACGAGCGGCGAATCGACATCCTTGGTCCCGAAAGTCGCGACCACGGGGTCCGCAAACGACGTGGTGGTCACGCCTTCGCCCTGGGTACGAGCTCGCCCGCCGTGGCCACGCCGCTCCACCGGTCGACCTCGGCCGTCATGTTCAGGTGATCGACGGGCGCTGCTGTCTCGAACGATCCCCAGTCGGATTTCGGCAGCATCCACATGACCTCGAATTCGTTCCCGTCGGGGTCTCGGCCGTAGACGCTCTTGGTGGCACCGTGACTGGAGGTCCCGGTAAGGGCGCCAAGCGAATCGAGGGTTGCGCGAGCACTGTCGAGATCGTCGATGGTGTCGACCTGCCACGCGAGGTGGTAGAGGCCGAGCGATCCTCTTGGCGGCCGGGCTTGTGAACCGACACCGAACAACCCCAGATCGTGATGGTTACCCGATCGCGGCAGCCTCAGGAACGCCGCGTTTGCGCGAGGCTCTCGCGCCATAACCTTCATCCCGAAGGCCTGATCGTAAAACGAGATGCTGTTCCCCAAATTCGAGACGTAGAGCACGGCGTGGTTCAGTCGGACGGCGTCGATAGTCATGATTTCCTCTGGTGGAAGTTGTCGTGCGGATGTTCAGGCGGTGAGCCCGAACCCTCCGGTCCACGTGATTTTCTCGCTGGCTGCGAGTGTCATCTGGAGGAAGCCAACAGATTCGAGTTCGCGGGCGCGTGACAACGAACCAGCATCGACGGCGGTGAGTCCACCCGAGCGAACGACCTCTGCCAGGACGGTCTTCGCACCGTTGTCGTCGCCGGCGATCAGGACAGTCGTCGGGGCAGAGCCGAGCGTCCCGTCGGTGAGGGTGCTGGCGAAGTTGATGTTGAATGCTTTGAGCACATGCGAGTTCGGTAGCAATCCGGCGATGACTGCGGTGGCCGAGCTTTCCGCAGGAACGGTCAGCGAGTCGAAGGTCTCGAAATTCACCGGGTTGGTGATGTCGACGACGACTTTGCCGGTGAGCGAATCCCCTCGCTGGTCGACGATGTCGGCAACGGCCGAGAACGGCACCGCGAGAACAACGATGTCACCGTTGACGGCGACGTTGGAATCGCTGTGGCCCAACGTCTGAACGTTGTTGCCGCCACGTTCGGCAACCGCCGCGATGGCCTTGCTCATGTTGCCGGTACCGATGATTGAAATGCTAGTCATGACGAACTCCCTTTTTCGATGTTTTGTTGTAGCTACAACTATTGACCTTTTTTGTTGTAGCGTCAAGTGAATCAGCTACGCTGTGACGATGGACACCAGATGGCTGACCGCCGAGGAAAGAACGACGTGGCTACGGCTGATCGCAGTGGTCGAACTTCTTCCGGGAGTTCTCGAATCGCAGTTGCGCCGAGACTCGGACTTGTCTCATTTCGAGTACTTCGTGCTGACTGGGTTGTCGGAGAGCAGCGACCGGACGCTTCGCATGACTTCGCTGGCAAAGCGCACGAACGCAACGCTGGCGAGGTTGTCCCACGTGGTTCGACGTCTTGAAAACCGCGGTCTGGTCGAACGAGTTCCGTGCCCAACCGATGCGCGTGCGACCAATGCCGTTCTGACCGACATGGGTTGGAAAGAAGTCGTTTCCGCCGCTCCTGGTCACGTCGACACCGTCCGTCGTGTCGTCCTGGATCCACTGACGAGTGAGCAACTGGTGCAGTTGCGCACCATCGCGGACACCCTTCTCCCGAGGCTTGACCCAAACGGAAACCTCACGGAGCTCTATGAACCGGGCACGCGCTAGAACCAGCAGAAAGGGCCCTGTGCTCGACAAAGGGCCCTTCTGCATCACAACAGGTGGATATCTCAGATGCCCAAGGCGTCCTCGAGCGCCTTCGCAGCCGCAGCCGGATCTGCCGTGTTGTAAGTTTCACCGCTGGCAACGGTGACGTCAGCCCCGGCGTCGCGCACGGCAGAAACCGTCTCGATCGTGACCCCGGCGATGGAGAATGCGACCCCGGCAATCCTGCCGTCGTCGAGCAGCATCTGCAACGAATATCCCGGCTGCGCTTGCTCGTCGAGCCCGGCATACAACTCGACGAACGCTACGCCAAGCTTCCAAAGCTCGCGGGCACGGTCGATGCGGTCGACCACGCCGATGAGATCGGCGACAACCTTCTTCCCATGCTTGACCCCGGCCGCGACGGCACCGTTCACGGTGGCGTCACCGGCAGACCCGAGCACCGTCACGAGGTCGGTACCGGCCGCGAAGGCGATATCGGCTCTCAAAATCCGGCGTCCGCAGTCTCGAGGTCCGCAAACACTTCCTTGTCCGGGTGGGCTGCCTTGATGGCACTTACTGCGGTCAGCCCTATGGTGGACGACGAGCGCGGGCCCTGCCCCCTCAGCTCAGGTCGCACGCCCTCCTGTCGGTCGGTGTCGAGAACATGGGACGACCGTGGGGACCTCGTTCCCGGACGTTCTCGGAGCCACCGCGGAGCGAGCACCGCACTGCCACCTGAAGATGACTTCCCTCGATCAGCAAGCGCGGGCCTCGCTGACCACCTTGCCTTTCACGCGCCGAAGAAAATCCTCGATCAGATCGACCGTCTCGGTTGCCGCGCTCGTTCCGAACAGATGGAAATCCGGTCGGATGAGAAGAGTGTCCGCACCCAACTCATCGAGCCACTCGCCGTAGCTGCCGTTCACGTCGTCGACATCGGACAGCGCCACGACGCTGATTCCCATGTCCTGCAATTCTTCACGAGTCTCCGAGGTGAGCGACGCGAGCGCCGAGGCACAGCGGGTGATCACCGCCCCGGGACCCCCGAACGCATCGTCGAACATCATAACCGTGCCGTCGACGCCGATGAGACCCTGACGAGCCAGCGTTCCGCCGGTAGGTCCGGTGTGAACTCCCGCGCCCAGTCCTGGGCGCGGCGGGGCCGGCGGCTTCATTCCGGCTTCCCATTCAGCGATCATCCGGCGGTCACGCTCTGCCGCCTCGTCCGCGTCGGTGATACAGATGACCTCGCCGAGCGAGGTCGAGAACTTCACGAACGCCACCGCGTGGTGGATACGTTCGGTCCCGTAGGTGTCGAGCAGGCTGTGCTCTGCACGCCCCGCCAAGACGGCATCGAGCTTCCACGACAGGTTCATGACGTCGCGCACCCCGGCCCCGAGACCCTGCCCGGCGAACGGTGGCATCAGGTGGGCAGCGTCGCCGGCGATCAGAACGCGGCCCACGCGCCACTGCGTCGCCCAGCAGGACTGGAACGTGTAGACCGAATGACGCTCGAGGTCGGAGTTGTCCGGCGTCAGACCGTAGGGCTCGAGTAACTCCCATGCAGTATCCGCCCGATCGAGTTGCTCTTTGGACTCACCGGGCAGACGCATGAACTCCCAGCGGCGGCGACCTGGACCGCCGGGAACCATCGTCGAGGGTCGCCTAATATCGCAGTTCTGTGTCGCAATGTGCGGAAAATCGACCCCCTCACGCGGTTTCACATCCACCACGAGCCAGTCGAAGAAATACCCGTCGTTGTGCCACTCGATGTCCACCAGCGATCGGATCCTGCTGTTCGCGCCGTCCGCTCCGATGACCCAGTCGGCAGTGATCGACCGTTCGTCACCCGATGCGTTGTCGCGCATCGTGACCGTCGCGTCGACGACACTCTGAGAGAGCGACGTCGCTTCCCACCCGCGGAGCACGCGAACGGTGTCCAGGCCCTCGACGATCTCGTCGAGGGCGCGCTCGAGGTCCGGCTGGTTGAAGAAATACGTGTTGTACCAACCGGATTCACCGCGCCCGCTCCAGTCGACTTCGAGCAGCGTCTGTCCGGAGCTGTTGCGCCAGCGATACATGTCGTCGTACGGGACCGTGATGCCGGGGATCGTGTCCGGAGCCAGCCCGACCGACTGAAGAATGCGGGCGAAATCCGAACAGTGGGTCACCGCCCTCGGGAGTGGGTAAGCGGCGTGGTTCTTGTCGACGACGGTCACGGCGTGTCCCAGCCGGCCCAACTTGACGGCGAGCAGTTTCCCCACCGGTCCGAATCCCACGATCAACACATCGGTACCCATTGCGCCGGACGTCGGCTCACTGATGGTCATAGCGATGACGATGGCGGCTGATACGGCGCCGGTCACTGCGCGCGTCCCGATTTCCGGGACAGTTCTCCGGCGGTCACCTTCGGGTCGATTGCACGCAGAAGTGTCTCGGAAATCGGGACGGGGTGTTATTTGGATCACATCTCGTCGGCAGGATCACGATGGTCAGTCGAGCCCGATCCCCTTGAATTCGGAGAAGTCAATGCACCCGACATCGTCCCGCACCACACCCGCCGACGCAGAAGTCCGATCGCACACCCGCGTCATCGTGTTGTGCATGTTCATCACCGTCATCGAGGGCTTCAACCTGATCGTATTCGGATCGGTGGTACCGCTTCTCCTGGGCGACGCCTCTCTCGGCTTGACCGACCAGCAGACGGGTCTCGTCGGCGGACTCGTCTACATCGGGGCCATCTGTGGATCGGTACTTGCCCCATGGGTGGCCGACAAAGTCGGACGAAAGAACGTGTTGCTGATCGCAATCGGAGTATTCGCGCTCGGTGCTGTCCTGACCGGGTGCGCGACCAGCGTCCCCATGCTCGCGATAGCACGGTTCGTCACCGGATTCGGAATAGGCGGGGCGCTGACCAGTGCCATGACGGCGGCGCGCAACAGCTCGGCGTCGAAGCACGCGTCGTTGGTCGTCACAGTCACGATGGCCGGAATCCCGCTCGGCGGAGTGGTTGCCTCGCTGCTGGCCATACCGGTACTTCCGGCGTTCGGATGGCGCCCCATGTTCTTCGTCGGGGCCGGCACCGCTGTCGCGATCATGATCGCCGTCGCAGTGATGACGATTCCGACCGACACTCCGCAGGAAGTGGCCGGAAGATCGTGGTCGACCGCGCAGAAACTACGGACCATGTTCGTCGGGCGCGGCCTGACCGCGACACTGATCATTGCCGGTTGCGCCGTTGCGAACATGGTTGCATGGCAGGGCCTCAACGTCTGGGGCACCCAGGCGATGGTCGACATCGGGTACTCGCTCAGCAGCGCACTGCTCATCATGTTCACGCTCACCGGTGCTGCGGTTGCCGGGTCCTTCGCCACCGCGTGGGCATCCGATCGACACGGATCCGCACTGATCTCGATCGTCACCAGCTCGTGCACGCTCTTCGGGCTGATCGGCATCGTCGTGTTGGAGCAATCGGTGGCGACCACCATCGCCTGCGTGGCCTTGATGGGAATCGGCGGGCACTCGACGATGAATCTGGTGCACACCACCACCGCCGACATCTTTCCGCTTCCGGTCCGCGCCACCGCACTGGGCTGGTCGAACGGCACGTCCTTCATCGGGGCGTTTCTGGGACCGGTCCTCGGAGGAAGTGCAATCGCCGTCGGTGGCGCGAGTGGCCTGTTTTCGCTCTTCGCCTCGTCCGCCGGTCTCTGCCTCGTGGCCGTCGTCGCGTTGTTCTTCGCCGATCGATCAGCGCTGGCGCAACGCGACAATCGTGCGAACGGCCGTGACGATCGTTACACCGCAGCAGTGATACCCAGCGGGGCGTAAAACGTCAGCAGGGGGCGACATCGTCGATCGACGAGACGCGGACCGCCGGATTGATGCGCTGCAACTCTTCGATCGCATGCGCCCTCTTCTGTGCGAATCGCGACGTCGGCATCACAACACTCACGGCCTGCAGAGCCCCCGTAGGCCCGATGAATCCTGTTGCCACGGCGCAGATACCGAGGTCGTGCTCTTCGACGTCGACTGCTATGTGCGTACGGCGGATGTCGACCAACCTGCGCTCGAGCTTCTCCAGGTCGGTGACGGTGTTGGTCGTGAACTGTCGGAGCGGCAGAGACATCAGGTCATCCACCTGCTTGGCCGGCAGGTGCGCGAGGAGCGCCAACCCGATGCAGCTGGCATGGAGTGAGAAACTCTTTCCGACCTTGGTCACTCCCCGTAGCCGCTCCGGCGAAGCAAGTTGATCCACGACGACCACTTCTCGACCGCTGAATACGGCGAGTTCGACGTTTTCGTTGACCGCGCGGGCAACCCGCACCAGTTGCGGACGGTTGGTGGACAGGAGGCGCAGATGGGCATTCATACCGAACTTGAGCAGACCGGGTCCGAGTGCGTACCCCGGCCGACCCTGGCCCCGTACGACGAACAGCTCGTTCTCGAGGGATCGAGCGATACGATGCACCGTCGACCTCGGTAACCCTGTGCGAGTGGCGAGTTCGGTCAGCGTGAGAGATCCTTGACTCTCGGCAATGGCGTCGAGCACCAGGGTGGCTCGACCGATATTTGCCACTGCCTCATCCTTTCGTCCACGTACGGGTGACCGTCAACGCGCGAATCGACCAGTCCGTTCCATCGATCTCCAGTGTGTACTCACCGAGCGTGTGCAGAACCGGTTCCGGGTCGAAAATCCACCGCGTGTAGTGAGCATGCGCGTTCCATCGCTCCGCGTCACCCGGAAACACCCGCAGGTTGCCGGTGTCGTGTCGGTGACCGGTAGGCCCCGCCCACAGGTCGGCGAAGAAACCACGCGCCGCGTCCGGTGAGGAGTAACTGCGATGCGGGAACTGCACCCGCGCACCACCGAGCAGATCGACCACGGCATCGAGGTCCTTACGGTCGGCGATGTCGGTGTAGCTGTTCAGCAGGTTTGCGATTCGATGACGCGCAACAGCTTCGACGACATCGGCGGCTTCGCTCACCGCCCGGCCCGCTGCCACTGCCGAACCCACGAACGCCCGTAGTCGTTGCCGTGCGGTGTCCGCAGGACGGTATGGATGTGGAACGGTTTCGGGGTGTCGTAGTTCAGAAACACACCGCAGTGATGATCGAGTTCCGCGATGACAACCGGCGACTGAATTCGGTAATAGAAGACGTCGCCCGGCTGGTGGCCGCCGATCCACGAGAACCAGGTGTCGGGTAGATGTTCGGTGACCTCACGCATTTTGGCTGCGCGCGGGCCTGCCGGCAGCAGGGCGACGAATTGTTCGACGATGTCCAGAGCAATTTTTTGCGCATCATCGGACAGAGTGGCGACTCGAACGCCCTCGAACGGGATCTGCCGGTTGTCCTGAAATGCACCGGCTAGATGTCGCTCGTCGCCGGGATGTACTCTGCCGCGCGGCATGGCCGGATCCACCATGTTCTCGTACACCGTTGCAGCACTGCGTTCCTCGGCCGTGAGCCTGCTCATCAGGCGAACAGCGAGATCGATTCTGGGTGTGAACGACTCGGTGCCGGCGTACGGCCCCTCGTCGATCTCGTTCGGCTCGGCACCGAGGAAGGCGGGACTGACCACCATGCGGCCGTTCACGACGAGGCAATTCACTGCCATGTGGTGTCCGAACACATGCCATCCCCACGGCACCGTGACGTCGGGCGTGCCGTACAGGGCTATGTTGTAACTGAATTCGCTCAGGATGCTCTGCAGGCCCACGACCTCGCCGAGAAAACCATTGATCAACATCATGGTGTGGGCAAGCTCGAATCCTTCCGGACTCAACGAAGCTGCCATCAGAGCCAGTGCCTTCTCGCGCACCTCGGTCGGCTGGAATTCCAGACGCAGGCCGGTGTCGAATTGCATGAATTCGGGGTTGGCCCAGGTCTGCCATTGCGGGGCATCGACCGGAAAGCTCACGCAGGTTCGTGATTCAGGATCGAGTGCTGCGAGAAAGTCCTGCGCCGCGGCCACCATTGCCGCGACCGGAGCCTCTTCGCCCGGGCGGGCGGGCTCGAAGTCGTGAACACCCTCACGCAGCGTTCCATCCTCGGTGACGCCTCGAAAGTCGTTCAGATACAGCGGAGTCCACCCAGCAACCAGGTCCCCGGTGAAGGTGCCCTCCTCACGCGCGGCTTTTCGGTACGTGTTCGGATCCATTCCCCGCACGTCCGCCAATCGGGGATGGTCGTGGTCGAACAGGTACTGACGAAACTCTCCGGTCATGACGGGTCCTTCACGCTGTGGTGGTGTTGTGCCGGGAAACGACCTCCCGCACGGCGGGGACGTCACCCCCGACGATGGCGTCGACGAGATCGGCATGAATGCGGTAGCGCTCACGGCGATACGGCTCGGCGTCGGCTGCGTCGATGCGCGACGACGCCGAGTTCAGATGACCGAGTGTTCCGACGTACACGGCCCGAGCCATGTCGTTGGGGCAGATGGCGGCAATCCGCTCATGCAGAGCCCAATTCGCATGCACGAAATCGTCCCAGGAGGTCGCCGACTCCATCGCACTCAGCGCGAATTTCAGGTCGGCGGCGTCGCGCGGTCCGCAGTGCCGTGCGGCCGTGACGTCGATGAGCAGTTCGAGGTGATCGCGCAGCTCGATTGCATCGGCCACGGTAGCGGGGTCGTCCGACACGCTGAGCAACGTACGGCGCAGGCGGACGATCGGACCGGATTCGGCCACGAACAACCCGCCGCCCCGACCCGGTCGAATCTCGATGATGCCTCGGTCACGGAGCAATCGCACCGCTTCGCTGACCGTCGAGTACGCGAATCCCGTTTCGGCCCGCAAGGATTCGAGAGTGCCGACCGACTCCCCCGCCGCCATCTCTGCCGTCCTGATTCGATCGTCGAGCACAGCAGCAAGCTCCTCCGCGCGTGTGCGAGGCGCAATCGGTGCTGCCGGTCGGCGTGAAATTGCCCCTTGCAGACGGGGCTCGGATGCAGGCATAGTCACCATAGAAGCATAAACATGCGAAGGTTTACAAGGTTTTGTTCCTCATCTCCAGCACATCGAATCGAAGGAGTCCCTCCCATGCGTTTGGTAGGAATCGAACGACACGGAACGAACCTCGTCGAGGTGGCCGATCTCTCCGACGACGGAAAGGTGACCGTAGTCGCGAGCCTCGCCGAGTTCTGGTCGGACCCGGCGGGGCACATCGCGCGCGGGGGCACGGAGGTGCTGAGCGGCGACGCCCATGAGGTCCGGTTCGTCCCGCCGGTCCTTCCAGGCGCGCGCGTGATCTGCATCGGCCTCAACTATTTGAAGCACGTCGCCGAAGGCAGCTATCGGTCGGAGCCGCTCCCCGAGGTTCCGACCTTGTTCGCGCGGTGGTCGACGTCTCTGACCGTGGACGGCGACTTCATTCCGGTGCCCTCGGAGGAGGACGGTCTCGACTGGGAAGGCGAGGTGATGGCCTGGGTCGGAGCCGACCTCGTTGACTCGACCTCGGACGACGCCCTCGCCGCGGTGATCGGATACTCCACCTTCAACGACATCACTGCCCGGCGCGCCCAGAAGGTCACGTCGCAATGGATCCTCGGCAAGAACGCCGACCGCTCCGGCCCCGTCGGCCCCTTGGTGCCCGCCGCCGAGGTCGGCGACCTGCGCGACGGATTGCGTATCACCACCCGCGTGAACGGAAATACGGTTCAAGACGCACGGACCGACGACATGGTCTACACGGTCGGTGACACACTCGCGTACATCTCCCGCACCTTCACCGTGCGGCGCGGCGATCTGTTGGCAACCGGGACTCCGTCGGGTGTCGGCTACTCGCGTACACCCCCATGGCTCCTCCATCCGGGCGATGAGGTGGAAGTCGAGGTCGATCGACTGGGGACTCTCCGAAACACGATAGTGGAAAACAGCTTTCGCTCGAAAACGTAGTCCGATAAGTCTCGGATAATCAGAGGCGAAGAGGTCGTCGTAGAGATGCCATGTGGGCACGACCGCTTCGCAGACCTCCTTCAGCCGACGCGCGCACCCAGATCGGTCGGCGCCGCACACACTGCGCCGGCTGGTCTGAGACACCTCACGCGCGCACGAACCCGTCCGTATGAATCGAAGGTGACCAGGACCCTGCCCGTTGTCGGAGTCAGCGGATACAGAGACGATCTGCCCTTCGCCGGACTGTTGCAGGATGCGCTGGCGCTCCCCGTCTTCGAGGGAAGCAACGATGGGGTTCGCCGTCGGTAGTTGCACGCCATCCTCGCCGCGCCGTTACAGGCGACTCCATGATGTGAAAGCGCACAGCGCATTCTTGCGGATCCACTCGCGTCGACGAAACGCAATCCATGGCAATCGATTCGAGTTGCGATATTCTGCGGATTTCAAGTCCCTCGAAATGGATTCAACTGAACGTCTCTGGACTCCAATTCTGTATACTGACAACGTTTTTGGCGCACTCCGGCCAGCACGCGCCGTTAGCCCTGCTGGTGAGTGCGTGAAATTTCTTCGTAGGCGGTCGGTCGACTCGCCCGATCGTCGCTCCCCACGTACGGCGGTCCGAGAGGTCGGTCAACCGGCCGGCGATAACGAAGACAGAAACAGGCGCAGATCCGCCGCAAGACGCACCGGCTCCTCCATCGCCGCAAAGTGACCACCGTGATTCGGAACATCGGTCCAGTGCACGATGTCGAACTCCTGTTCCGCAAGGTGCCTGATGCCGATGTCGTGCGCGAACATGATGGCACCCACCGGTTGTGACGGCTTTACCTGCGGACCGGCCCAGGCCCCACCCTCGGCCGCGTACACGGTGTAAGCGGCGCTACCGGCGCTCCGCGTCAACCAATACAGGGTGACATGGGCGAGTATCCGGTTACGGCCGAGAGCACCATCCGGTTCCTCGTCGAACGGATACGTCCACGCGCGGAATTTGTCCAGCATCCATGACAACTGACCGATGGGACTGTCGGTCAGAGCAGCACCGATCGGTTGCGGACGCGTCGACTGGATGAAGATGTACCCGAACTCCGACTCCATGAACTCGCCCACCCGCCGGTAACGGTCCAATTCGGTGTCGGTGCAAGGCTTCTGCTCCGCCTCGTCGGGTTCCCGGATGGGCGCACCGATGGACCCGTCGACATGAATGGCGGCGCAATGGTCCGTTCGTCCCGAGGTCTCGATCCCAGTGAATCTCACCCGGACCCATTTCGATTCGCGTTCCATCCTGCGTCTCGATGAACCATCCGCCCGAAAGCGGAACGATTCACTGAGGCTTGAGACTTTCGTGCCACTCGCCTTGCCAACCAACTTCCATGAAGTTGAACAGAACCCTCTACGGTTCCCGGCATGTCGCGCTCCATAGCGGCGAGGCCTTGCCCCCGACGCTCCCTTGCACAAATCCTCGCTACTCGGCCAGCCCTATGCTGCTGAGCCCATCAGGCCGAATCCACATGCTGAGATACTTCATGACAGGTAGTGACATCGTCATTGTCCATCCACGAAGGCTACTTCGACGGGAGCGTGCCCGACCACTGGTCAACCGGCGGCACGCCTCCCGTGCCGGTTGACCGCGACAATGCCTCAGACTCCGGCCGGACCGGAGTGGCGTTACATGAGTCGACCTGTGGCACGGCTGCAATAGAGAACCGTTCGGACGGCCACACCGATGTCCAGCCCGTTGCGGCCGCACTCCGATGTCGTATACCTTCAACGGATGTTGAGGAATTCGAATCTGAGTCGGAGGCAGCTCCTCGGTACCGGTGCTGCGGCCGCTGTGGCTGCTGTGGCTGCAACGATCGCGCAGGCGCCACGAACAAGCGCTGCTCCGTTTCTGCCCGTGTGCTCGCCTCGTTACCAGGGATACCGGGCCGAAGACCGAGCAAAGCCGTACGCCCATTACATGGCGGTGAGAACGACACCGGCACCGCAGTTTGTGCAGGACGCCTTCGAATCACCCCCGCTTCAGGTCGGTTCGATACCTCGATTCGACGGGCTGACAACCGATCTCGGCACATCCGGCTACTCACCCATCGAAACCGGGTACGGGCAGATGGCGGACGGGGTTCTCTTCATTGCGGTCAAGACGGTCATGCCGCGAGTCACCGCGGCGATGTGGGACTGGTGGTTCGGATGGCACTCGTCCGAATCTGCGCGGTACAAGCTGTGGCATCCCGACGCGCATTTGCACGCATCGACGAAGACGGACCTCACCGGCGGGACCCTCCCAGACCGGGCCAGATATGTTGGCAACACGTCATACGTCGACGAGTACGTTGGCCCCAAACTGCAGCAACTGAGCATCGAATTTCGGGATCCGGTGACGCACGGGTTCACCGTCCCTTCCGATCAGACGGTTGTTTTCGGAAGGGTCGGAAGTTCCATCGCACCGGTCGAACTGGGCTGGCTTGCCCACCAGGTGCGTCCTATCGCAGGCGGCGCGGAGATGCGCAGTCGGTTCTATCTCAATCTTCGCGGTTTGCACGTGCCGAATCCGGAACAAGCAGCATGCGCGGTGCAACGAGGTGCATCGCTCGACCCCGCTGATCTCGATCTCGGGCTCGACCTCGGCAGGGACCTACTGTTGCATTGCGGACAAGAGATGAATCACCTCGCGGGCTTCCTTCCCGAGCTGCATGCCGAATTCTCGGCCTGACGGCCGGTCTTGGCCTGCGGCAGAAAGATGCGTCGAAGTCGACTGCTCGATTGGAAATCTACTGTCGATGACGAAGCGAGGGAAGCTACAAGACGTTCACGCGTACCGAGGAATGGTTCGACTCGAGCGGGGTTCGCTGCGCGACCGTGGTGTTCCGTCCCCCGTCGCCGACCGGTCCGGTGGTGGTCATGGCGCATGACTTCAGCGGCGTACGGGCCATGCGTCTCTATGCCTACGCCGAGTAGTTCGCCGACGCCGGGTACACAGTCGTCGTCTTCGACTACCGCGGCTTCGGCGACAGCGACGGCGAGCCACGCCAGGTACTCGACATCTCGGCGCAGCTCGACGACTGGCGCAGCGCCCTGACGTTCGCCCGCACGCTGGACGGTGTCGACGCGTCGAAGATCGTCGCCTGGGGGACGTCCTTCTCCGGCGGACACGTCATCACGCTCGCGGGAACGGGCGAACCCCTTGCCTCGATCATCGCGCAGGTACCACACGTCAGCGGGCCGGCGGCCGTTCGGGCCACCGGCGTCAAGCAGTCACTGCGTCTCGCCCCGTTCGCCCTCGGTGACCAGGTGCGCAGCCTGCTCGGGCGCCCGCCCCTTTACGTCGAAGCATTCGGCGCACCCGGCACAGTGGCGGTGATGCCCACCCCCGACTCTGAAGGGGGCTACGCCAAACTGACGACAGAGTCGGGCCTGGCCCCGGACGCGAACCCGACGAACGTCGCGGGGCGCATCCTGCTTCGTATCGGCCTGTACTCTCCTGGGCGCCATGCGTCGACGATTACATGTCCCGCTCTGGTGCAGATCGTCACCGAAGACGCCATCACCCCGACCAAGGTTGCGCTCACGGCCGCGTCGAACATGCGGAACTCCACCGTGAAGACCCACGCGGGTGGTCATTTCGATCCGTACGTCGAGCCACTGTTCGCCACCGTCACCGCGGAACAGTTGGCGTTCCTGGCCGAAGCGGTGCCCGTCTGATCAGTCAGCGACGATCCTATTGCGCACGCGATATCGATCACGCTACCCGGCGACGGCCTATCCCGGCTGTTGCACTCTGCAGAGGTGCGGATCAGGAAAGCCGGTGGTGCACTCAGCGGTTCCAACCCGAAAGCCCTATCCACCGGCGGTTATTTCGGACTTATCTCCAACGGGCGGGACAGCAGAACGACGCCGCATCGCGCATGTGTTTGACATGGAAACAGTCCCCCTGCACAGCTGGTCGAGACAAGTCCACCGAGCACGAGGCGTCGATGGTCCGAAGTCAGGTCCGTGAACCGGCGGAAAGGGGATCACTTGTCGTCGGGCGTCACTGAGGTCTCGTCGTGGATGTAGACAGTGTTGCCGCCCGCGCCCTTCGCGACGTACATTGCGGCGTCCGCCCGGCCTAGCGTGGCCGGGAACACAGCCACGAGGGGCCGCGCTCCGGAGTCGGCGATACCAATGCTCACCGTCGGGCTTGCGACTTCTCGGGTGGCGAACCGAACTCTTGTTGTTCCGCGAGCGGCCGGTGAACGACTCTTCCGTCAGAATTTCCGCAAAGGCGATGCACCTCCGCTCACCGTAGTACTCCCGCCGTTCGCAGTCACGGCGCTCCGGCGCAGGCTCGCGATGCCGACGTTTCAGAACCCGGAGAATGCCCTGTTTGTGACGGGAACCGGGAATTGGGTGTCACCATCGAATGTTCGGAGGCCGTGGCGAGCTGCACGCGGCGACGACTTCGACTGGGTTACTCCCCACACCCTTGAAAGGACCCACGCCACTCTGGTGAAAGGGACTCACGGGGTTGAGGCGGCTCAGGTTCAGCTAGGTCACGCCAACACGAGGGTCACCGAGGCGCACTACATCCAGCGAGTGACCTTGGCCCCAGACATGAGCGACGCCCTGAACGAGTTTGCGCCCAAGGCGTAGGCCTCCTGGCATCAAGGTCCGGCTGACACCGGCGCGTGGCCGGTCAGGCCTAGCCCCGTGCGGTGGCAACTCCGGACGGATCTCGGCAGCGGGAGGAACCGCACTCGCCGCAACCTGGTACCGATTCACCCACGAACTTCGCGACCGCAAACGGACCGCAGGCTCGAGGACGACCTCATGGGTTGCGCGGAGCGCCGAGCAGACAGGAAGCAACCAACTCATCACTGTGGCCTCAAAGTGATGAGTAAGTGATGAGTTGGGGCAAAACAGAGGAGAAACGAAACACCCCGCCTCCAGCTTTTCACTGGTGACGGGGTGTTTCAGTGTGCGCCATCAGGGATTCGAACCCCGGACCCGCTGATTAAGAGTCAGCTGCTCTAACCAACTGAGCTAATGGCGCCGATCCGCACCGCGTGTTCTCTGCGGTGCGGGAGAAACATTAACAGCAGATGCTGCCAGATGTGAAATCGGCTGGTCGGAGCACCTGCCCGCGTCAGTTGAAGATTCTGCGAACCACGAGAACTGCTACCACTGCGCCCACTCCCAGGAGGGTGAACTTCACTGCCGGCTCGTTGAGCTTGGCCACCACGGACTGCTTGGTGTTGGCGACGATGTTCTTGGGGCTGGCACGGACGCTCAGCTCGTCCAGGGTGCTGGCGAGCTGATTGCGAGCGGCCTCGATCTCGCGCTCGATTCGGTCGGTGTCCTTGGCCACGTGTCCTCCAACTTGTTGCAAATAGTCTCGGTCGCAGTCGAGCCTAGAGCACGCCGATATTTCGATACTCTCGTGCGGTGACCGAATACAGCAAGCTCGAGCCGGGCGACACCGCTCCGGCGTTCACCCTGCCCGATGCCGACGGCAACGACGTCTCTCTCGCCGACTATGCAGGCAAGAAGGTGATCGTCTACTTCTACCCCGCCGCGAGCACCCCTGGCTGCACCAAGCAGGCCTGCGACTTCCGCGACAGCCTCGCCGAGCTCAACGGCGAAGGCCTCGAAGTCATCGGCATCTCCCCCGACAAGCCCGCCAAGCTCGCCAAGTTCCGCGACAAGGAAGAGCTGACGTTCCCCTTGCTCGCGGACGAGGAGAAGACGACGTTGCAGGCGTGGGGCGCATTCGGGGAGAAGAAGAACTACGGCAAGGTCTACGAGGGCGTCATCCGCTCCACGTTCCTCGTCGACGAATCCGGCAAGATCGAGGTGGCGCAATACAACGTCCGCGCCACCGGCCACGTCGCCAAGCTCCGCCGCGATCTGGCTGTCTGAGACTCAGCCGTCCGAGACCTAGCTTTCCGATCGCGTCAGTCGCTGCAGGAACAATGCCTCGGCGACGGCCATCTTCTCGATTTCCGTCGGGTCCACGCTCTCGTTGGGAGCGTGGATCCGACACCGAGGTTCCTCGACGCCCATCAGCACGATCTCGGCGTCCGGCAACACCTGAGCCAGCGCGTTGCACAGCGGAATCGACCCACCTTGACCGGCCGTCCCCATGGGATGCCCGAAGGCCTCCTCCAACGCCTCGGACAGCGCCGCGTAACCCGGCCCATCGGTCCTGGCCCGAAACGGCGAACCGATCGCGTCACGCTCGACGGTGACCCGCGCATTCCATGGCGCACGCGCCTCCAGATGAGCCACCAACGCATCCTGAGCGCGCTGCGGGTCCATCCCCGGGGGCACCCGCAGATTGAGCCGCGCCGACGCACGAGGCGAGATCGCGGCAGCCGACCCCACGACCGGTGGGCAGTCGATCCCCAGAATCGTCAGAGCGGGCCGCGCCCACACCGCCTCGGCCACCGAGCCCGAACCCGCGAGCCCGACGCCATCGAGCACCCCGGCATCGGCGCGAAATTGCTCGGCGTCGTACTCGACCCCGTCCCAGGTCTGCGTTCCGTCCAGGCCGTCGACCACGGTGTCGCCCCGCTCGTTGCGCAACGTGGAGAGCATCTCCACCAACGCGGCGAGGGCATCCGGCGCAGGACCGCCGTACATGCCCGAGTGCACCTCTCCGGCAAGGGTTTCCACATGCACCACTACGTCGGCGATACCGCGGAGCGTGGTGGTGACCGTCGGCAAACCCACCTTCGCGTTGCCGGTATCGGCAATGACCACAATGTCTGCGAAAAACAGTTCGGGGCGCTGCTCCACGAGCGCTTCCAACCCGCCGGTGCCCATCTCTTCCGAACCCTCGCAGACGATCCGCACGCCGACGTCGAGCGACTCCCCAAGCGCCCGAAGCGCCAGCAGATGCATGATCACATTGCCCTTGCAGTCCGCCGAACCCCTCCCGTACCAACGACCGTCCCGTTCGGTGAGCTCGAAAGGCTCACTGTCCCAAAGTGTTCCGTCACCCGGAGGTTGAACGTCGTAGTGCGAGTAAAGCAGAACGGTCGGCGCTCCCGCGCGAGCCGGCCGCGAACCGACCACCGCCAGTGAGCCGTCGACCGTCTCGATCAGTTGGACGTCGGGAATGCCCGCGTCGACAAAGGCCCGTTGCACCCACTGCGCCGCACCGGTGCATTCCTCGACCGGAAACTGCCGGGGATCGTGCACCGAGGTGAACCGAACCAGCTCGGCCAATTCCGCCTTTGCTCGGGGCATCGCTGCTTCGATTGCAGATCGAACATCGGCGGGCATGAATCCTCCAGACGAGAAAATGACAGACGGCCATAGCCAGTCTGTCATCACTCGTCACCGTCAGCCGCCGGAGAACTCCTGCTCGAACCACTGCCCCGTCTGCTGCCAGTGCCGATCCCACGCTTCCTGCTCGAGCTGTTCGGGCGACTTGCCCGGCTCTGGAACGGGAACAGGAACGGTGAACTGCGGAGGGGCCACCGTGGTCGGTGACGGCGTCGGTGCCGGGGGCGGGGCCGCCACAGCCTGACGCGGCGGAACCTGCGTCGCCCAAGCCTCAGTCGTCGGTGCAGGCTCGACAACTGTCGATGGGTCCACCGTCGGGGGAATCGTCTCGGGCGGCGGCGCAATGGCCGGTGCCGGCGGAGCCACGGCGGCAACCGGGTCGGACGTCGTCGGATCCGCCTGCCGTGTTGCCCCCACCAGATCCGCACCGGCATCGCGTCGATCGACGCTCTGCTCGGCGGTCGACTCGGATTCACCCGGCAACGTCGCAGCGACCGCGACACCTGCGGAGAGCACCCCGGCCAGCAGCACTGCGGCGAACACGAGTTTGCGCCCGGAGCCTCCCGACCGAGCCGGCTTCGCGCCGACAACCGACAGCACTGCAGGCACCGGAAGCGGCGCTACCACCGTGTCGAGATCCGCAGCCTTCGCTACCTCGACGGTCTCCTCGGGAGCGAAGTCGGTAATCTCGGCGTCGGCCTCGTCGGCTTCGACGACCTCGATGTCGGCGGCCCCGACCGGCTCCGAGTCCTCGATCGCCACCGGCGCAGAGGCCACCGCTGCCGGCTCGTCCTGTTGCGCCAGCAGCGCAGCTCCCCGCGCTGCGACCTGGTCCGCATCACCTACGCGCACGACGGGAACGCCGAGTCCGAGAGACAGGATGTCGACCAGGTCTCGATTGCTCGACGAGTCACCGAAGAGGGCCACGAACTCCGGCTTCTTGCCGGACTGATCCACCACTTCCCACGCCAGTGGGATGGTGCTGCCGATGCGCTCGGGCGACATCGAGTCCAGCGCAGCAGTCTTCGCCGGGGTGATAGAGGCGTCGGCAGCGTCGGCGAGAGAGATGGACACGCCCGTATCGCCCATGTAGTACAGAAGGACGGTCTTCGCGTCGGCGAATTCCTTCGAGGTTGCGAGCCAGCCGAGGAACGAATCGGATGCGGACGACAGCACTGCGGGTTCGTCGCCCAGGGCGGCTGCGAACTCGACGCGCTCGTCCTCGGTTCGATACACCACGCCCACTGCGTCCACGTGTGCGTCGAGCGTCGCCGCCTCGGCTCGCATCGTCTCGATCGCTGTGGTCAGAGCTGAGGCCGCGTCGGGATCGAGCGGGGTCGTCCGATCGGCGAGTACCTCGCCTGAGGTCGGCTCGAAGAGGATTGTCTGCATCGAGCCAGATTCGATCGCTATACCAATAGTTGTCATGGCAGTCTCCCTGTGCTCAGGGTGGAGGCACCCGACCATGAACGTCATTCAGCCGTTCCGAATAACGATCACCCTGCACGGAATTTGGTTCTGTTACCTAAACCATACCTGTTGACGGTTAAATTGGTCCAGATCGGTCTTGGAGTTTGTCACAGTATGAGGAACCAGCAGTTGTCGTCGACCCCAGGTTTCTTCGAAACCTCCGGCTGGGACACGCGTGTCCGACCGAGAACCGGAGCCTGTGGGAGTGACCTACCGGACCGTTGTGGATAACGAGCACCGGCGCCGGATAGCCTGACCGGGTGGAATCCTCTGCTCGTGCCCAGTCCTCGCGCCGTCTCGACGCCGCGCTCGAGTCGACGGCACAGACTCAGGAGCTCATGCCGCGACGGCGTCCCACCCAGGAACGCAGCCAGCGCAAGTTCGACGCGCTGCTCCAGGCCTCACGCGAGCTGCTCAGTGACGTGGGTTTCGAGTCGTTCACCTGCGAGGAAGTCGCGTCGCGCGCCGAACTCCCGATCGGCACGCTCTACCAGTTCTTCGCCAACAAGTACGTCATCGTCTGCGAGCTCAACCGCCAGGACCTCGTGGGGGTCCAACAGGAACTCGCCGAGTTCGACGGCGAAGTCCCGTCCCTGGACTGGGTGCGGTTCCTCAACAACTTCGTCGACCACATGGCCGGCATGTGGATGACCGATCCGTCGCGCCGTGAAGTGTGGCTCGCGATGCAATCGACACCGTCGACGCGCGCAACCGGGGTGATTCACGAGCGGGAGTTCGCCGAGCAGGTCTCGCGCATGCTCGGACCGCTCACTCCGCGTACGCCTCGGCATCGCCGCAACCTCATGGCTCAGGTGTTGGTGCACATCGTCTACTCGATGCTCAACTTCTCCGTGCAGGATGGCCAGAGTCACGAGGACGCCGTCGCCGAGCTCAAACGCATCATGATGGCGTATCTGCTCGTCGCCGAGAAGGAGAGCAGGCGTTCCGGCGGCTCGGCGAGCGATAACGAGCAAGCCTGAGCAACCCGAGCCCGTGCAGACGAAAGGCCCGCCCGATCACCTGGATCGGACGGGCCTGACTCGTTTTCGGAGCGAACTCACTCCTCCAGAATCGCCACCGCAGCAGCGATATCGCCGTCGTGTGTCAGCGACAGATGAATCTTGACCGTCGGCAGGAACTCCTGCGCGATGCCGTGCAGCTTGATGGACGGCCGGCCCCACGCGTCGTTGACCACCTCGATCAACGGATACGGGTTGTCGCCGATCTGCGGCGGCCGAGCGAATCGAGACGTCGCCCAGGCTTTCAGAACTGCTTCCTTGGCGGCCCACCGTGCTGCGTAGTGGCGGGTCGGGTCGGAACTCTTCGTCGCGGCATGTCGACGCTCACCCGCGGTGAAGCTGTCGCGGATCATCGTCGTGCCGACCTTCTCCATCTGCTCGGCGAAGTCGGACACCGTCACCAGGTCGAAACCCACTCCCAAGATCGCCATATCTACTTGCACCCCGGCAGACCGGAGAAGTAGACATCGTCGTCGCCGAGGCGAGCCGACTCGTTGAGCAACACGTTTGCCTCCAGTTCGCGAGATGCCTTGGCAGGCGTCCCGTCATGACCCAGTCGTCGATCGTCGGGCCGTTCGTAGAGGGAGTCTCCTCCCACCATTGCCGAGATCAGTCTGCGCTGACCGGCAATGCGGCGCTCGTTCGCCTGGGCGATGTAGGCCTCGCGCCTCTCGGCCGGAACGGCCTCGAGGAACGCCTGCGGGTGCACCACTGCAATGAGTCCGGACACGTGCCCGAATCCGAGGGAGGTGAGCAGACCTGCCTTGAGCGGTACCGAGTCACCGAAGCGCAGCGGCTCCCGAGCCCACACCAGGTGCTCGAACGCGGTCATCTTGTCGTCGACGCAGTCGAGGCTGCGATTCGGCGGGATGACGCCGTTGGCCAGCACCTGGCACAGGCCGATCAGCTGCCAGGCAGCCGCTCCACCCTTCGAGTGTCCGGTGAGGCTCTTCTGCGAGACGACGAACAGCGGAGCGCCGTCCGAACGGCCGATGGCCTTGGCGAGGCGGGTGTGTAGTTCCGCCTCGTTCGGGTCGTTGGCTGCAGTGGAGGTGTCGTGCTTGGAGATCACGGCCACGTCGTCTGCACTGACTCCCAGTGCGTTGAGCGAGAGCGCGAGCGCCGAATCCTTGCCGCCGCGACCGGCACTGAGCGCGCCGAGTCCCGGAGCCGGGATGGACGTGTGCACTCCGTCGCCGTACGACTGTGCGTAGGCCACCACTCCGAGGACCGGCAGGCCCATCTCGAGGGCCAGGTCTCCGCGAGCGAGCAGAATCGTTCCGCCGCCGTGGGATTCGACGAATCCACCCCGCCTGCGGTCATTCGCTCGAGAGAACCGTCGATCGCTGATGCCCTTGGCGGTCATCGCCGCCGAGTCCGCGGTGGCCGACATGTCACCGAAGCCGATGATGCCTTCGTTGCTCAGGTCGTCGAAGCCGCCGGCGACCACGAGCTGCGCCTTGCCCAGCTTGATCTTGTCGACGCCTTCTTCGACGGAGACGGCCGCGGTGGCGCAGGCGGCGACGGGGTGAACCATCGCGCCGTAGCTACCGATGTACGACTGGACCACGTGCGCAGCAACGACGTTCGGCAGAGCCTCCTGCAGGATGTCGTTCGCACGAGCATCACCGAGCAGGGTGTCGATGTACAGCGAGCGCATCGATTCCATGCCGCCCATGCCGGTGCCCTGCGTGTTGGCCACCAGCGTGGGGTGCACCCAGCGCATCAGTTCCGACGGGTTGAAGCCCGAGGAGATGAACGCGTCGACCGTGGTGACGATGTTCCACAGTGCGACACGGTCGACCGAGCTGGCCATGTCGGGCGAGATGCCCCACTTGGTGGGATCGAATCCGGTCGGAATCTGTCCACCGACCGTGCGAGTGAGCTTCATCTTGCGCGGAACGCGAATCTCGGTGCCCGCCTTGCGAGTGACCTGCCAGTCGCTCGAATCCGGGACCGGTGTGATCAGCGTGTGCTCGGGATCCGCTGCTGCGAACGACCGTGCATCGATCTCGGTTCCGACCACGAACGTCAGGTCGTTGTCGAGGAAGATCGAGGTCATCAGCGGAGCGGTGTTGCCGACCATCGCGCCGTCGTCGCCGTAGGTGCGGATACCGCACTTCTCGACCACGACGTCGTGGTACTTGTCGGCGATGTCCTCCTCGGGCACCAGGTCACCGGACTCGATGTCGTACCAACCCGGCTTGGGATCGTTCTCCCAGGCGATGAGGCCGGTGTTCCACGCGAGTTCGAGTACGCCTGCGGCAGAGAGCTGCTCGTCGACCTCCATCTCGAAACGAGTACGCGCCGAACCATAGGGTCCGAGCTCACCCGCACCGACGATGACGACCAGATCCTTCGGGTCGACATCGAGTGTCGGCCACGCCGGAGCGGTGGTCGACGTCGACAGACGCGGCGGTGCGGGCAGTGCCGCGATCACCGAATCGTCCACTGTCGCTTCGACCTTCTCGGCTGCGGCCGCAGCCGCGTCCCGAGCGAGTTCGACGAGGTTCAGCTTGGTGCTGGCCAATCCACCGGTGAGATCGGCGACGATCGGCTCCTGAGCGGCCTGACGGCGAGCGGCAGGCGTGCACAGCTGCAGCAACTCGGTTGCCATCTCCTCGGTCGACCAGGTGCGCACACCCTCGGCTTCGACGGCCTCGACGATGGGGTCGTTGCCGCCCATCAGGCCGGTTCCGCGGACCCAACCGATGTGAGCGTGGGCGATGGACACCCGCTCGGCCCAGTTCTTCTCCGAACCCCACTTGGCGACAACGGCATCCAGTGCAGCCTTGGACTCGCCGTAGGCACCGTCGCCACCGAACATTCCGCGGTTCGGCGATCCCGGCAGCACCACGTGCAGGTGCGTGTCGATGTCGTTGTCGTAGCCGACCTTGGACAGTCCGCCGATCAGGCGCTCGACCGACCAGAGCAGCACGCGCATCTCCATCTCGGCGCGACCTCCGGCGTCGGACATCTCGCCGACGACCCGAGGTGCGGCGAACGGGAACAGCATCGTCGGTGTGACGCCGGCCTTGACCAGAGTCTTTGCGCCACCGGCGGTGTCGATGAAGTCGCTGCCGATCCACTCGATGAGCGCATCGACGTCGGTGTACGACGCGATGTTCGCCGGAACCACCCAGAGCGACGCTCCGCTGCGAGCGTTGTCGCGGTAGAGGCTGCGGTAGAAGCCGAGTCGCTCGTCGTCGAGCCTGGAGGTGGTGACGAAGACCGTCGCTCCCCCGGCCAGCAGCTTGGCCGTCACCGCAGCTGCGATGGAGCCCTTGCTGCCGCCGGTGACCACTGCGACCTCGTCGGACCACTGGCCCTTGTCCTCGGATGCGACCGCGATGTCCGCGATGCGTCCGAAGGTTTCGGCCAGCACTGTCTTGTTCTCGTAGTCGGCCTTGGCCTTCCACCACTGCGCCTGCAATGCAACAGCATTACCTGCGCCGGCGAAGGACTCGACCGCGATATCGCCTGCGGTACCGAGCCACAACCGGGCCAGGTCCTCACGGGCGGTGGCCCACCGGTCGTCGATCAGGACGGCGCGCTTGGCGTCGAACGCCGGGGCGACGAGGCGAGGCCAGTCGGATCCCAGCTCGGCCGAGACCAGCTCGACCAGAGCGGCATCGGGATCGTCGGCCAGCAGAGCGTTGGGCGCATCAGCCAGCCCGAGCTGCTCGAGCACCAGCCGGGCAGCGGAGGCGAGAACGCCGTCGCGGCCGGTGATGTGTTCGGTGAACTCACCCAGAGCAGCAGCGTCGACGGTTCCGCCGGCCCCACCACCTGCTTGCGGCATCGAGACTGCGACGCCGCGACGTGCGGCCACCGCGGCCACAGCCGCATCGATGACGTTGTCGACTGCATTGCCGTCGGCGAGAGCGCCGTCGGCCAGGCCGCCGAGTGCACCGCCGCGGACCGAGGCACCGTCACGGGTGCCGAGAGCGACCTCGGCGGTGACGTGATGCGCCCAGCCGTCGCCCAGTTCCCAGGTCTTCTTGACGCGATCGGCGATCGAGGCCGGGCGTCGTCCCGAGGGGCCGAAGACCTTGCGGAGGTGGTCGTTGATGGAGTCGCTGAGTACCGGACCGAACGGCTTGTACGTACGAGCCAGCTTGTTCACCGTGCCCGAGAGCGCACCCATGTCGGCATCGGCAGCACCGTCGATGGCACCGAGCGAGAGCTCGGAACCGAGGTCGACGAGCAGCTGGTTACGGCGCGAGGACACACCGTCGCACAGGGCCTCGATGGTGTCGGCGGGCCCGATCTGATCGAGCTGCAGCTTGGTCCACAGGCCGATGAGGATCTTGGTCGCATCGGCCGCGACGAACGCGATGTCGTCCGGACGAGGTCCGCCGGACGGTGCTGCAGCCGGTGCTGGAGCCGAAGCCGGAGCAGCAGCTGCTGCTGCCGGAGCAGCGGACTCCACGGGTGTCGACTCTTCCTCGTCGGCCGGAGCCGGGTCGGTGTCGGTGCCGTAGATGATCGCAGCCTCGCGCTCGAGGTTGAGTACCTCGACCGGGTGGCCGAAGCGGCCCGGCAGCTTGAGTGTCTGCGACGCGAGGTTCGCCACGGTCGGGGTTGCACCGAGGCCGATCTCGACGAAGCGCTCGACGCCCATGCCGCCGTCGGACTCGTCCGCGAACAGCAGGTCCTGGGTCTCGATCCAGCGCACCGGGCTGGCGAACTGCCATGCGAGCAGCTCGGTCAGGATCACGCGGCACAGATCGCTCGGCCGTGCGGCCCACGAATCGAATTCCGCGAGAACGGTGTTGAGCGGCTCGGACGGAACCAGATCGGCGATCTCCTGGACGAACCCGCGATCCAGCGAGAACGGCTTGGGCACCAGGTTCGGGATGTAGCGCCCCACCAGGATCGCCGGATCGATCTGCTCGGGGAGCAGAGTCTGGAGGCGGTTGCGGAAGTCGTCGACTCCGCCGCGCAGCACCGTGGAGTGGAACGGCACGTCGATGCCGGGAACCATGATGTAGGCGGCCTTGCCACCGAACTCGGCTCGGCGGATCGCGATCTTCTTCTCCAGCTCGCCGAGGCCGGCAACCGTGCCTGCGATGGCGTACTGCGAGCCGCGCAGGTTGAGGTTGACGATCTCGAGGAACTCACCGGATTCTGCTGCGACACCGGCGACGAAGCCCTGCACGTCCTCGTCGGCCAGGCCGATCTGAGACGGGCGGATCGCTGCCATGCGGTAGTCACTGCGGCCGCTGGCATCACGCGGAACCAGTGCGTGCATGGCCGAACCACGCTGGAAGACGACCTCGAGGACGGCTTCGAGCGGGAGCACACCGGCAACGGCTGCGAGGGCGTTGTACTCACCGACGGAGTGGCCGGCGAGAATCGAGTTCTCCACGAACGCACCGGATTCACGCAGTTCGGCAACCTGTGCGACGCCGAGAACGGCCATCGCAACCTGGGTGAACTGCGTCAGGTGCAGCACACCGTCGGGGTGCTTGTGCGTGACGCCGCGCGCCTTGAGCGACGTCGGGTTGTCGCGCACCACAGCGAGAATGGAGAAGCCCAGCGCACTGCGGGTGTGCTTGTCGGCACGCTCCCACACCTCACGTGCGGCCTTCGAGCGAGCCCGCGCGTCCAGGCCCATGCCCGCACGCTGGATGCCCTGGCCCGGGAAGGCGTAGACGGTCTTCGGCGGCGCGGTGCGAGCGGTGGCGACCATGACCAGTTCGCCTGCGACACGGCAGGAGACCTCGATCAGCTCGGCACCTTGATCGAATCCGGTGCGGTCGACGCGAACGTCGATTTCTGCCCCGGGGCGAACCATGCCGAGGAAGCGGGCGGTCCAGGCGGTGAGGCGACGCGGCGGAGTCTTGGTGTCCGCGTGGTCGACTGCAGTGACCGTCTGCTGGGCAGCGGCCGAGAGCCACATGCCGTGCACGATCGGGCTGCCGAGGCCGGCGAGCAAAGCCGCGGCGTCCGAGGTGTGAATCGGGTTGTGGTCACCCGAGACCTGAGCGAACGCGGCCATGTTGCGCGGGGCGACGATGGTCGCCTGACGGCGGCGACGACGCGGGGTGTCCTGAGCATCGGCGCTCACCGAGCCGCCTGCGCGAGCCGGGTCGACGAGCTCGCCCTTGCCGGTACGTCCACGAATGGCGAAGCGTTCCACCAGAGTTGCGACGGCGGGAGCATCGAGCCCCTCGCCCAGCATGGCACCGATCTCGACGGTGACCTCGACGACGCGGCCGAGGTCGGTGTCGAGCACCTCTCCTGCCGCAGCCTTGACCACGAGAATCGAGGTGTCGGTGGGCAATGCACCGACCAGATTCACACTGTGATCGAGGTGCACCAGATCGAGCATGCCTTCGATGACGTCGATGCCCTCGGCGTTGCGAGTGGCACCGAGGACGGCGAAGACAGCGGGCCAGCAGGCACCGACCAGGACGTCGGGAACGGCTTTGCCGCTGACGGTCAGTGTGTCCGGCAGTCCGGATCCGGTGACGCCTGCGTGGTCGGCGATCAGATCGGGAATCCACGCGATGTTCAGCCGGGCAACGCCGCCCTTGACGGCCGGAAGCTCCTGGCCTGCAGCAACTCCGAGCAGAGCCGACATGGCCTGCTGAGCGTCCTGAGCGGTGACGACGGGAGCGCCGCCGTCGATCGTGGAGGCCGGAACCGTCAGGCGGATGCGAACTTCCTTACCCGGAGCGAGCGGAACCAGCAGCTCCACGTGCTCGGAATCCAGCACGGTCAGCGACGAGCCGGTCTGCGGGTGCGCTGCGACCGTCTCCGATTCCACGGTCCACTCGGCCGGATCGCCTAACCGTGCAACGGGGTTCTGCGTCATACGCGAGGCCCAGGTGACGTCGGGAGCAGCCAGCACGATGCCCAGCAGTCCGGGTGCGATCTCGGCGTGGCGACGGCTCGCGATGGCCGTGGGCTCGACGCCCTCGGCGAGAAGCTGATCTGCGGTGGCCTTCTCGAAGCGATCGAGCAGCTCGCCCACGGGCTCGTCGACGCGGGTGATGCCTGCGACGGCGACGGTTCCGGGGATGATGCAGACCTGATCGGCCGAGTAGCGGGCGTCGTGTGCTTGCCACAGCGAGTCACTGCGCCACCAGCGGCGTACATCACCGTCGACGACGGGGACGAAGTTGACCGGCTTGCCGGGCATGCGGCACAGCGAGGTGAAGAAGGTGATGTCGGCCGGGTGCAGAACCACGTCGGCGGCGTCGGGGAACTGTGCGAGCAGCGACTTCAGTGCTGCGCGCGGGCGTTCGAGAACGTCGGCGTCGGCGAACAAGGTGGGGATGGGTCCGCGATCGACGGGGTGCAGCCGAGCCTCGGCGCGCTGCAGCATCTCCAGGAAGCGGGTGCGCCAGGTGACATCGAGCCACACCGATTCGCGTGCATCGGACACGGCATCGGTGAACTCGCCGCCGCAATCGAAGTCGCTGCGCGTGTCGGTTCCGATGGCCAGGTCGAGGTAGCGAACGAGCCACTGCTGGTATGTCATCTCGGCGACGTCACCGAAGAACGGCTTGGCGGTGCCGTCCAGTGCGGCGATGATTTCGTCACGACGATCGGAGACGGCGTCGGCGTTGCCTGCGACCTCGTCGAGCAGTCGGCCGCACCGCGATGCCGCATTGTCGATCTCGTGGATGTCGGCACCGAGCTGGCTTCGGCCCGAGGCCATTCCGCCGTTCGCGGTACCGGCACCGACCCAGTCGGGGGTTCCGGGTGTGTCGACCAGAAGCTGCTTGACCTCGGGAGCCGTCGTGGCCTCCAGGGTTGCCATCGCTGCAGTGCCGACGAGGATGCCGTCGAGCGGCATCTTCGGGTAGCCGTGCACGGCCGACCAGGTTCCGGTGAGGTACTCCGCTGCCCGCTCGGGTGTGCCGATGCCGCCGCCGACGCAGACGACGAGGTTGGGCCGTGACCGCAGCTCCGCGTAGGTGGTCAGCAGCAGGTCGTCGAGGTCCTCCCACGAGTGGTGTCCGCCTGCGCGGCCGCCCTCGATGTGAACGTTGACCTGGTAGGACGGAACCTCGTTGGCGATGCGGATGACGGCGCGAATCTGCGCAACGGTGCCGGGCTTGAACGAGACGTAGCTGATGCCGGCCTCGGACAGCTCTTCGATGAGGGCCACTGCCTCTTCGAGTTCCGGGATGCCTGCGGTGACGACGACGCCGTCGATGGCCGCACCCGCTGCACGAGCGCGCTGCACGATGCGGCGTCCGCCGAGCTGCAACTTCCACAGGTACGGATCGAGGAAGAGCGAGTTGAACTGGATTGCGCGGCCGGGCTCGAGGAGGGTGGAGAGCTCGGCGACACGATCGGTGAAGATGTCCTCGGTGACCTGGCCGCCACCGGCGAGCTCGGCCCAGTGGCCTGCATTGGCAGCTGCGGCAACGATCTTCGCGTCGACCGTCGTCGGCGTCATGCCGGCGAGGAGGATCGGCGAACGTCCGGTCATCTTGGTGAAGGAGGTCTCGACCACGACGCGGCCGTCGGGCAACGTGACCGGCGTGGGGGCATAGGCAGACCATGCGGGCTGGACCTCGGGAGCAGCTCCCGGGGTGAGCAGATTGCGGTGGCCCCCGCGCGAGGACGCGGCGATGATGCCGACGCCCTGTCCACGCAGCGCCGGAGTGGTCATGCGGGTGAGCAGGTCGCCCGGACCGAGATCGAGAATCCAGTCGGCACCGGCGTCGACGACGCCGTCGATGGCGTCGACCCAATCCACGGAGTCCACGAGGATTTTCTGTGCGAGGTCGCGCGCGAGCTCGACATCGAGTCCACAACGCTGCGCCCACGCGCTGACGAGTTCGACAGCGTCTGCCAGGGCGGGGTGATGGAAGCCGATCTCGACCGGAAGCTGCTCGAAGACCGGAGCGAACACGGCACCGCCACGCTTCTTGGCGTCGCGGTCACGCTCTTCCTCGGCAGCGATCTGCTCGCACTTCTCCTGCACGCGGGCCAGCTGGGCCGGCGGTCCCGAGAGGACGACGCGACGGCGGCCGTTGCGGATGGCGAGGGCGGCGGATCGCTCCGGCGCTCCGGCGATTGCCAGTTCGGCGATGATCGCCTGCAGTCGTGCCGGTTCGACGTTGGCAACCGAGACCATCGGCGCGCGGTCTCCGGCACCGATGATGCCGCGGCGGCGGCCGACGAGACCTGCTGCGGCACCCACGAGCTGCGCGATCGCGAGGAAGCTCGCGTCCTGTGCGCCGTCGGCTGCGACGGATTCGGCGGCGATGAGCCCCTGCGAGTGTCCGACGACCTTGACGGGCGGGGTCTGAGCGGGATCGAGTCCCTGCAACTTCAGCGCGCGCAGTGCTGCGACCTGAGTGAGGAACACTCCCGGAAGCGAGACGGCAGCGGAAGTCAGTGCAGCCTCGGACGGTCCGTACGAGCCGGCGGTGTCGTCGTCGGCGAGGTCCTGTTCGAGCATCCAGCCGATCGGGTCGAAGCCGACCGAGCGCACGACCAGCAGCTCGTCGGCAACGGGTGCGAGAGTGACTGCAGCCTCGTTGACGAGATCGGTCAGTTCGGGTTCGAGCGCGGAGTCGCGAGCCAGCTCTTCGAGGGAGCTGAGCCACGGTGCACCCTGGCCACCGAAGGCCAGTGCGTACGGCTCGCCCGCGGCGAAACGATCTGCCAGAGTCCGAGAGCCGCCATTGCTTCTAGGGGATTTGTCTGCGTTGCCGGTGCTTCGCGAGCCTCGTCCGTGTGATGGTGTGCTCTCGTTGATCGTCAAGGCTGAAGATTCCTCTCGTGGACGCCTCGGGGGTCGGGGCGTTCGCTGTGATGGCTGCCCTGGTGCGTCGTGGGCTACAGGGTCGAAGCGGTGAGCCGGTCTTCGTCGACAGATCTCCTCCGCGCTGCTCAAGGTTGGCACAAAATCATGAGGAAATCCTCAGGTTTGCTCGGACGTCCGAGTGCTACCAGCGAGTACGTCACTCGAAGCGGCTTTACCTTTTGTTTACCCGACTCGCCGGTAACCCGTATCCACGCTGGCGAGAGCATCGCGCGCGGTGCCAGAACATGAGGAAATCCTCGCATTTTTCGTTATCTTTTCGTGATGTGATCTCGAGCACAGATGAGCAGTGCGCGACCTTGTCGGTGCGGTGCTCTACCTTGTGCGAACGAGCCGCTCATCGGGAGAGCGGTCGACGAACTCCGGGGGGAATTCATGTATTCATCGGTAACGGACACCTGCACCGAGGACAAACTCGACGCGATGCTTCTTCACATCGAATCGACTGCGCCACAATCCCGTTCGCCACACTGGGCACCGGGATGGCGCGGCGAGAGCGAGGTGGCGTTGTTGGATGCGATCTTCTCGGCGCGCGCTCCATACGGCGGCCCCACCAGCGGGGTCCGCGCGGTGGTCCAGCGATGGAGATCGCATCGCGGCGATAACCGACTCGACGACTTGACAACCCTCGCCGAACTGACCACTACTCCGGATCTACTCGTCGAGATTCTGTCCAACCGTCAACTGGTTCCGGGAAACAGTCGAACCAAGGGTGCTGCCGCCGCCGTGGCGGCACAGACGTTGGTGTCGGTGGGGCTGAGCCGTTCGAGCGACTTCGAGCAGCACACCGAGTACCAATTCGAGGCGTTCTGCGCGATTCCCGGTCTCGGCGAGACCACCTGGGAATGCATGCTCATGCACCTCGGCGTGCGGACCGACACAGCGGCCGAGCACCTGCGCTCGTTCGTCGCGGACGCGCTCGAACCACTGCACCACGACCTCGCCGCCGGGATCGCCGAGGACCGCTCCCCCCTCATCCTCGCAGCCGCAGTACACGCACTCGGCACAGATCTCGCCTCGCTCGAGCACGCAATCTGGCGGTATCAGCACAAATTACGCAGGCCAAAGAAGCCTCAGTCCGAGGCGGCACTTCGACCGACGGGCTGACTTCGCGAGATCATTGCCTCCACGCCGTCGAGAATGCACTCCAACCCGAACCGGTAGGCGTGCACGGGGTCGCTGGCGGCGTCGTACGACGTCGCCGCGGCCGTCCCGACCCGAGACGACACCGGAAAGCGTTCGCGGTCCATCACCCGTTCGAGGATCGGCGCGGTAGCCGCCCACCACTGGGCGTCGGACATGCCCGACTGCTCCTTGACACGCGTCACGCCTGCGAGGGCTCGCGCGGTTCCGGAGACGTGAGTGAGAACCAGCGTGAGAACGGAGTCGATCTCGACGTCGCCAAGGCCGATGCCGACCAGGGGACGCAACTCGGCCTCGTACTTGTCGTTGGTGTGCGGACCGAGCACGGGGCGCGCACCCTCCGCTTCGAGCAGCCACGAATGCCGTTCATACAGAGCCCAATTGCGCTCGGCAATGAAGCACATCGCTGGACGCCATCCGCCGGCGACAGAGGACGGCTCGTCGACGTGCGAGTAGAGGCCTGCAAGTACTCGATCGATCATCAGATCGGCCAGTTCCTCCCGGCCCGGCACATGCGTGTAGAGCGACATCGCGCCGACACCGAGATGCTCGGCCACGTTGCGCATCGACACGGACTCGAGACCGTTCGCATCGGCCAGTTCGATGGCGGCGTCGACGATCGCATCCACGCTCAGTCCGGTGCGACTCGGCTTGGCACCGACTCGCCACAGGAGCCCGAGCGTCCGGGCCGGGTCGAAGGGGATGTCTTTTTTCGATGCCACTCGCCGAGTGTAACGGCACCGTACGGTGTACAACGTGAGGTGTTTGCCCACGGATCATTCAGATGCGTACCTGTACAGGTGGGCATCCGAACAATCCGTGCGCAAACCGGCCAACTCCCCGCGCCGAGAACAGCGACCACACAGGTTGTAGACTTCATCGGCACGCGCGAGTGGCGGAATTGGCAGACGCGCTGGATTTAGGTTCCAGTGTCTCAGGACGTGGGGGTTCAAGTCCCCCCTCGCGCACGACGGTCGTTCGGGCCGGTTTTCACATGCATCCGGCTCGGTCAGGTCCAGGGTCGACAAGCACCGACACGTGAAGGCGGTTCGAATGCCCGAGGAATCGAACGACGCGATCTTCGCCGAGATCACAGACGAGAGGCGTTCTCTCGCAAGAACTCTCGAGACTCTCACACCTGAACAATGGGACACCCCATCGCTGTGCGAGGCCTGGACGGTCCGCGACGTCGCCGCCCATCTGGTGGTCCCGCTGATCGTCCCGCTCTGGCAGTTCGGACTCGTCATGGTGCGCACCCGAGGCAACTTCGACCGCGCCAATCAACTGATGACCACGCGCGTGCGTCGCGAGCACGGAGGCGAATTGCCCGCCTTGCTCACCGCGCACGCCGACAAGAAATTCACCCCGCCGGGCCACGGGCCACTGGCCCCCTTGTCCGACATCATCGTGCATGGACTGGACGTGTGCAGGCCACTGGGAATCGAGCACCACGTTCCCGACAACCGCATGATCACGATGCTCGACTTCCTGGTGCCCGCAAGTGGCGCGGCACCGTTCAAAGGCCCCGAGCTTCGACTGCAGTGGCGCGCAACCGATCTGGACTGGAGACGCGGCGAGGGCCCGGTCATCGAAGGATCGGCCGGCACCCTGGCACTGGTTCTGACCGGACGCAGCAGCGCTCTCGCGGACGTCACCGGGCCCGGAGCCGAGCAACTCGGCCAGGCACGCGCCAACCGTCGTCGGGCATGAATCGCACCCGAACCGCCCATGGTGAGAATCACCGCCGGGCCGCAGCACGCGACTACCTCCAGTAGTAGTACCTCCGGTACCGTCGAGGGGTGACTTCATCCCGCCCGAACCGTCGGCCAGCACTGATCGCGCTGGTCATCGTGTCCGCGGCGGTGTGCCTGGGCCTCGGCTGGTGGCAGTGGGAACGCTTCGAGGCCGTCGGCGGCAACGGCCAGAACCTCGGATACGCGTTCCAATGGCCCCTGTTCGCAGTGTTCGTGGTCTACGCCTACCGCAAGTTCGTCCGACTCGAGGACGAGGACCCCGACGAGGCGGCCGCGGCTCGGCCCGACGGACCCACCGAGGTGCCCCTCGACCTGCTCCCCCAGCGGCATGCCCCGGCGGCCGACGCTACGGACCTCGACGATCCCGAGGCCAGGCAACTACTCGAATACAACAGCTACCTCGCGGAGCTGAACGAATCCCGCGGGACCGACAGGAGCACCACGTGAGTTCGGCACCGGACAAGACTCAGGCGTCCACCAACAAGACTCAGAAGATCGCTTCCGCGTTGCTGCGCTACCGCGTTCTGGCGTACGCCACGGGCATCTGGCTGCTCGTTCTCGTGACCGAGATGGTCGCGAAGTACATTTTCAAGGTCGAGAACGTGCCCAATTGGATTGCCGTCGTGCATGGTTGGGTCTACCTGGTGTACCTCGTGCTCACGGTGGATCTCGCCATCAAGGTGCGGTGGCCCGCCGCCCGCACCATCGGAACACTGCTCGCCGGGACGATCCCGTTCCTGTCCTTCTACATCGAGAACAAGCGCACCAAGCAGGTCAAAGCCGACTTCGGCGTCTGACGTCAGCAGCCGATCGGCTGCGCGTTCTCCGGATCCAATGCGTTCTGCACCAGCCGCTGAGCCAGCGGGTCGTACGAGATTCCCGTGTGCTCGACGGCGTTGGCCGGGCATACGTCCTGCAACACCACGTTCGTGTTTCCCGCGCCGCTGAGCAGCGAGGCCGTGTACGGAACGACGATCTGGTCGTATCGGGTGGCGATCGTGGTGTAGTCGATGCCCGATACGGTGTCGCTGCCCTCGTTGAGACGCTCGAGCACGTCGTTACCGACGGGGGGCCCGGCAGTGGGGTAGTTCGGCGGCGACAACGCGATGATGCGCGAGACCGTGCGATCCCCGCCGAGGAAGCGCGCGTAGTAACGCGGCACCGTGCCGCCCTTCGAATGGCCCACGATCGACACCTTCTGCGCACCCGTCGCCTCGAGCACGGAATCGACGAACGTCGACAGTTCCGCAGCACTCTCGGGGATGGGTTCGAGCGCACCGAACGCCTGAACCGGCCCGGTGTTGCCGTAGTCGATCGCGAACACGCAGTATCCGGCGTCGGCCAGCTTCGGCGACAGCGATGCCCAGTTGTCGTAGGAGTTCTCGAGGAAGCCGTGCACCAGCACCACCGGCTCGGGATGCTGCGCACTCGGAACACACGAGAAGTCGTTCGAGCCCGGAGGAGTCACTCCCGGGTGCGCGATCGAGTACGCGAGGGCCTCGGCGAAGGAGCCCGCAGCCGGTGCCGCGGTGGCCGGGGTGCCCGCCAGGCACAGTACGGCGGCGGCGGCGAACACAACCGACGTCCGCGTCAGAACGGTTCGCATCGCCACGAGCTAACGCCCCGTCACATCTTCGAGGGCCGGAACGAGCCTGCGAAGCGCGCGACCGCGATGCGAGGCGGCATCCTTCTCCTCCGGGCTCAGCTGCGCGGCGGTGCGGCCGTCGCCCTCGGGCACGAAGATGGGGTCGTAGCCGAAGCCGTTCTCCCCCTGCGGCTCTCGGCCCACTACACCGCGCCACTCGCCGCGGACCACGGTTTCGGTGCCGCCGGGAATCACCAGGGCGCACGCCGACACGAACGCGGCTCCGCGACGCTCGTCGGGGGTGTCACTCAGCTGCGCCAGAACCAGGGCGGTATTGACCTCGTCCTGCCCGTGTGTACCGGACCAGCGTGCCGAGAGCACACCGGGCATCGCGTTCAGGGCGTCGATTTCGATTCCAGAATCGTCTGCCACACAGGGTAATCCGGTGGCCGCCGCGCCATCACGCGCCTTGGCGAGTGCATTCTCCTCGAACGTCGCTCCGGTCTCGGGGGCCTCCGGAAACGGCGGCACCTCGTCGAGGCCGACCAGTTCGATTCCGGCCACTCCGGCGGCGTCGAGCACCCGCCGGAGTTCGCGCAGTTTCTTCGCGTTCCGGCTCGCTACCAGAAGCTTCGAGTCAGGCACCGAACTTCTTCTTCGATTCCGCGGCCGCAGGCTCGGGCAGTTCGCCGGGGTACGGCAACGCCAGTGCTTCCTTCTGCACCTCGAACAGCTTCTCGATGCCGACGAATGCGGAGTCGAGCAACTTGTCGAGTGTGGTCCGAGGGAAGGTCGCGCCCTCTCCGGTTCCCTGGATTTCCACCAGCGTGCCGGTGTCGGTGGCGACGACGTTCATGTCGACCTCGGCGCGCGAATCTTCTTCGTAGGGCAGATCGAGGCGCACTCGGCCGTCGACGACGCCGACGCTGACAGCGGCGATCATGCACGAGATGGGCTGCGGATCGGCCAGTCGTCCCGCTGCTCGCAGATAGGTGACCGCGTCGTTGAGAGCGACGAACGCGCCGGTCACGGCCGCGGTACGGGTACCACCGTCTGCCTGGAGTACATCGCAGTCGAGGGCGATGGTGTTCTCGCCGATCGCAGCGAGGTCGATGCATGCTCGCAGCGAGCGCCCGACCAATCGAGAGATTTCCTGGGTGCGCCCACCGACCTTGCCCTTGACGGACTCGCGGCCGTTGCGGGTGTGGGTGGCAGCGGGGAGCATCGCGTACTCGGCGGTCACCCAGCCGAGGCCGGATCCCTTTCGCCAGCGCGGGACGCCCTCCTCGACGCTGGCCGTACACATCACCCTGGTGTTGCCGAATTCGACCAGCACCGACCCTGCCGGGTGGCTCGTGAATCCGCGGGTGATCTTGATGGTGCGGAGCTCGTCGTCCGCCCTGCCGTCTTCTCGTCTGGACACGACTCGAAGCCTAGCGCGTCGTCAGACGGTGAAGACGTCCCCTGGCAGAACCGCGTGCACCGGTCCGCTGAACTCTGCCTTCGCCTCGGCGATGACGTCCTCCCGTGAGGTCCACGGTGGAATATGGGTGAGCAGCAACTCCCCTACCCGTGCCTCTCGCGCGATTCGGCCGGCCTCGGTTCCGGACAGGTGCACGCCCTCGGGCCGCTCGGGACTGTCGGTCCACGACGCCTCGCACAGGAACACGTCGGCTCCGTGCGCCAGATCCCGGACCGCCTGGCACATTCCCGTGTCTCCGCTGTACGCGAACGTGCGGCCTTCCGCCGTGGTGACGCGCATGCCGTACGACTCCGGCGGATGGAACACCTGCCGAGCCAGAATCGACAACTTCCCGAACTCCACGGTGCGTCCGTCCACCCAACGACGCAGGTCGATGGTGTCGGACATGTCGTCGATCTGCCCACCGCACTCGGCCGAGGCGACTCCGAGCCGGAACGCCGTGTCCTTGGGTCCGTAGACGATCGCCCGCCCCTCCGGCGGATTCGGATGGTAACGCCGCCAAACCAGCAGCCCCGGAACGTCGAGGCAGTGATCGGCATGCAGATGCGAGAGCAGAACGCTCACATCTCCCGGATCGGCGTAGCGCTGCAACGCCCCGAGGATGCCGGGACCGAAGTCGAGGACGACCGGCGCGGTCTCCACTTCTTCCAACAAGTAGCCCGACGCGGGTGAATCGGGTCCGGACACACTGCCCGAACATCCCAGGACGGTAATTCGCATGAAAGCCATGCTGCCACGCCGAGCGCATCACCCGAAACGTTCGGGCAGTATTCACAGCGCGAGTCGGCCAAATTCACCACCGGCCGCAGCTGTGTCCGCAGTTACCTCACGCCGACGGAGTGGGCCGATCGAGCGATTTCGCACGTGCCCGCTCGGCCCGCGCATCGGCGGACAACAGCCGAGCGGCCACCACTCCGCCCACCGCGCCGAACAGATGCCCCTGCCACGAGATGTTCGGCTCGCTCGGGAGCACGCCCCACAGTGCGCTGCCGTACAGCACGAACACCACGACGCCGATCGCGAGCTGACCGAGTTTGCGGGTGAAGAAGCCGCGCACCAACAGGTAAGCGATGAAGCCGAAGATCAGAATCGAGGCACCGATCGTGTTCGTATAGGAACCGGCGGTGAGCCAGGTACCGAACCCGCCGACCACCCAGATGATTCCGGTGGCAGCCAGACCACGCGCCAGTCCGGAGAGCAACACCAGAAACCCGAGCACGACGATCGGCACGGTGTTCGCGATCAGATGCTGCCAGTCGTCGTGCAGCACGGGCGCGAACAGAATGCCCCACAGCCCCTCGACCGAGCGGGGTTCGATCCCGTTGCGTTCGAGCCTCGAACCGCTGGCCACATCGAGGAACTCGATGACCCACAGCAGCACGGTGAATGCTCCCACCACCATGGCGGCCTGCATCCAGACCGGCCGCTCACGCTCGGCGGTACGGTTACTGATCTCGCTCATGATCGCCTCCGGATTCGGTCCCTCCACGGTACCGGGCAGAGGTATCGCGTGAGCTGCGCTCAGGCTCCCGATCCGCCGAACGCGGACGTGAAGATCTGGCGATACGTGGGGATGCCGGCCACCGAGGTGGCGTCGAGGAGGGCCCGGACGATCGCTCGCTCGACGACGATCGCCGCGGCCTCGGTGACCGCGGCCAGCACCGGGAGTTCCGCCGAGAACGCGGCGGGCACCGAGGACTCTGCGGTGACGGATCTGGTGCCGGTGGAGACGGCGAAGATCGTGTCGCCGTCGAGCGGCGAGTGTGCCGGTCGAACAGCCCGCGCCAGACCGTCGTGACCGGCGACGGCAATCCGCTTGCACGACGCCGACGACAACGCAGCATCGGTGGCGACAACCCCGATCGTGGTGTTCAGCGCAGTGCCCTTGGGTTCGAGTGCCAGCGCGGCCCACAGCTGGTTCACGTCGGGCTTGCGCATACCGAAAGCCGCAGGCCCGAGCGTGCCGACACCCCACAGCAGGCCGGTACGCGGGTCGAACACCGCGCCCACCGGATTGGCGACCATCAGCGCCGCAACGGTGACCCCGTCGGCAGGTCCGCCCTCGATCACCGTGCTGGCAGTACCGACACCGCCCTTGAGCACTCCGGCTCGGGCACCGACGCCCGCACCGACCGATCCCGTCGCGAACTCGGTCGCCGCTGCTGCCGCGGCGAGATAACCGAATTCTGCTGTCGGTCGGGAAGTCCACTCGCCCACCGGAAGATCGAAGATGACCGCAGCGGGGACGATCGGAACGACGTGATCTGGACTGCCCATCGCAATGCCTTGACCGTGCTCCTCGAGCCACCGCATGACGCCGTCGGCCGCGGCGAGCCCGTAGGCACTGCCCGCGGTCAACAGGATCGCATTGACGTGCTGGACGGAATGGCTCGGATCGAGCAGATCGGTCTCGCGAGTCCCCGGCCCGCCGCCGCGAACATCGACGGCCGCCGTCGCACCTCCCGGCGCACTCACCACCGTGCAGCCGGTCGCCGAGCCGGAACCCATGGTGGCATCGTCGTCGCGTTCGTGATGGTGACCGACCAGCAGACCTGCCACGTCGGTCAGGGAATCCCGCGGTCCGGGAGTCTGGAAGGCAGCGGTCACGCGTGCGTCCTAGGGAATGAGGACCTGTACGAGTGAATCCTGCATCCAGGTCAGCCAGTGGTACACGTCGAGATGCGGAGCACGGGGATCACCCTCGTCGAGGACATCGGGTGTATCCGCGCTGATCCCCAGCGTGGTGCCGAGCGCCAACCTCACGTCGTTGAGGCCAGTCAACCATGCATCCGCCTGCTCCTGGGTGAGCACGATCTTGCCACCGGACTCGGGCAGGGTGGCCAGGATCATCGATCCGGCGGCCAACTTCTCGTCGATGATCTCGGGCTCGTGCAATCCGCGCAACGCACCGTTGAGGTCTGCCGGGTCCTGGTCGTCGTGTCCGGGGTCGGCGCGGTGGAAGTCCGGCAGCAGCCGCGCCAGCGCGGCGTCCTCGGGCGGGCTGTTGTGCCCGGTACGCAGACCGGTCAGCGCAGCGAGTTCGTCGGTGGGGGCAGCGGCGGAACGGTCGCGCAGCAACCCGAGAACCGAGCCGACCAGCGAACGGAGTACGGCGGCCTCACGAGCATCGATCTCGGACTTGATCTTGACCCCGGACAGCGAATTCCGTCTCGTCCACGTGCGCACTGTTGCTGATGTCCTTCTCTGACGAAGAGGTGATGAGCGGTTGACTACTTGTCCTGCTGCATGGTGGCCCACAGACCCGCCGCGTGCAGCCGTCGAACATCGTTCTCCATCGCGTCGCGCTCACCGCTCGACACCACGGCCTTGCCTTCGGAGTGCACCTGCATCATCAGCTCGGTCGCCTTGGCCTTGCTGTAGCCGAAGAGCTTCTGGAAGACGTAGGTGACGTAGTGCATCAGGTTGACCGGGTCGTCCCACACGATGGTGACCCACGGGGTGTCGTGCGATTCGTCGGCCGCGACGGCCTCGGTCTGAGCCGGGACCGCTTGCGGTGACGCGGCGACGACCCTACCTGCCGAGAAGCCGTCCACGGGCAGAAGCGATCCATCCACCGTCAACCAAGGCATGCCCAACAGGGTACGGCGTATCGGGCCAGCGTCCCACGCTCGCCCCTTCGCTCGTAGTGTGGGCGAGGTGAGCAACGACGCGACCACCGATCACGCGAGTTCCAGCGACGGCGTGAGCACTGCACTGCTGACCGATCAGTACGAGTACACGATGCTGTCGGCCGCTCTGGCCAGCGGCTACGCCGATCGAATCTGCAGCTTCGAGGTGTTCGCGCGCAGGCTGCCCGGCGGTCGCCGATACGGAGTCCTCGCGGGCACCGGACGCATTCTGGACGCGATCGCGCGCTTCCGGTTCGGGCCGGACGAGCTGCGCATCGTCTCCGAATTCCTCGACGCCGACACCGTCGAGTGGCTGCGCGGCTACCGCTTCACCGGCGACATCGACGGCTACCGCGAGGGCGAGCTGTACTTCCCCGGTTCCCCCGTTCTGACGGTCCGCGGCACGTTCGCCGAATGCGTCGTCCTCGAGACCGTGGTGCTCTCGATCCTCAACCACGACAGCGCCATCGCGTCCGCTGCAGCGCGCATGGTCACGTCCGCCAAATCTCGACCGATCATCGAGATGGGATCGCGGCGCACCCACGAGGAAGCCGCTGTCGCCGCCTCACGCGCGGCGTACCTCGCCGGGTTCACCGCTACGTCCAACCTCGAAGCCGTCCGACGCCACGGCGTCCCAGGCGCGGGCACGTCGGCGCACGCCTTCACGCTGCTGCACACCACCGCCGACGGCCCGGACGAACGGTCCGCATTCGCGGCTCAGGTGCGCGCTCTCGGCGTGGGCACCACCCTGCTCGTCGACACCTACGACATCACCCAGGGCGTCGCCAACGCCATCGAGGTGGCCGGGCCCGAACTCGGCGGTGTGCGCATCGACTCGGGCGACCTCGGCGTGCTCGCGCGGCAGGTGCGCGACCAATTGGATGCCCTGGGTGCGCCGAAGACCAAGATCGTCGTCTCGGGTGACCTCGACGAATACGCCATCGCCGCACTGCGCGCCGAGCCCGTCGACTCCTACGGCGTCGGCACCTCACTGGTCACCGGTTCCGGTGCACCGACGGCGGGCATGGTCTACAAGCTGGTCACCGTCGACGGCATTCCCGTCGCCAAGCGCAGCAGCCACAAGGAGTCGCGCGGTGGCACCAAGGCGGCGCTGCGTACCGCGCGCCGCACCGGCACCGCAGTCGAGGAGATCGTGCACCCGTTCGACGCTCCCCCGACCGTCGAGAGCGATCTGACGGTGGAGACGTTGACCACGCCGTTGGTCCGCGGCGGAGAACGAGTCGCCGACCTTCCGACGCTTGCCGACGGCCGTGACCTGCTGGCCCGACGCCTGGTCAGCCTCCCGTGGGAAGGCTTGAAGCTGTCCCAGGGCGAACCGGCCATACCCACCCGCTTCGCCCCGGGGTAACGCGGTGTCGGTACCGAACCGGGTGGGCGATCGGCAGTAGTCTGCTTCGGTGCCGTCGAAGACCGAGTTGCCAACCGTTCCCGCTCTCCTGCAGGTCGCGGTGCACTCGCTCGGCGGCAAGGAACGCAGCAATCAGCTGACGATGGCCTCGGCGGTGGCGCACTCGATCGATACCGGGGAGCATCTCGCGGTGCAGGCAGGCACCGGAACCGGCAAGTCCCTCGCGTACCTCGTTCCCAGCATTCGGCACGCGGTGGAATCGGGCAAGACCGTCATCGTCTCCACGGCCACCATCGCGCTGCAGCGGCAGCTGGTCGACCGCGATCTCCCGCGCCTGTCCGACGCCTTGACCGAGGCCGTCGGCCGTCGCCCGAAGTTCGCAATCCTCAAGGGCCGCAACAACTATCTGTGCATGAACAAGATCCACACGGGTGCTGCGCAGGAGGCGCCGGATGCGGAACTGTTCGACCCGTTCGCCGTCTCGCGGATGGGACGCGAGGTGGTACGTCTGACCAAGTGGTCGTCCGAGACCGAGACCGGCGACCGCGACGACGTCGTGCCAGGGGTCAGCGATCAGGCCTGGCGTCAGGTCAGCGTCACCGCGCGCGAATGCCTCGGCAAATCGCGCTGCCCCGTCGGCGAGGACTGCTTCGCCGAACGCGCCCGCACCGAGGCCGCCCAGGTCGACGTCGTGGTGACCAATCACGCCCTGCTCGCGATCGACGCCATCACCGGAATCCAGATTCTGCCCGAGCACGACGTCGTGGTCGTCGACGAGGCCCACGAACTGGTCGACCGGGTGACCGGTGTGGCCACGGAAGAGTTGTCGGCCGCGACCGTCACCGCCGCGGCGCGTCGTAGCGCCAAGCTCATCGAAGAGGAGACGGTCGACCAGCTCGAAGGGGCCGCCGAGAACTGGGCCGCGATCCTGGACGAGCTACCCCCGAGCCGCTGGCAGTCCCTACCCGACGGCGTCGGCCCAGCGCTCGCCTCCATTCGCGACGCCGCCTGGGCGGTACGCACCGCGATCGGCCCCAACAAGCAGGGTATGGCCGGCAGTGACCCCGAGGCCGCCGCGGCTCGCAGCGCCGCACTCGTCGCGGTCGACGAGGTCCACGACAGCGCGGTCCGCGTCCTCACGGCGTTCGACGAACCCGACCCGGCCAAACGCAAGGACGTCGTCTGGCATGCCGTCGACGATTTCCGCGGCAACGTCAAACGCACCGTCCGCATCGCACCCTTGTCCGTGGGCGGACTGCTGCGAGCGCGCCTGTTCGCCGAATCCACCGTGGTGCTCACTTCCGCGACCTTGACCGTCGGCGGATCGTTCGACGGGTTGGCCATCAACTGGGGCCTGCCTGCGGAGAAGCCGTCGCGCAGTGACACAGCGATGGCGTCGGGTGTGGAACCGCCGTCCGACGCCGGGTCGATCAGGTGGAATTCGCTCGACGTCGGGTCGCCGTTCGACCACGCTCGGGCCGGCATCATGTACATCGCCAAGCATCTGTCGCCACCCGGACGCGACGGCCTCTCGAAGTCCTACCTCGACGAGATCGAGTCGCTGGTCAGCGCCGCCGGTGGCCGCACGCTCGGACTCTTCTCATCCATGCGCGCCGCCAAGGCCGCCGCCGAGGAGATGCGGGAGCGCCTCGACACGCCGATCCTGTGCCAGGGCGACGACTCCACCGGTGCCCTGGTGCAGAAGTTCGCCGACGACGAGGCCACCTCCCTGTTCGGGACGCTGTCTCTGTGGCAGGGGGTCGACGTGCCGGGCCCATCACTCAGTCTGGTGATCCTGGACCGCATTCCGTTCCCGCGGCCCGACGATCCGCTGCTGGTGGCCAGGCAGCAGGCCGTCGAATCCCGTGGCGGCAACGGCTTTCTCGCGGTCGCCGCCAACCACGCTGCCCTGCTGCTGGCGCAGGGCGTCGGCCGACTGCTCCGTAGCGTCGACGACAAAGGTGTTGTCGCCGTTCTCGATTCGCGGCTCGCGACCGCCCGCTACGGCGGCTACCTGCGTGCCTCGCTGCCACCGTTCTGGGAGACCTCGGACCCGGAGGTCGTCCGCAAGGCTCTCACCCGCCTGGCCGGAAAGTAGCTGCCCCTACGGCGTCGCCACCAAACCGAGCTCGGCATCCGAGGCCAGACCGTGGTGATGAGGTAGCACCCGCACCGTGTATCCCACCGTGCCGCTGTGCGGCAGCCGCGTCTCGCCTGCGTACACGTGCTCGCCGCCGTCGGTACCCACGTGTGTCATGGCCGTCGTGCGAATGTCGGTGAGGTTCTCCTCCTCGTCGACGCGTCCGACGACCGCCTGTACCACGACGTCCGACGCGTCCAAGCCGCCGAGATCGACGTTGGCACGCAGCGAAAGCTCTGCACCGATCACCGGGGTGTCCGGCAGACCGTCACTGTCGACCCGGGTGACTTTCACTGCGCCCCATGCCTGTTCGACGCGGCGGCGGTACGACGCGACGTCCGTGGCACCGCGGTGATCATCGGCCGATGCCGCGCGGGCGGATTCCGCTGCGGGCGCGTAGTAGCCCAGCGTGTAGTCCTGAACCATTCTCGACGCCAGCACTTTCGGGCCCAGCTGCTCGAGAGTGTGCCGCACCATTTCGATCCAGCGGCTCGGCACACCGTCGTCCCCGCGGTCGTAGAACTTCGGTAGCACTGCCTGCTCGAGCAGTTCGTAGAGCGCGGCGGCTTCGAGATCGTCGCGGCGGTTGTCGTCGGTGACGCCATCCGCCGTCGGGATGGCCCAGCCGTTCTCCCCGTCGTACATCTCGTCCCACCAGCCGTCGCGGATCGACAGGTTCAGGCCGCCGTTGAGTGCCGATTTCATGCCCGAGGTGCCGCACGCTTCGAGTGGTCGCAGCGGATTGTTCAGCCACACATCGCATCCCCAGTACAGAAAGCGGGCCATGGACATGTCGTAGTCGGGTAGGAACACGATGCGATGCCGCACGTCGGCTTGATCGGCGAACTTGACGATCTGCTGAATGAGCGCCTTGCCGCCGTCGTCGGCGGGATGCGACTTACCTGCGACCACCAACTGGACCGGGCGAACCGGGTCCAGCAACATGGCGCGCAGTCGCTCGGGTTCGCGGAGCATCAGGGTCAGGCGCTTGTACGTCGGTACCCGTCGAGCAAATCCGACGGTGAGTACGTTGGGATCGAAAACGTTTGCTGTCCAACTGATCTCGGCCTGAGTGGAGCCGCGTTCGAGCGCCGAGCGCCGCACCCGACGCCGCACCTCGTCCACCAATTGCGCTCGCAGAGCGTTGCGCGTGGACCACACCTGGTCCGAGGACAGCGGCCCCGACTCCCCCTCCGCCCATTCCCGGGCAGACCACGTCGGAGCGTGGACGCCGTTGGTGACCGATCCGATCGGCACCTCGGATGCGTCGAATCCCTGCCATAGGTCGTTGAACATCTCGCGGCTGACGATGCCGTGCAGCTTCGACACCCCGTTGGCGCGTTGCCCCAGACGTAGTCCCATGTGCGCCATGTTGAACACCGAGGCATCGCTCTCGCCGCCGAGAGCGAGGATTCGATCCATCGGCAACCCCGGCAGCAGCGCCGAGTCCTCGCCGCCGTCCGCACTTCCGAAGTAGTGCCGCACCAGATCGGCCGGAAACCGGTCGATTCCGGCGGGGACAGGGGTGTGGGTGGTGAAGACGGTGCCGGCTCGCACCGCCGCCAGCGCCGCGTCGAAGTCCAGAATTCCCGAGGTGACGAGTTCGCGTATGCGTTCGACGCCGAGGAAGCCGGCATGGCCCTCGTTCATGTGGAACACCTCGGGATCGGGCAGTCCGTGTGCACGGGTGTAGGCCCGGATCGCTCGAACTCCGCCGATACCGGCGAGTATCTCCTGCTTGATGCGGTGGTCCTGGTCGCCGCCGTACAACCGGTCGGTGACCCCGCGCAGCTCCGGGTCGTTGTCGGCGATGTCGGAATCGAGCAGCAGCAGCGGGACGCGTCCCACCTGGGCGATCCACACCCGTGCCCGCAGAACCCGAGATCCGGGCATCGACACGTGGATCAGCACCGGAGAGTCGCCGTCGTCGGTGAGCAACCGCAACGGCAGACCGTGCGGATCGAGGGACGGATAGCGTTCGGCCTGCCAGCCGTCGGCAGTCAGCGACTGGCGGAAGTAGCCCGAGCGGTAGAGCAACCCGACACCGATCAACGGCAGCCCCAGGTCGGAGGCAGCCTTGAGGTGGTCGCCGGCCAGGATCCCCAGCCCGCCGGAGTAGTTGGGCAGCACCTCGGTGACACCGAACTCCATCGAGAAATAACCGATGCCCGACGGCAGAGCACGTCCCTCGGCCAGCTCGTTCTGGTACCAGAGCGGACGGGCGAGGTAGTCGTGCAGATCCGCCTCGGCGGCGTCCAGCTCGGCCAGAAAGCGGTCGTCGGCCGCGAGTTCCTCGAGACGCGAAGGTGCGACGGCTCCCAGCACGGCCACCGGATCGCGCTCGAGTTCGGTCCACAACAGTGGATCGATGTGCTCGAACAGATCCTGCGTCGACGAGTGCCACGACCACCTGAGGTTTGTCGAGAGCTCGGCGAGGGCATTCAAGCGGGCGGGAAGGTGGGCTCGGACGGTGAATCGACGCAAAGCTTTCACAAAGTCGAACCCTACCCACGGACACCTGTGTCGATGGGCGGCTTACACGAAATCTGCTTCGCGATCCCCGTGCGGGCAGTATGCGTCGGCGCACGCGCCATCTGCATTGCTGCACTACGGTTGACGAGTAGAAGCACACCAATATCGGTTCGATCAGAGGTTGCGCCCGCGCAGCCATACCTCTAGCGAAGAATGGAGTGTGAAGTGACAGGTCGACTTGGTATCGACAATGTCCTTCCAGATACGACGACCGGGAAGTACCCCGCGAAAGCGGTGGTGGGCGAGACGTTTCCAGTCTCCGCCGACGTCTGGCGCGAGGGTCACGACGCGGTGGCCGCGACACTGTCGGTGCGGGGACCGGGAGGCAAACTCGAACGCATCCCGATGACACCGGGCCGCGAGCCCGACACATTCGACGCGGTGTTCGTCCCCTCTCGGCCGGGTTACTGGATCTGCCGCATCGAAGCATGGAGCGATCCGATCAGCACCTGGTGCCATGCCGTCGAAGCCAAGCTCGGAGTGGGCCAGAGTGCTCACGAACTCGCGAACGATCTCGAGATCGGGGCGCGGCTGTTCCTGCGGGCTGCCACCGGTGTTCCTGCCGAGAGCAGGCAGATGCTGGCCGATGTCGCCGCCGCGCTGCGCGACACCGACCGCCCGCTGCCTGCCCGGGTCTCCTCGGCGTTCGCGTCGACGGTCGCCGAATTGCTGTTCGCGCACCCCCTGCGAGAGCTGGTGACCCGCTCGCGTGCAGTCAACATCTGGGTCGATCGCAATCTCGCACTCAACGGTGCCTGGTACGAGTTCTTCCCTCGATCGACCGGAGGGTGGAACGAGGACGGCTCTCCGCGGCATGGCACGTTCGCAACGTCGATCGAGCAGTTGCCCCGCGTCGCGCGGATGGGATTCGACATCGTCTACCTGCCACCGATCCATCCCATCGGCACCATCAACCGCAAGGGTCCGAACAACACGTTGACCCCCGGTCCCGAGGACGTCGGGTCGCCGTGGGCCATCGGCTCCGAGGACGGCGGGCACGACGCCATCCATCCCGAGCTGGGCACCGAGGACGACTTTCGCGCGTTCGTCGCCGCTGCACAGGAGCACAACCTGGAAGTGGCGCTCGATCTCGCTCTCCAGGCTGCTCCCGACCATCCTTGGGCTGCAACACATTCCGAGTGGTTCACCGTGCTGCCGGACGGGACGATCGCCTACGCCGAAAACCCTCCGAAGAAGTACCAGGACATCTACCCGGTCAACTTCGACAACGACCGACGCGGCATCTACGAAGAGGTGCTGCGCGTGGTCCGATACTGGATCTCGTTGGGAGTCAAGGTCTTCCGAGTCGACAATCCACACACCAAGCCGCCGGACTTCTGGGAATGGCTCATCGCCGAGGTCAAGAAGACCGACCCGGACGTGCTGTTCCTCGCGGAGGCGTTCACCCGCCCGGTGCGCATGTACGGGTTGGCGCAGCGCGGCTTCACACAGTCGTACACGTACTTCACCTGGCGGGTCGCGAAGTGGGAGCTGACAGAGTTCGCCGAGGAGCATGCTCGACGCGCCGACGACGCGCGTCCCAACCTGTTCGTCAACACCCCGGACATCCTGCACGAGAGCCTGCAGCACGGCGGGCCCGGAATGTTCGCTCTCCGAGCAGCTCTCGCGGCGACGATGGCCCCCACCTGGGGCGTCTACTCCGGCTACGAGCTGTTCGAGCACCAGGCCGTGCGAGAGGGCAGCGAGGAGTACCTGGACTCGGAGAAGTACCAATTGCGTCCGCGCGACTTCGAGGGTGCGCTCGCTCGCGGCGAGTCGCTCGAGCCCTGGATCACCACGCTGAACGCGATTCGACGTGCTCATCCGGCGCTGCAGCAACTCCGCAACATCCACTTCCACACCATCGACAACGAGGCGCTGATCGGATACTCCAAGTTCGACCCGCAGACCGGTGACTCGATCCTGGTGGTGATCAACCTCAATCCCTTCGGAGCCGAAGAAGGCACGATCCACCTGGACATGCCCGCCCTCGGCCACGACTGGCAGGACACCCTCACGATCAAGGACGAAGTGAGCGGCATCCATTACGACTGGGGCCACACCAATTTCGTCCGGCTCGAGCCCTGGACGTCGGTGGCGCACATCTTCACGCTCCCCCACATCCCGTACCCGGCACGAATCGAACTGGCCTACCGCGGCAACCGAAAGTGAGTGGATTCAACGTGACCGAGAATCCGACGACGCCCGAAGACACCGTCGCAGCCCCGTCCGACAACGATCTCGAACTCATCGCAGCAGGGCGGCACTACAACCCGCATTCCGTCCTCGGTGCCCACCCGGTGCCGGGCGGTACGGCGATCCGCGCCCTCAAGCCCGACGCCGAGAAGGTCGTCGCCCGCGTCGGTGGCGTCGACCACGAGCTGACCCACGTCGCGCACGGAGTCTTCTCGGCTCTGCTCCCGTTCGAGGACCTGATCGACTACCGCCTCGTGGTGACGTGGCCCGGTGGACACGTCTCCGAATCTGCCGACGGATACCGTTTCCTGCCCACCCTCGGCGAACTCGATCTGCACCTGTTCGGCGAGGGCAGGCACGAACGTCTGTGGGACATTCTCGGCGCGCACCAACAGTCGTACGCGACAGCGGACGGCCCCGTCACCGGCACGTCGTTCGCGGTCTGGGCCCCCGCGGCCCAGGGCGTCACGCTCGTCGGCGACTTCGACGGCTGGACCGGCCGCAGCTGGCCGATGCGCGTACTGGGCTCGACCGGAGTGTGGGAGATCTTCGCTCCCGACATCGCGCCGGGCGCGCTGTACAAGTTCCGCGTCCACGGCTCCGACGGCTCGGTCAAGGACAAGGCCGACCCGATGGCCTTCGCCACCGAGATCCCACCGTCGACGGCTTCGGTCGTCACCGCGTCCTCGTACACCTGGAACGACGAGTCCTGGCTCGACACCCGTGCCGGCATCGAGCCGACGCAGGCACCGATGAGTGTGTACGAGATTCACCTGGCGTCCTGGCGGCCGGGCCTGGGGTATCGCGAGCTCGCCGAGCAATTGGCCGAGTACATCACCGAAACCGGCTTCACCCACGTGGAGCTGCTCCCGGTCGCCGAGCACCCGTTCGGCGGGTCCTGGGGCTACCAGGTGACCTCGTACTACGCACCGACATCGCGCTTCGGCAGCCCCGACGATTTCCGCTATTTCGTCGACCACCTCCACAGCGCCGGAATCGGCGTCATAGTCGACTGGGTTCCCGCCCACTTTCCCAAGGACGAATGGGCCCTGGCTCAGTTCGACGGTGGCCCGCTCTACGAGCACGGTGACCCGCAGCGCGGCGAGCAACTCGACTGGGGCACTTTGGTGTTCGACTTCGGGCGGCGCGAGGTTCGCAACTTCTTGGTCGCGAACGCGCTGTACTGGATCGACGAGTTCCACATCGACGGACTGCGCGTCGACGCCGTGGCGTCGATGCTGTACCTGGACTACTCCCGCCCCGAGGGCGGCTGGTCGCCGAACATCTACGGTGGCCGCGAGAACCTCGAGGCAGTGACCTTCCTGCAGGAGATGAACGCGACGGTGCACAAGAAGCACCGCGGCGTCGTTACCGTGGCCGAGGAGTCGACGGCATGGCCCGGCGTCACCCGCCCGACGAACGTCGGTGGACTCGGGTTCAACATGAAGTGGAACATGGGCTGGATGCACGACACCCTGGGCTTCCTCGGGCGTGATCCCATCCATCGCAGCTACCACCACCACGAGATCACCTTCTCTCTGGTCTATGCGTGGAGTGAGAACTACCTGCTCCCCATCAGCCACGACGAGGTGGTTCACGGAAAGGGCACACTGTGGACTCGGATGCCCGGCGACGATTACGCCAAGGCGGCCGGCCTGCGCGGCATGCTCGCCTACATGTGGGCGCACCCCGGCAAGCAGTTGCTGTTCATGGGACAGGAGTTCGGGCAGACCCGTGAGTGGTCCGAGGAACGCGGCCTCGACTGGTACCAGATCGACGAGGAGCCACTGCACAACGGCGTGAAAACCCTTGTCTCCGATCTGAACTCGACATACAAGTCCCATCCGGCACTGTGGACGCTCGACACCTCGCCGAGTGGATACTCGTGGATCGACGCCAACGACACCGAGAACAACGTGCTGAGCTTTCTGCGGTACGGGTCCGACGGTTCGGTCGTCGCGTGTATTTTCAACTTCTCCGGAAACGAGCACGGAAGCTATCGTGTGGGACTACCGGAACCCGGCCGTTGGACAGAGATCCTCAACACCGATGCAACGGAATACGGGGGCTCCGGCGTGGGCAACCTGGGTGAAGTGACGGCAACATCGCACTCGTGGCACGGTCGACCGGCGTCAGGCCAGGTCGCACTTCCCGCCAACGGGGCGATCTGGATAAAACTGGAGCGATAGATGAGTGGCGGCCGCACACCCCGACTACTGGCCGCGGCCGCCACTGCAGGGCTGCTCCTGCTGACCTCGTGCGCGCAGACCGTCAGCGGTAACGCTGTATCGATCTACGAGAACCCGTTCACCGTTGCCGGACTCCCGGTCACGAGCGGGCCGAGCGGGCCGCGTCCCGATGTCCCCGATTCGACGATCACCGTGGAGAACGCCGAGGGCACCGATTCGGACATCCTCGCCACGAACGCGATCGACGACATCCAACAGTTCTGGGCAGAGCAGTACCCCAGCTTGTTCAAGGGCTCGTTCACCCCGGTCTCGAAGGTCGTCTCGTGGGACGCGTCCGAGGACGAGGGATCGGGCATCAGATTCTGCGGAGACCGCACCGGCGGTATTCCCAACGCCGCTTACTGCACTCGTGACGACTCGATCGGGTGGGATCGAACCATCCTGCTCCCGGCGCTCGTCGACGCGTTCGGTCCGATGTCGGTGGTGATGGTGATCGCCCACGAATACGGCCACGCCATTCAGCATCAGTCAGGCCTCGTCGGCGACGACACCCCGACCATCGTGGCCGAGCAACAGGCCGACTGCTTCGCCGGTGCGTTCATCCGCCACGTCGCAGAAGACGATGCGCCGCACTTCACCATCAACACCTCGGACGGACTCAACGGCGTACTCGCGGCGACGGTCGCCGTGCGCGACGTCGATCCCAACGATCCGGAATCGGTACACGGCTCTGCCTTCGAGCGCGTCACCGCAGTGCAGCTCGGCTTCACCGACGGCGCGGCACTCTGCACCGACATCGACGAGGCCGAGATCGATTCGCGTCGAGCATCGTTGCCGCAGACTTTCAGCGACCCCGACGACTCCGGTGAGCTACCGGTCACCGAGGACACCCTCGACGCCTTCACTCGATCCTTCGAAGCGGTGCTGCCCGTCGCCGATCCGCCGGCCGTCGACTACTCCGGATCGGACACCGGCTGCGCGGACGCCGAAGCCACCGCGCCGGTGTCGTACTGCCCGTCGACCAATACCATCGGTGTCGACGTCGAGGACCTGGCCGAAGTTGGACAGCCCGAGACTCCCCGACGCGGAGACATCTTGCCGCTCAACGTTTCCGGTGACTACAGCGCCTACGTTCTGTTCGCCTCGCGCTACACGCTCGCGGTGCAGAAGGAAGCAGGCCAGCGGCTCGACGATCCGCAGGCCGCCCTGCGCTCTGCGTGTCTGTCGGGCGTCATCACCTCGGCGATGAGCGCCGAGAACGAGGAAAGGGACACGGACCTCGAAGTCTCGCTTTCTCCCGGAGATCTCGACGAAGCCGTGTCCGGACTGCTCGACGACGGACTCGCCGCCAGCGACGTCAACGGTACGACGCTGCCGTCGGGGTTCTCTCGAGTCGATGCGTTCCGTTCCGGAGTTCTCGGCGGCAAGGAACGGTGCGACGCGCGCTACAGCTGACTGCCGCTGTCAGTACAGGGCGGACGCGAGCTTGCGCCGCGCGGAGACCACGAGCGGATCGGCCGAGTCGAACAACTCGAACAGCTCGAGCAGACGGGTGCGCAGCGCAGTCCGGTCGTCGCCTGCACTGACCTTGATTCCGTCGATCAGACGAGCGAAAGCCTGCTCCGGTTGCTGGGCCGCCATCTCGGCGTCCGCGGCCTCGATCCGGGCCTGCACGTTCGCGGGATCAGCGTTGGCGATCTCGATGGCGTCGGGTGCAATGTTCTGCACCCGAGCCAGGAACTTGACCTGACGCAGCGCCGCGACGGCGTCGGTGTTCTTCGGTTCGGCGTCGATGATGGCCTGGTATGCAGCTTCCGCCTTGTCGAAATCGCCCTCGTCGATGGCCTCTTCGGCGGCGACGATTCTGGGGTCCTCGATCTCGGGTTCCGGTTCTGCAGCGGCCGCCCCGGGAGGCCCGGTGAGCTTTCCCGCCGTCGCCTGCTCGACGGCCTGTAGCCACTGACGCAGCTGCTCGTCCGACTGCGTTCCCTCGAAGTCGGCCAGCGGCTGACCGGCTGCAACTGCAACCACCGTCGGAATGGCTTTCACACCGAACGCCTGCGCGATCTGCGGATTGGAGTCCACGTCGACTCTCGCGAGCACCCATGCACCCGCGGCCTCCACGGCCAGCTGACCGAGCTGACGCGTCAATGCCTGGGACTGCGGCGAACGAGCCGAACCCAGGTCGACGATCACCGGTACCTGCGTGGACCGCTGCAGAACCTCCGCCTCGAACGTAGCCGCGGTCACGTCCACGATCGGTGCCGGTCCTCCCGCGTCACCCGCGGATTCGGCCGCGGGTGCAGGTGCCGGACGGTCCTTGAGAACGGACAGGTCGACGGCACCGGCAATGGATGCGGGAACGACGGCTGACGGGCGGGCGGGAGGACGGGAACCGGGTCGAGTCACGCCCTACAGTTTGTCACTAACGCGATGCGTCATCCACTGGCGGGCGGTGCCGGTAGGTCAGGAGAGAACCTTGGCATCGGCTGCGGGCCGGCCGGTGCTCAGCTCGGCGAGACGGCCGGTGCGCGCGGCCCAGATCTCGAAAATGACAGTGCCGAACGGGGGAAACGCCGCGACGAGAGCGAGCAAAGTGGCCTTGACGTCCCACTTGAGCTTCACTGCCGTCAACACGGCGACCGCCAGGTACACCACGAACACCCCGCCGTGCATCGGTCCGAAGATCTTCACTCCGATTTCGTTGCCGTCGGCGGGGATGTACTTGAATGCCATTCCGATCAGCAGTGCGAGCCAGGTGAACGCTTCGAGCACAGCGATGAAACGGAATCGTTTTGCTGTGCTGCTCAGGTCGAAGAAGTTGGTCATGCCCGCTATTGTGCCCGGTTTGCTACGACAGAACGTAGTGGCTCTGGTCTCAGTTCGTCTCCAGAGCCACCACGAGTCCTACTGCTTCGGTACTCGAACGATGAGGGCGTCGCCCTGTCCACCGCCGCCGCACAACGCGGCCGCGCCGACTCCACCGCCGCGTCGCTGCAGCTCGAGAGCCAGATGCAGGGCAATGCGAGCTCCCGACATGCCGAGGGGATGCCCGATCGAGATCGCTCCGCCGTTGACGTTCACGATCTCCGGATCGATGCCCAGCTCACGCGTCGACGCGATTCCGACCGCTGCGAACGCCTCGTTGATCTCGATGACGTCCAGGTCCTTCGGGTCGATGCCGTCCTTCTCGCATGCCTTGGCGATCGCGCGAGCCGGTTGCGACTGCAGGGTGGAATCGGGACCGGCCACCACTCCGTGGGCACCGATCTCGGCGAGCCAGGTCAGACCGAGCGACTCGGCTTTCTCCTTGCTCATCACCACGACGGCGGCGGCACCGTCGGAAATCTGCGACGCCGATCCGGCGGTGACGGTGCCTGCCTTGTCGAAGGCGGGGCGAAGCTTGCCGAGGGAGTCGACAGTGGTGTCGGCGCGAATGCCTTCGTCTGCGGTGAACTGGATCGGCTCGCCCTTGCGCTGCGGGATCGACACCGGGACCACTTCGTCGTCGAACACGCCGTTCTTCCAGGCCGCAGCAGCTTTCTGATGCGACGCGGCGGCGAAGGTGTCCTGCTCCTCGCGAGTGATGACCTCGGTGCTCTGGTTGCGCTGCTCGGTCAGTGCACCCATGGCCTGATCGGTGAAGATGTCGTACAGCCCGTCGTAGGCGAGGTGATCACGCATGGTGACATCGCCGTACTTGAATCCGGCACGCGACTTCTCGAGCATGTGCGGTGCCTGGGTCATCGACTCCTGGCCACCGGCGACGACGATCTCGAATTCACCGGCGCGGATCAGCTGGTCGGCCAGTGCGATGGCGTCGACTCCGGACAGGCATACCTTGTTGATCGTCAGTGCAGGCACGGTCATCGGAATGCCCGCGGCAACCGCAGCCTGCCGGGCCGGAATCTGGCCGGCACCAGCGGTGAGAACCTGGCCCATGATGACGTAGTCGACCTGATCCGGCGCGACACCGGCTTTGTCGAGTGCACCCTTGATGGCGATTCCGCCGAGGTCCGATCCCGAGAAGTCCTTCAGGGCACCCGAAAAACGCCCCACGGGCGTACGAGCGCCGGCGACGATGACTGTTGTGGTCACGATTTCCTCCGAAAGTGTGAAGACGGCCTTGTCGAGATCAACGCTCCGACGCCCCCTGCCGATACCGGCCGGGCGGAGCACCGAAACGCAGCTGGCGCTAACGTCATGGCCATGACCTCCAGCACGCAGTCTTACACGGGAGCCCCGCTGCGCTCCGACCTGGTGACGGCTATCGATCACGTGGGTGTCGCGGTGCCCGATCTCGACGCTGCCATCGCCTGGTACACCGACCACCTCGGCATGGTTGCAGTGCACGAGGAGATCAACGAGGAACAGGGTGTGCGCGAGGCGATGCTGTCCTTCCCCGGCGCCACGGAGAAGTCCGCTGCACTGCAGTTGCTCGCACCGATCGACGAGTCGTCCACCATCGCCAAGTTCATCGGCCGCAACGGCCCGGGACTACAGCAGTTGGCGTACCGCGTCACCGACATCGAAGAGATCTCGACCGAGCTGCGCGCTCGCGGCGTTCGGTTGCTGTACGACGCCCCGCGCCGTGGCACCGCCGATTCTCGGATCAACTTCGTCCACCCCAAGGACGCCGGTGGCGTGCTCATCGAACTGGTCGAACCGAACCCCGACGCGCACTGATCGAACTCTGTGAATCAGCCGTATGGCTCTCTACTTGACTCACCGGTAAATTGACGGCCATGGCCATCGATCATGAGCGCACTTCTACGGTGCAACTTCCCTTTTCCATCGTCCGGAAGGGGTTCGATCGCGACGAAGTCACCAACTACTTCGAGCGGTTCGACGCCGAGCTCCGGCTGACAACCGCTGACCGTGATGCGGCCGCAGCCCAGGCTCGTGATCTGGCCAAGCAACTCGACGACGCCCGTGACGAGATCGACGAGCTGCGCAAGGACATCGATCGTCTGTCGGTTCCACCCACCACAGCGGAGGGGATGAGCGATCGAATCTCACGCATGCTGCGGCTGGCCTCGGACGAGGCATCCGAAGTACGTGCCAAGGCGCACTCGGAGTCCGAGGAAATGATCTCCGTTGCGCAGCAAGAGAGTGCCCGACTGCGCGGACGGCACGAGTCACTGGTGGCCGAACTCGAAGAGCGCCGAACGGCACTCGAAGCCGAACACCAGCAGACCATGGCTCAGGCGCGCACCGAGGCAGCTCGAGTGGTCGAGGCCGCGCAGGCCGAGCGCGACAAGTTGGCTGCCGAATCCGAGGCCAAGCGCGCCGAGGTTCAGGAAGACTTCGAGATCACGATGGCCGAGCGCCGCACCAAGGTGCTCACCGCTCTCGAGGAACTCGAAGCGTCCAGCAAGACCGATGCTGCCCGCCGCATCGAGGAGGCGACCACCGAGTCTGCTCGACGGCTCCAGTCCGCGAGTGAGCAGGCCGAGCGACGCATCGCGCACTCGAAGGAACTGGCCGAGGAGCTGCGTGTGCTCCGTAGTCGTGTTCTGGCACAGCTGCTCGGAATTCGAGGCCAGCTCGATTCGGTTCCGGCGATGCTCGCCTCGGTCAATCGTGAGAGCGAACTGCTCGACAATCCCGACCCGACGGCCATCCTGAAGAAGGAAGAAGAGAAGGCAGCCGCGAAGGCCGAGGACAAGAGGGAATCGGCTGACTCCTCGTCCTGACTCAGCTTGTCCTGCGCCTGGCCTCCCCCGCTACGACCATCTGCGGGTGAGGCCTCGCGTGTTTCGGCCGGACCAACATCCGGTATGCCAATGTCTGCGATTGTCGGCACCACCGAAATCGTCCGAGGGCCACGCGACGATATGTGCGACGCCCGGCCGCACCTCGTGATCACAGCCGGGGCATCGATAGGTCTTCACGGCCTTGGCACCCGGGACCATCCGCGTCGTGTACGTGTCACCGTCCGGACCGACCTCGACCCGGTTGCCGCCCAGCACGGAATCGGTCGCCGGACCGAGATCACTCGGGCCGCTCCGATTCGGTCGGCGGGGCTGATTACGACGTGGCACCCGTCCAGTGTAGAGAACCGAACGATCGATGCCGACAGTCGTCAGAACAGCCGGAACTCGGTGCTGTCGGTTCCGCGCAGGACGTCGTAGTCGAGTGTGAGACAACGAATGCCGCGGTCGGTGGCCAGAGTCTTCGCCTGCGGCTTGATGACCTGTGCGGCAAACACTCCACTGACCGGTGCCAGCAGCGGGTCACGATTGAGAAGTTCGAGATACCGAGTCAGCTGTTCGACGCCGTCGATCTCACCACGTCGCTTGATCTCCACTGCCACTGTTCCGCCATCGGCGTTGCGGCACAACAGATCCACCGGTCCGATGGCCGTCATGTACTCGCGTCGCACGAGCGTGTAGCCGTCGCCCAAGGTGCTGACGTGCTCGGCCAACAACTCCTGAAGGTGAGCCTCCACACCATCTTTCACCAACCCGGGATCGATACCCAACTCGTGACTGGAGTCGAGTTCGACATCGTCGATGGTGATGCGAAGTTCCTCGCCGGCCTTGTTGGTGACGATCCACTTGATCGTCTCGTCCTCGGTGGTCTCGACCATCCAGCAAGGCGGAGACATCCAGTTGAGCGGCTTGTAGGCCCGGTCGTCCGCGTGCACGCTGACCGATCCGTCGGACTTGACGAGGAGCAGGCGGCGAGCGGACGGGAGGTGTGCGGTGAGACGGCCGACATAGTCGACTTGGCAACGAGCAATAACTAGACGCACTCGACCACCTTAAGGCAGGAGCCCCCGTTAGTCTGTGACGACCATGCCGCAATTGAGACGATCTGCCGCTCCCCTGGGTTCCCGACTGCTCGGCGACACCTCCGAGTCGCCACGTCGACGACGGATCCGAATCCAGCTGCTGTTGACCGTCTTCTTGGTCCTGTCGAACCTGATCGGCGCAGTCATCGTGGGCGTTCTGATCAGCGTCGTCGTTCCGGGCCCCAACGTCCTCGACCCCGAGAAGTACTGGTGGGTCAATTTCATCGTCGTCCCGGTGTACGTCTTTCTCGCCTTCGTGGTCGGCGTCGTCTGGGGCACCACAAGCGCGCTGAGCAGTCTGCGATGGGGCATCGAGGATCGCCAGCCCACACGGTCCGAGCAGGTCGCGACTCTCGCAATGCCCTGGCGTCTGACGCGGATCCAGATAGCGCTGTGGATCGGCGCGCTGATCCTGTTGACCACCATCGACGGCATCATCGATCCGCAGGCGATCCCCAAGGTTGCCTTCACGATCGCCGCGGGCGGCACAGTCGTCTGCGCATTCAGTTACCTGCTCAGTGAGTTCGCCCTCCGCCCCATCGCGGCTCGGGCGCTCGAGGCAGGTGACCCACGTCGGATCCGGATCGCCGGTGTCATGGGTCGTTCCATCCTGTCGTGGCTACTGGGCACCGGCGTTCCGGTCTCCGGATTGATGATGATCGCGGTCTTCCGGTTCATCAATCCTGAGACGACAGCGACTCAGCTGGCAGTCTCCATCCTCGCGCTCGGCGGAATCACCATTGTGTTCGGATTCGCACTGACTGTCCTCGGCGGATTCGCAACGACCTCGCCCATTAACAACGTGCGCGCGGGGATGGCCGAGGTGGAGAAGGGCAACATGGAAGTCCGTCTCGCGGTGTACGACGGCACCGAACTCGGCGAGCTGCAGAGCGGCTTCAACAGGATGGCCGACGGAGTGCGCGATCGGGAGAAGATCCGCGACCTGTTCGGCAGGCACGTCGGCCATGAGGTCGCCGAAAAAGCACTGCAGTCGGACAGTGAACTCGGCGGACAGGAACGCGATATTGCGGTGTTCTTCATCGACCTCGTGGGTTCGACCGAGTTGGCAGCATCGCGGCCGCCCACCGAGGTCGTGCACCTACTCAACCGATTCTTCGCAGTAGTCGTAGACGAGGTCGACGAACACGGCGGTTTCATCAACAAATTCGAGGGCGACGCCGCGCTGGCGATTTTCGGGGCCCCCAACGAAATTGCCGACCACTGCGGCTCCGCGTTGGCCGCAGCACGAGCGATTGCCCGACGGCTGCTGGTCGAGGTCCCCGAATGTAGTGCCGCTGTGGGTGTCGCGGCGGGACGCGCAGTCGCCGGCAACGTCGGTGCGAAGTCCCGATTCGAGTACACCGTCATCGGAGACCCAGTGAACGAGGCCGCTCGCCTCTCCGAACTGGCGAAGAACGCTCCAGGGGCGATCCTGGCCTCCAAAACGGCAGTCGACGGTGCCGCAGACGACGAAGCGCATCGATGGGAATTCGGTGATGCGGTAACCCTCCGTGGACGCTCCGCCGAGACGGTCCTCGCGAATCCGAAAGATTTGGAAGTCACCGCCGACAAGCCTGTTGCCGTGCACACCTGACCCGTATTGCCGCTCATTGCAGTTGCTGCGGCATGCGCGTCGGCATCGCTGTCCGCTAATGCGCACGCGTGTGTCAGATGCGCGGGGAATAGGCAGCGGTCGGGGCGCGATTGTGCGCGCAGATGACGAATGCGCGCGCGTTTGTCCTCGCGTCCGAAATCCGCGGTCGTGTCGCGCGCCGGCACCCGGATTCAGACCCCGGTGTCCGCGAATGCGCGCGCGTCTGTCAGGTGCGCGGGGAATAGGTAGTGGTCGGGGTGCGATTGTGCGCGCGGATGACGAATGCGTGCGCGTTTGCGCTGAGGGTCGATTGTCGGGGTGACGGGCCGGTCGGGGGACGCCGGTATCCGGGTCCAGTCCCCGGTGTCCGCGGAAGTGTCCGCGGAAGTGTCCGCGAATGCGCGTGAGTGTGTTGGTTGGATTCGAAATGCAGAATGCCCCCGACCGTGGTGGTCGGGGGCATTCTGGGATGTTGTGTTCGGCGGTGTCCTACTCTCCCACACCCTGTCGAGTGCAGTACCATCGGCGCTGGAGGGCTTAGCTTCCGGGTTCGGAATGGGACCGGGCGTTTCCCCTCCGCTATGGCCGCCGTAACTCTACGAAACAGTAGTCACGAGCGGTCTCAGTCGGAGAACACATCCCCCACACATGCTGTCGGGATCGGTGTTTCGTCATGGACCTGTATTCGATTGTGTAACTGAACAACTCGTGTGTTGTTTCAGATATTGCACAGTGGACGCGTAGCTTCTTTGTGGTAAGTCCTCGGCCTATTAGTACCAGTCAC
>NZ_JAWLSB010000005.1:0-226332 GCF_033142445.1 Rhodococcus sp. IEGM 1330
CCCCACAATTACGAACAGTCACTGAACGCGCCCACCATGGCCGCGTAACCACTGTCCACTTTCCGGGGTGAACCTCAGTCGACAAATGCCTGCATCAACTCGTCATCGGAGAAGGGGACCGTCATGTGCTTTTGCTCTGGCTCACCGGACAATATTCGCATACACGGAGGCGAGTTGTACTCAGTAGCGGTGAACGGGAGTGTGGGCCAATTGCAACTTTGTCTTGAATCGACTCTTGCGGTTTTGACTCCAGAGGCTTGATTTTTCGCAGCGGTGCCCCAGAAATGGTCGTTTCTAGGCCACCGATCTGTGAGACAGGGAAGCGGCGGCCCGATCACGAGCCGTCCAGCCTGCGCGGTCGGTAGCCATTCAAGCGGGTTGGCCCGAACACGTGGAACGCGGTCTTCTTCTTGATCAGAAAACCCCGGAGCGGGTCTATCGACGCTGGTGCGAGGTACTGGGCCACCACAAGCGGTATCCGAGCACCCGTATGCTCGCCGACGCCATCGAAGCGGTGGGAGGTACCTGAACTTGCCAGATACGACCGGCATCTCGATCCGGCCGATGAACAGCCGGTGTTGACTCCGATCGACCGATGTGGCCACACCCCGCTGACCATGACCCCGCTCACCGCGCGGGCGATAGCAGACATCGTTCGAACGCACGTGGACGGGCGTTCGCTTACCCACCAACGTCCCCTAGTGCGGACACCGACCCACAATCGCACTTCACGCTAGAGCCTGCGTCGACCGTCGAACTAGCCTGGCGCTTTCATGCCGGTAAGGCTTCACGGCGCGTCCGATTCGAGGAATGGTGCTCCGAACTGGGAGAATTCGACTTATCACAGTTGAAAAACACCCAGATTGAGAGGCACCATTCTGATTCAGTCTACGTCGTCGTACCCCGCCCTGTCCGTCGATGCCACCGGAACCGGGGTCGTGTCGAACGCCGGTGCGGTGACGCTATTGCGAACCGCGGATGTCACCGGACTCACCGCAGCCCTCGCTGTGAGATCAGCCAGTTCCGATTCTGCTGCGTGAGACCGGCGGCTTGAAGACGAGCGCAGCGAGTGCAGCCACGGGCACTCCGACAGCGCATATTCCTGCGATCAGAAGAAAGTTGTTGCCGCTATGAACGACTGCCGCTGCTGCGGACGTACCTGCGATGGCCCCTATCGACATGAACAGACCACTCAACCCGAACGCTGGGCCACGCAGACCATCGGCGACGACTGCAGTGACCTCAGAATCTATCGACGGCTCCACGAGCGCCTCACCGAGCGAGAACAGCGCCACCATCACCACGACGGCGGCTACGGCACCCGATTGACCCACGGCGATTCCCACCGCCATCACGACCAGGCCAGCCACGACAACCAGCATCGGCGGAACCCGTGCCACTCGAGTTGATACGAACAACTGCCAGATCACGACGAAGACGGCATTGAGGAAGAAGAGAATCCCGACAAATGCCCCACCCGTTCGCTCCGTCACCATCAGCGGAATCGAGTACTCGATCTGGATGTAGACGAGCCCGAAACACAGCATGCCGATCAACGGTGCCCATAGCCTTCTGGTGGTCAACAGCTCAGTATATCCAGCAATGTTGATACGAGACCGCTCTGTACGCGAATATGGCCGGAGCGAGCGCAGACTCAAAACGACTGCCGTCACCGCAATGGCCGCCGCAATGAAAACGATCCGAACGTCGACCAGCAATGCCGCGGTTCCCAAAAGAGGGCCAGCCGCGTTGCCTACGTTGTTAAGCATACTTCTCAACGGATAGAGCTCTCGCGGTGACAATTCTGTGACCGCAGCGCTCGCTAGATAGACTTTCGAGGACGGAATGTACAGGGCACCGCCGAGTCCGAGTAGTGCAGCAGCAACAGCGGCGGCGACAAGTCCACCGCTGAACGCGAACAGCGTGTATGCGACGACGCGGAGTGCTAGGCCCAACCTGCACCCCAGCGGTGCTCCCCAGCGGTCGGCCACGATGCCACCAACCGTCGCGAGCCCTTGCTGGCTCCAGAATCGGATGGCGATGACGGCGGCTATCCCCCCTGCCGACACACCCTGCTCCTCACTCAGATACACGGCGAGATAGGGAAGAACCAGGTTCGAGCTCAGTGCAACTACGAGGGTGCTGATCATCAGCACCCTCAAATCCGCGATTTTCCAAGCCGCTCTGATGACGCCGAGCATCAGCCGACGACCTGGTAGCCCTGCGCGAACCATGAGAGGCATTCGTCGAGCCTCGCCGTCACCTCGGCGCGGTTGTCACCGAGCACAACAAATGACGCTACGGCCTCGACACTTGTTCCAGCAGCGGCTATTACATCGTCGACCGAAACGTGGACGTCGCAGGATACTATCGAGCGAGTCGGACTGGGATCGGTCGGAACGGTCACCACTGTGCCTTTGGCCGGAGGAACTGTCGTCCAACCCCCGAGCTGGGATGGTGCCGCGGGAAAGGTCAGCTGCTCACCTGCAAGAGCCCGGATGTACATCTCGACAAGATCCAACGGGTACGCGGCAGTGAGAGTCGGACCTACCTGAGCCCCGCCGAGGCGGCTGCCGACCTCGTTCAGCAGGTAACCGCCTTCGTATTTGAAGACCTCCGCATGGAACATGTGAACGTCGGGCGATGGCAGTGCCTTCAGAGATCGACGAACCAGGGACACGACCGGCTCCCAATCGTGGTCCTCGCGATCCAGCATGGCACTGACCAGCGGCTCCCCCGCGAGATGCGACAGGCATCCGTCGCCGACGTGCACCGACGGCCAGATCACGCGCGCCTCTCCGTCGACGACGAGGCCGTCGATGTGAAACAGTTCGTGCTCGATGAACCGTTCGGCGATCATCCACCCCGGGTCGTCCGAGGACAGTTCGCTGGTCCTCGAGGCGACGGCGACCAATTCTTCGTGCGATCCAATAATCTCGACTCCGGCCGACCCTCCTCCGGACCGGGGCTTCAGAACCACTGCGGGACCGGCATTTTCGTAGAACCTAAGCAGATCCACCACCGAGCTGACAGCTGTGTAGTCAGCCACGGGAACGCCTGCATCACGTAGCAGGGTCTTCATCAACACCTTGTCTCGGTAGGCGTTCGCACTATTGACGGACTGGCCCTCGACGCCGAGGACCTCACGCACGTGCGCAGTCCGAAGCAGGTCGTACTCGGCAATGCCCACGACCCGATCGAACCGTGTCACTCGTCCGAGTCGAAGGCACTCGCTGATGACTCTGGCGTTGTTGTCGAAGTCGGGAATGACGACAACGTTGTGGTACTTCACGAGCTCGTCGAGTCCGGCTTCGTCGACCACTTTTTTCGGGCACAGCAGCGTGACCTTCGCGCGGTCGACGAGCCAGTCGGCGTAGTGTCTCAGCTTCAATGGATGCCGGTTGACCACCAGCCAATGCTCAGTCATACGAACCACCCCATCGGCAGGTCGATGCCGTGGCCGGCGTCCGAACCGAGTCGAAGCTCGGCGTCGACCACCTCGGCACCACCGGTGAACCCAGGCTCGCCGAGCACGGTGTACGGATAGTAAAAATCGCAACCCTCCACAATATTGTCGAGCGTCGAGAAGGTTGCGGCTGACGCCGACATGCCGAGTCGCGATTCGTTCATCGCTCCTGCATAGATGGACATACCGAGCCGGGCGGCAAGTGTTCCGGCCTCGATCAACCGCGAGCTCGATCCGAAACGGCCGAGTTTGAGCGCGATGATGTCGGCGAGGCCATCCTCGCCGACCCTGCGCACGTCGTCCTCGCCGCCGATACTTTCGTCGAGCGCGATACGAGACTCGAACCACGCCCGCGTCGACCGCATTCGACCCCACTGCCCGGCTGGATAAGGTTGTTCGACGAAGTCGACGTCACAGGTCTGCAGAACTGGCGATAGTTCCCTCAACCCAGCTTCGGTTGCCGAACCGTTGAAGTCAACTCGAATGGCCGCCTTCGGAGCCGCGTGGCGAAGTGCCGAGATGCGGGCGCCGTCGAGCTCGGGGTGAGAGCCCGCCTTCAACTTGAAGATCCGATAGCCTTCGCCGATTCGCGTTTCTGCAATGGATCGCACGGCATCCGGTTCTGCCTCGGAGATTGAATAGCTCAAGGCCCACGACGCGTCCGAGCCACCGAGAAGTCGGTAGGTCGGGACGCCGAGAATGCGCGCGTTGACGTCGGCAAGCGCCATGTCCACCGCGGACCTCGGATGTGCAGGTAGGTGAGGATATCGATCGAGAGCCCGCGCTATCTCGTGCGTACGTGAGACATCGAGTCCGGTGATCTCCGGACCAATGATCTCGTCGACGACGACCTTCGACGCGTTCGCAGTGAGTCCGGTGAAAATCGCCCACGACGATGCTTCCCCGAAACCCACATGACCTGACTCCGTTTCGACTCGTACGAACAGGATGTCCTGCGTCCCGGCGACTGGACGGCCGCGTCGAAATTGGGTTTCCTGCAAGATTACCGAGCGCACCGCAGTGGAGACCGCTGTAATCCTCATTACTCGGACCTCATTCGCACAGCGACCGACTTCTGCATGTGTCGGATTCGGTGTTCGACCTCGGCCTCGTCGGCTCCACGAACCACAAAGCTGCAGATGCTGCCACCGGCGCGTCCGATCGGAGACACCACTTGTCCGCTGCGAGCACCGATCCTGCTCCGCACAATCCAATCCTCGGGAACTTCTGCGGTGTCGACCGCGTCGAATATTCCTGGCGGAGCATAAAACAGGACAAAGCCATGACACCCCGGCTCCACCGATTCGTTCCTCGAAGTGAGCGGCACACCCATCTCGAGGTCGATCATCGAGCCCATGAGGTTGTATCCGGTGTGTGCGGTCACGGTCTCGACGATGGAACCCCCTCCGGCCCGACATGCGATCTCATTGAACACCAGGCCGTCATCGACAACGAATGCCTCGAGATGGACCACGGCATGGTCTATCTCGAACCCGAGAACCACCGAGTCCAGCATCGACAGCGCGTCAGACCGCAACCGTGGATCCTCCGACACCACCGAACCGAGCGGCCGTCCATCGGTGTGGGACAGAGTGCTGTCCAGATAGCGCGAGACGACGCTGACCACGACCCGCCCGTGCTGAACGGCGGCATCAACGTGAATCATGGCACCTTCGATGAATTCTTCCGCCTGATGATTCTCGATGTCGGCGGGAAGAAGGGCCAGGTCGTCCGGTCCGTCGAGAATGTGAACGCCTGCCGAGCCAGCCCCGTCGCGGGGTTTGACAACCACCTTGCCATGGCGGGCGAGCAAAGGTGCGACCTCGCTCCGCAGATCTACCGGTACGGAATCAGCACACCGAAGACCTGCCTTGCGGGCGAAGCTCTTCATGACATCCTTGTCGCGAAAACGCTGCACCCACTCTTCCCGATGCCCGGCGATGCCCTCACTCGCTCGTACCCGTGCGCCGCAGAGTTGAAGGTTCTCCGGAAACACCACGATGGCATCCAAGCCCGACGTCTGCGAGATGGATTTCAGGATGGACTCCGTAGCGGCGTCGTCGTCGATGGAGAAGCCCAGGATCGAGACGAACTGGGAGGCAGGCGTGCTCGCCACCTTTGCCACATCCGTCAACAGATGAACGTCGTGCCCAGATGGGTCTAGCCACCCCAATCCGTCCCCTCGGTCGAACCGCGAAACGCCCCCACGATCAACGACTGCGACTCTCATTTCCACACACTCCTTCTGATCGATGCACTCTCACTCTCGCTGCAATCCCACGTCGGCGACTCACGTCAAAGACAACAGCTGCTGGGACAATCGACCTGCGTCCGGCAGCTCGTATCTGTCTCTGATGTACGAGAGCCCGTCGAGAAACTCCTGCGCCTCCGAATGCACGGTTTCCTCGTAACCGGCCGACAGGACCGGTACGTTCCCGGTACGGCCCCACAGAAGCCGACCGTCGGGAGCAATCTGGCTGGTGGTGTCTCCGCGATTGTCCGGGTGCAGGCAATACGGAACGTCCAGATAGCCTTTTGCGAAACCGGCAGTGAGGCATCCGGCGATCGAATCGGCCTCTGCCAGCACGCGATCGATGATCAGCCGCGCCTCGGACTCGACGGATGGATGGAGGAGATCGAGCTTCTCTGACAGTTCGCGAGCGGCCCGCTCCTGACCGGTCACCTGATCGATCGTCGTTCTCGCCTCGAACAAAGCATCCACGTTTTCCTCAATGGTGGGGATCCCCCGCGCCTCCGCTCTGGTTTTGACGATATAGCGCTGAGCACCACCAATTCCCGCCAACACGGCTCCGGTCATATTCAGTGCCGACGCACCCCCCGGCGTACGCGGAAACAAGCCCATGTAGCAGTAGAGCACTGTGTGCCATCGAGTATCGGCTGACAAGTAATGAGCGGCAAGCGCGTTCAACGCACGCAGTGCCTCCAGGTCTTGGCCGACGTCCGTCTGTTGGGCGTAGCTCAGCGACAAATCTCGTATCCCCGCATCTTCGAGGAACAACGCCTCCAGAACACTGATGGCCAGCAACATCGGTGGCGGACACAGTTGACCCAACATGCAGCCACCGAACGTCTCGACGTGTCCGTACTCGCCATCGACGGAACGGGCTAGGGTCTGCACCGCCTCCTGCCACGCCGGGATGGTCTCACGCAGTTTCCTTCGCCCGTACGGAAGCGCATAGGAAACCGGTCCTCCTTCGGTGATCGCCAGACCGGTCTCGTGCAGGTGCTCGAAGAGCTTTCGCGGATCCGGCGTGCCGTGCCGCAATTGAATGTCGAGTCCCGCCGATCGGAATGCGCCGACCATCTCGCGAGTCTCGTCGGCCGGAATTGCGAGTAGCGGGTAACCGTTGAGCTCTTCTCCTCGCGTATAGGCCAATCGTGCCCGTTTCGCGTTACCGACTCTGGTGAAGCTGTCAACCGTGATGGTTCCGACGCTGCCGGAGACGGTGGAGACTTCGGACAGCCCCCGCGCCATCGCCGGCAGGGACGAAAATCCCATTCGGGGCTGGACCAGGGAGGTGTATTTCAACGTGCGCTCCCGCACGCGCGCAGAAAAGCCCGACTGCATCATCGTCCCCCTCCCGCCGACGCGAGGTGGGCAAGCCCTGCACGTTCGAGCTCCGAACGCACCTTGCCCACCGTGAGATCGGCCCCCTCGAACACCTCCGTGTACCCCATCGACAACAACGCAGACCGGCGACTGCTCCTGAGCTCGTGCGAGACACCGAGGATGCCTCCGATCAGGACCGGAACGTGCGGATCGCACACCTCACGAAGCGCATTCAGAACGTCGGCGGCTTCGAACTCTCCATGGCCGTTGATGGTGCTCACCAAAACGACGTCCGGCGCGAATTCCTCCGCACCAACTACGATTTCGTCGAGCTGCGATGCAGGACCCACTATTCGGCACGACATTCCCGCGTCTCGAACTACCAGCGAGAGGAAAACGAGGTTCCACGAATGTACGTCCGACGGGGTCGTGACGATGAGCACGCGCCGCGAGACCGGGTGCGTAGTGGTGACCCCGGCAACTAAGTCTCGCTCGAGTTCCGTCATTCAGGAAACTCGATCTCGATGTGCAGCGCGCGCCCGAGCCGAGTGAGCCCGGAGAAGTCGCGCACGAGCAGCTCGTTGCCGGGATAGTTCTTCATTTCTGCCACGATCGCGTCCGCGTCCTCGAATCCCGCATGGGACAGCACGATCGGCCACACCGAGTAATCGGTCTCGGCAAAAGCGCGGAGCGCGCGAGGAAGCGCGGTGACGAACCAGCGCCGCTGCTGCTCCGACATAGCGCCGTAGGCCGCCTTCGCGATCTCGATCAGCACGGCACCGTGAGCGGACTCGTCGCGGGCGTGCAACCTCGTCACCAGGCTGTGGTACGGCTGGATGTCCTGGTCGTTCGACAACAACTCCAGGTAAGCGTTGATGCTGATCTCGGACACTACTGTCCACGCGAAGTCGAGGATCTCGTTCTCGTCTTCGCCACTGCTCGCCGCTCTGGCCTCGACCAACCGTCGGTAGGTCACAGCATCCGGGTACGTCGGCATCGTATCCATGCCTCGAAGCTCCCCGGTCTTGCGCATCGCCAGGATATGCATGTAGGTATGCCAGGTCTCGTCAACGTGTGCCTGCTGCGCGGCCTCGCGCAGCGCTGCTCCACTCAAACCGAACAATGTTCCGTGTGCGATCCGCTGGAACGTCGGATTTGCGACTTCTTCCTCCGCGGTGATGACGCGCTGGTTGTAGACCAACCAGGCGGCTGTCAGCACTTTCTGGCGTTGTTCCGCGCCCGCGTCGATCCACGAAGGGTGATTTGCGAACGGGAGAAAATGTTCGGGATAGTCAGGCACGCTCGGGTCGAAAAATTCATCGTCCGTGTGGAGGCGGCCGATGTCGGAGGCGAGCGTGGACCTCTTGGGCCAGGCCGCGTTCAGTCGCTTAAGTACTGAGAAGTCGACTTCGGTTGCGTCCTCTACTGCGATTTCGGACATAACCTGGAGTTCAGACATAACTGGTCTCCTTGATGAGAGATAGGACTATGTTGAGCGCATCGGAGAGCTCGTCCAGGGGCGTCGTCAGAGGCGGCATGATCTTGACGACGTCGGAGTCGGCCCCACTGGTCTCGAGCAGAATCCCTGCCTCGAAAGCGCGCTGCACAATTTGGCCGGCGACCGCCCCGTTGCTGAAATGAACCCCTCGAAGCGCGCCTCGACCTCGGGGAGTGGCGCCGGGTATGTGGCCGACCTCTGCGGAAAACGTCTCGAGGCCCGTGACGACGTTGTCGATGCCGTTGAGAAACTCCCGGTCACTCCAGAGGCCCAATGCGGCAGTACCGGCAACGAACGACAAATTCTGTCCACGGAAGGTACCGGCGTGAGATCCTCGCGGCAACACGTCCAAAGGACGCTTCAACAGCACCAGGGCCATCGGAAGTCCGAGACCACCGACGGACTTGGCGAGACAGACGATGTCCGGCTCGATACCCGCATCTTCGAACGAAAAGAAGCTCCCGGTGCGGCCGCACCCGGCTTGAATGTCGTCGACGATCAACAAGATGTCGTGTCGAGCGGCGATATCTGCCACACCGCGCAGCCACGCCGTACTTGCGGTGGCTACCCCGCCTTCTCCTTGAATCGTCTCCAAAATGAACGCCGCGGGCTTGTCTACGCCCGTAGCACTCTCGGTCGCAACCATCTCGACGTAACCCAGCGACTCGGACAATGAGTCGAGCGCTCCGTCGTATGGCAGAAACACGGCACCCGGCAGCGTCACACCTGCCGCAGAGCGCTTCTTGCGGTTACTCGATACCGCCAGTGCACCCAACGATCCGCCGTGAAATCCTCCGGTGAAGGCGGCCACCGTGGACCGTCCCGTCGCCACGCGAGCGATCTTGAGGGCGGCCTCGACGCAATTGGACCCAGTGGGACCGGCGAACTGAATCTTGTAGTCGATATTCCGGGGTGCGAATACGGTGTCCCTGAATGTTCGAATAAACTCGGTCTTCGCTTCGGTATGTAGGTCCAAGGACTGGACTGGACCGTCGCCAGCTAAATAGTCGATGACCGCAGCCTTGATGATCGGATGGTTGTGGCCGTAGTTGAGGCTTCCGGCGGCGGACATCAGGTCCAGATACCTACGCCCGTCGACGTCGGTCAGCGAGCTGCCGCGCGCCGCGCGAAACTCCACCGGAAATTGCCGACAGTACGTCCGGACGTCGGACTCGATCTGCTCGTAGATCTCCGGAGCGCTCACCTATGAAGTCTCCCGTCGACTGCTTTGTCGCGAATATTCCACAACGATCGGCGGATGTATGTTCGCTGGAGCCACCTGTCCGTTCCGTCGAATCGGGCGGGGAACGGATCGCGGGCATGAACGCCCTTGCGGTTGTTGATGAGAAGGGCGTCACCTGGCGTGAGCTCCACCCGTGCGCCGATGCTTCCGCTGCGGCACAACTCCTGGACGGAATCGAGTGCGCGCTGGGCTGTCTCGTCGATTCCGATGACACCGTTCGCTGCGAGAAATATCTCCGGCGACTCGGGTGGTCCGACGATCAGCGGCATCGGTAGCGACCAGACAGCCTGGTTGTTGGCGTACATCTTTGTGTATCCGCCCGGAGCATTGAGCTTGAACCGCGGATCCCGAAGTGTCGCAACCGTTTCGGGAGGAAGAAACTCGATGATCTCGGATGCGGCGCAATAATAGGTGCCTGCTGCGCCTCCCGGTGCGCCCCTCAAGCAGTACAGGACAAGGAAGTCCGGATTGCTTACATCATAGCGATCGTTTTCGTCGTAGACGATGTCGTTATGGAAATTGAGGAACACCTTCGATGCCTGACTGGTCTGAGTGTCGGCACCACCCTTGGTGGTCGCAATGTCATGAATTATTCTGCCGTTCTTTTCGGTCCTGAACGACACCGGTTCGCCGAGCAGCGTCGACAGGGCCAACAGGACACCCTCAGATATAAACGTCTGCTTCTCCTTGGCTGCGCCGCCATCGGTCGGAGTGTCGGGTAGCGCACGATCCGTCGGCAGGTTCTGCAACAGCATCACCGGGGGCGCTGACACGTGTCGACCGAAGTCAAGAATTTGTTGAAGCGTCTCGGTGGGCAGTATCGAAAGTGCCTGTAAGCCATGAGCGGTCGAGCGGTCGACGTCCGTGGTCGGGTCTTTTTGTCCGATCAGAAGATCGAATGCACGGTCCCTGGTCTCATCGTCCAAACGAACAGCGGGTAAGCCAGAAATAGCGGTTGTCATACATCCCCCTCAAGAATTGTTGATCAGTCGGGCAAATCGCCCGAGTCCCTCTTCCATCTCGGTTTTCGACAACGCATACGAAATCCGCAAATATCCGGGCGTACCAAAAGCTTCACCAGGAACCAACCCGATCAGCGCCTCAGAAAGCGCCACCTCGGCGAGTGTCACCGACGAATCGATAATTCGCCCTCCGATTGATCTGCCAAACAGTGCCTTCACGTTCGGGTAAAGATAAAAAGCTCCGCCGGGCTTTCCGCACACGACCCCGTCGATATCTCCCAACAATTGGTGACCGCGCTCTCGGCGTGAAACAAATGCATCGCGCATCCGGTCCACAGCGGACTGTTCTCCGGTCAGAGCCGCAATTGCAGCGTCCTGAGCGACGTTATTGACGTTGGACGTAGTGTGTGAGATCAGAGTCGCCGCCGCCTGCGCGAACTCTCGTGGGGCGGTCAGCCAACCCACACGCCATCCTGTCATTGAATAGCTCTTCGAGACACCGTCGATCAGAACCAAGCGATCGACAAGACCGGGACACACTCCGGCAATACTGACGAAAGGATTCTCGTAGGTGAAATCTTGATAAATCTCGTCCGACACAACCCAGAGACGGTTGTTGACGGCCCAATTACCAATCTCTTCCAACTCCAGCGCAGAATGAACTGAGCCAGTTGGGTTTCCGGGTGAAACCACGACGATGGCTATGGTTCGACTAGAACGCTTCTCCTCGAGAGCCTCGACCGTAGCGAGGAAGCCAGTTGCTTCCGTCGTCTGCACGATGACAGGAACACCTCCAGCAAGCCGAACGCTCTCCGGATACGTGGTCCAGTAAGGCGCGACGATTATAACTTCGTCGCCCGCATCGAGCAATGTCATGAAAGCAGTTGCAATCGCATGCTTTCCGCCGTTGGTGATGACTACCTCGTCGGCTACCGTCGTTCGTCCGGACGTACGAACCGTCCGTTCGGCGACCGCTTGCCGCAGGACTTGCTTGCCTCCTGCTGGCGAGTATCGGTGGTTTGTGTCGTCTATGCAGCTACGACGCGCGGCATCGAGAATGTGAGTCGCAGGCGGCAAGTCTGGTTCACCGACGCCAAAACTGATAACATTTTTACCTTCGGCGCGTAAAGCCTTTACTTTTGCATCGATTGCAAGCGTTGCAGACGGTGCCATAGCGCCAACTCGCCCACTGAGTTCACCCATAAAAACCCCCGGATTATGTAACTCGGACTCACTTCGCAAAGCTGTGCCCGTTTCAGCGCACTCTCTTAATCGGTCCATAGTGACCGTAGCAAACTTTATGACCGGACGCGCCGGACGGTCGTGTGTTGCACCCCCTCCGTGTCACGAGGTCACTGTCAGCGAGCCGGCGCGCCCATCGGTGTTCACGTGGACCGATGTAACCACAATGAGTCAGTCAATCTGGTTTCGACAACTGCTGGAATCTCTTGCACAAGAGGCTGCCTCAGAGACGTCCTGTGACCCACAAGCGACCCATCAAAGCATGAGACGATTTTCTGGGCCACATCATGATTCGGTGCCGAAATGGGACAACACCACCCCGTTCAAGCACTTGAAATGGCTACCTTCGGTTGCCCGACTCTTGCGGGACCGCTCGCTGCCCCGATGGATCGCTGCCCCGGAAACGTATCGGTGGCCGACATGAAGTTCTCCTCGTCGCCCGCGCCTGCATCGAAAATGCCCGCACAATTTCTGTGAACATCGTCACATCAATATATACCGATGCGTCTCATACAGTAAATTCCCGATACATCGATGCGAGAAAGGTACTGACATGACAGAGAAAACCGCCGGCACCCCTGCCGGCCTCATTGCACTCGCGATCGGCGGATTCGGAATCGGTCTGACAGAGTTCGGCATAGTCGGGCTGCTCCCGGAGATCTCGAGGGATCTCGACATCAGCGAATCCACAGCCGGATACGCCGTATCCGGCTATGCGCTGAGCGTCGCCCTCGGCGCGATCGCACTGACAGCGTTCCTGTCCCGCTTCAAGAAGAAGCCGGCGCTGGTCGGGCTCATGGTCCTGTTCATCATCGGAAACATGATCTCAGCGCTAGCAACGGATTTCACGGTCCTCATGGTCGGTCGCGTCATCGCCGCCCTGTGCCACGGCGCATTCTTCGGTGTCGGTGCAGTGGTCGCCGCTGGCCTGGTCGTAGAGAGCCGACGCGCCGGAGCCATCGCCCTGATGTTCGCCGGGCTGACCGTCGCAAATGTCGCCGGTATTCCGCTCGGCACGTTACTGGGACAACAACTGGGCTGGCGGTCCACGTTCTGGGCCATCACCATCATCGGGGTGCTTGCATTGGTCGGTATGCAGCTGCTCGTCGAGGTAAAGAACGATCAGCCCTCGTCAGGCATTCGATCCGAGATGCAGGTCTTCCGCCGCTGGCCCGCCCTCGCATCCGCACTGGTCAGCGTGCTCACGTTCGGTTCGATGGTCGGCGCGTACACCTACATCGCGTTCACACTCACGGAAGTGACCGGGTTCGCCGAGTCCACGGTACCGCTGATTCTTCTACTGTTCGGCGTCGGCACCTTCCTCGGAAACCTGCTCGGGGGGCGCCTCGCGGACCGGTCACTGGACAAGTCCCTGGCACTGCTGATCTTGATCATGTCCGTAGTCCTTGCGGTGTTCGCTCTCGGAGCTGGCAATAAGGCATTCGCTCTTGTCGCGATGTTTGTTCTCGGGACTGTCGGCTTCGCAACTGCACCCGGCCTACAGCTACGCGTCATGCGGCACGCCGAGGACGTTCCCACGATGGCGTCCGGTCTCAATATCGCGGCACTGAACGTCGGAAACGCCATCGGTGCGTGGCTCGGAGGACTCACCATCGCGCTGGGACTCGGATACGTCTCGCCACTCTGGGTCGGCGCGGCACTGGGACTCGCCGCACTTCTTGTTCTCGGGTTGACCGTACTCACCGGCACATCCGGCACCTCGAAACGCACAGGACCGGCGGCTGCACCCGACCTCGCGAAACAAGCACGCGCGTCCTCCTGAGCCCGAGCCGAACGGCTCGAGCCCGCACATCCACCAGCTCGGCGAGATCTCCAGCAAGGCCTGCTTCAGACGCTGCACCGCGGCGGCACCACGTCGCACAAACCATGTTCGAGAAGATCACCTAGGGGGACAAGTGCCGCAGACCGCCGAACGCACGCGTACTCGTGCGCAGAGAAATGACACCACACCGGTGTCGGTAGAGGCCAGCTCCGTCAGTATCGTCGGGGCGTTTCCGGGACTCGGTAGCCGAGCCGCCTACCGTGACCTCAGGGCACACGACCTGGTCGCGGCGTCTCACCGGATATCGGAGACCTATCGGAAAGCGGCGTCCGGTGTGATCGGGTATTCATCGGTCGATTCATTCGATCTCACGGCAACCCAGCTGCCTGCGGACGACGTCGAGCGTCAAGCAGCCATCGCTGTCGGCGTACTCGTACACAGCATTGCGCTCGCCGACCGTTTCGACATGCTCGGTGGCCTCGACCGGTTCGACGTGCTGGGGTATACCGGAGAGAGTTTCGGAATGCTCGCATCGGCAGTAGCAGCGGGGAGCCTGTCCATCGACGATGCGGCGGCCGTAGCACAGATATTCGCTCCGCTCATGCTGTCGGTCGCAGGCGCACACGGCCAGGGGCCTGTCGCTCTGAAGGCGCGCGAATACACCGATAGTTTGCAGATCGGGAGGCCCGCCGTAGACGCCGAGCTGCACGTGATCGGTATCGAAGGAAAGCCACATCGAGTACAGCAGCTCGTTGCGGACCTCGTTCAGCGCCACCCCGACAGCATCGAAGTGCACAAGCGTTACTCCCCACGGCAAGTGAACATCTACGTTCATCCGCGCCATCTCGGCGACGTCGTCGACCTGGTGCGTGAACACCCGGATGTCTCCGGCACGGAACTAAAGCCACCGACTCGGTTCATCGCGCATTCGTGGCGGATGTCGCCGGCAAAGCAGGCGCTGGGAGCCTTTATCGCCGATTCCGGTATCTCGTTTGCAGATCCGCTAATACCCGTGATCGCGAACCACCGCAGCGGAATGATCGGCACTGCGGACGAGATGCGGCAGGCCATTCTCGCCATGACCGATCTGCCGATGAACTCTGCAGAGACGGCACGTGCGGTCGACCGACTTCACCCCGATTTGGTCATCGAGTTCGGGCCTGGCCGCAAATCCCTGGAGATGCTCCATGCCAACCACGTGAGCGCAACTGGAGTCTCGGTTGCTGATCCCGCCCAAGTCGATGCGTTCGTACACGCTGCCGACAGAATTCAACAGATTCGCACCGTCGCTCAGGACATTGTCACAGTTCCGTATCAAACAGATTCGAACCTTCCACACGACGTGATCCGTACGGCGCTCCGCCCGGACACCACCCAGGTACCGACCGTGGTCGGCGTGTTGGAGAGATTGACACGACCCACCAGCAGGAACTCACTCTATCTGTATGGAGGAGAACAACCACCCGCAGCGCTGTCGAGCTTCATAGATGTGCTGCGGGCAACTGTCGCGCATCGCGACGACATCGATGAAGGCGACCTGGTCATATCTTCGCGTGTGAAGAAGCAGAAGGGCGAGAGTCCATCGCTTGCGTACGTAGAGCTGTACGTCCAGAGCAGGTCGGGGCGATATCGCACCATCCCGCTCGACAACCCAAGCAGGAGCGAGACCGTAGTCGTCCACTTCGAGCTACCCAGTAGGACCCACATACGGGAGGCGACTCGACTAGGCCGCGAGATCGCCGCGTCTCATCCCCTCGCAGAAACACTCAGAGAAGCACTGATCAGCGGATCGAACGGCCCGCAACTTTCTTTCGATGTTCCCGTCAACCTGGAGGAGGCCGTCGCCCGGGCCGACGCAGTGGACGTCCTCGTGCAGCAGTTGGCGACCTACGAACTGATGACCAAGCATCGTCGTGCCATCTTCGATCAGAACCACGTGTTCTTGGGGCACGGCGACCTATTTGGGTGGCTCGCCTCATTGGTCGCAGCCGGCGCGCTCCAGCCCCACACCGTGGTTCCACTTGCCGCTGCGGCGCTGAAAGACGATGCCGCAGCGCATGGCTCGGACCACTTGCGCGTCATCGAGTCTGTACTGACCGACTCCGAGCAACCTCTGGTGGGGCCGGACGGATCGCTAGTGTCGGCTCGGGCAGACCTGCTGACTATCACAGAGAGCTACATTCACTCTGCGGGTCCGAGGGACGACCGCGCTTCGAGGCCGATCAGGGTTGGCGCATCAGTGACTGTGATAACCCTCTGCCCAAGCACCGATCTCGGTCACCTCGACACCGCGCCATATCCTCTGCGCACCATTGTCATCAGCGATATCGACCAGATCTGGGTGCCAGGACTCAATGCCGCCCTCGACGATCTGGAGAGGGCCAGCTTGCTCGCCCACTCCGCCGAACGCTCACTGGCAATCGACTACGCACGCAGTCGCAACTTGATCGCCAGCACTGTCCTTGCCTACGTCGAACCCGGCGAGCAACTACTCGGGTTCGGTGCGGGCGGCAGCGAGTCGATGACCCTCTTCTTCAACCGATATCCAGATCTTCCCGGGCGAACAGTGCGCAAGGTACTCAGCGAGGCGCTTACCTCGGCGAACTGGGATCCGAACGGCAAAGGAGTGATGCTGCCACCATTCACCAAAGCGCGAGAGCAAGCCGAGTACCTGATGAAGCTCCCCGAGGACGTCGCCCCGTACTTCCCCCGTGTCCACAACATGGTCGAGATGGGCGACGAACCAACTCACACTGATACCAGCCGGAAGCCACACGAGGTCATCTATGAGATGAGCTACGTACCGGGGACTGAGATCGGCGAGTACATCCGCCAAAGCACGCCCGCTCCGGCCGTCGTCGCCCGCATCTACCGGGAAATTGGGGTGTTCCTTCGTGACAAGGTCCACACTGCTCGCCGACGCAGCACTCCCGACGACGTGCTCGAGATCCAGTACTTCAAGAAGATCGAAGACCGATTGGCCCTGTGCCGTAAGACCGCACCCGCGACCTTCAGCAACACTCTGCTCGATTCCCCCACCATCGAAATCAACGGACACTCGTACCGTAACTACAATGAGATACTCAAGATTCTGCGCGAGCGCGTCGATTACCGCCACGTGCTGCGAGCCCCACATCTCAGCCTCGTCATGGGGGACACGAACACCGAGAACATCAAAGCGGTCAACCTCCGACCGTTGATGCTCGCCGACCGGCTCATTCGTCGGGGTGCGGATTCTGGAACAATTTCCGCCGCACTCGACTCGATCACCGCAAAGTCCCTCGACCTGAGGTTCCTTGATCCGCGGGCGATCGGATACCGCAGCGCGGGTGCCTCCACAGTCGACGACCCCATGTACGACAACAAGCCCTGGCACAACTCCCTCGGACACTACGACGAGATCCACGCCGAGATGTTCGACATCGACTACCGGGTGCGGGCAGACGGCGTGCCCGTCCTCGATATCACCTTCACCAGCGACAATCCTTATGCACAGGCCTACCGAGTCGAAGACCTTGCCGAACGCAACGAGGACCCGCGGTCTGTGCCGGTGTCCGGAATCGAACGCTACTTCGCGGACGAAGCCCAGCGTATCCACGGGGCCACCAACGACGACCCATTCTGGATCCAACGGTTCGTGTTCACTATGGGCACCCATTTCACCGCTATGCCTCCCTTTCACTTCACCTCGGAGGTGGACGGTTCGATCATCGATACGCCCGCAGTGCAACGTCGTCCGCTGGCCATCTACGCCGAAGGCATCAAGTGGCTCAACTGGGCCGTCGACATTCTGGAGGGAACCAGATCACAATTTCTCGGCATCGACGCACCCGTCCATCCGATGCCGCGCACCGAGACAGTGTCGACACTGACCGGAACCGCTCAGTGATGTCGGGTCACATGGTGTCACCTCCCGTCAACGGTCTCGACGATCTAGGAATGGAGAGCCGATTGCTGGGGACCCCATGGAGCCGAATCGTCCGCGGAATAGGGCTCGGCCAGAATCCGGCCGGATACAGCGAAACTGCAGCCCATCGCATCCGAACATCGTTCTCTGCACTCATCGATCAGACCGAAGGGAGCAATCAGCAGCTCCTGTTGGCGTCACGGATCGCGGAATTGGCACTTCGGGTAAGCGACCCCACCAATCCCGCCCCGAGCACCGAAGTGCGTGTACTGACCCGGTCCGCTGTTGCGGCTGCCGACTCGATCTCGAATCCGTACTTCTCCGTCAACGGATACTGCAACATCATCGACGCTTTAGCCAAACTCGGGCAGGACCCATCCCACCTTGTCGACAACGGAGTTAACCTACGATACAAGGCATTAGCCGCGATCGACCGCATCGAACCCGACCGCATCGACGACGAGAACCGCGGCGCCCACGGAGACTACGAAAAAGTCTCGGCGTGGTCAGCGATCTTTTTCGCGTTCGCGGCCATGGGTATGGGCGAGTCACTGCAGACGGCCGAACGTGACTGCATCGGCGAGGCCCTGGAATCTCTCGAACGCGTCCCCTCACCGTTCTTCCGAGGACGAGGCGGATCGACCATGATCACATCGATCATCACGCTCGGACACGGCGACCGCCTCAAAGCCGCCAAGACGCTTCCCAAGCTCCTGAACTACCTCGACGGGGCCGCCGAACTCCGCTTTCCGCCTTCGTTCCCGAGCCCGATGTCCGATAGTTTCGTACGCGCATACCCACTACTCACCACCCTCATCAGCGTCAGCGCATCCGGAGAGCGAGACCTCCTCACACTCGGCCAGAACCGAATCCAGCAAGCATCCCGGCTGATCGAGCAGATGACCGGATCTGAACGTACGCACATGACCCTCTACTATGTCTTGGCGCTGTCCAATCTCGGTCTCCTCGACTCCGAGATTCCTGATGCGGCGGGGTTTGTGAGACGGACATTCGACGAGTGGCTCCAGATCGACCCCGGTTCCGATTACTTCCTGCACGGAATCGCTTACGCGTACCTCGCGCAACTGGCGTACTTCTGTGGCGAGTCGCATCTGATCACCGATGATTTTCTCTCTCGGATGACCGGGGCGTTTCATACAATGGAGGACTCGCCGGACGCCCGTGCCAACCGGCCGTACCCGTTCGCATACACACTGAATGTGCTTTCGGAGCTCGGGATCGACTCAACGCTCTACACACCGCACCCGGCCTACGGCGGCGACACCGCCTTCGACTGGTTCGTGGCCAGGCTCAGTCCGAGGGGCCAACTCGAACAACCCCGGTTATACATGGTCGGAAACGCACTGCTCAACTGGGCACTTCGCCTTCGGCCCCCACACGCACCGACCCCGGGGACACTCGGCCTGTTCGAGCAGCGTTGGACCGACCGATCAGATCACCTTCACTAGTGCGCGGGCAATCGCCAGTAGTACGGTACAGTCGGCGGTAACATAGTTACATCCCTATATGTAGGTGTAGTGCGAGGTGGGTGTAGCGCGAGGATGCAACTACGAAGGAATCGAGGTGACGTGCGGAACGCGGCGGACGAAATCGACGTCTTCAAAGCGCTGTCCAACCCTGCGCGTCTGAAGATTCTGCAGTGGCTGAGGGACCCTCGCGGCAACTTCCCTATCGAACGAGGGATCGCGGATCCCGAAGACGTGGGCGTGTGCGTTTCTCAGATCACCGAAAAAGTGGGCGTCGCACAATCAACCGTGTCCACGCACATGCGTGAGCTCGAACGCGCCGGTCTTGTGAAATCTACGAGGGTCGGGAAGTGGACTCACTACATGCGTGACGAGGACAGGATCAAAGAGATGCTATCGGTCCTCGATCGCTCGTTGTAATTCCCCGCCCAGATGTCGGCTTGGCCTGGCGCTTTCATGCCGGTAAGGCTTCACGGCGCGTCCGATTCGAGGAATGGTGCTCCGAACTGGGAGGATTCGACTTATCGCAGTTGAAAAACACCCAGATTGAGAGGCACCATTCTGGTGAGTCAGTCTACGTCGTCGTAACCCGCCCTGTCCGTCGATGCCACCGGAACCGGGGTCGTGTCGAACGGCGGTGCGGTGACGTATTGCGAACCGTGGATGTCACCGGACTCACCGCAGCCCTCTCACGGAGCCTGTCGTCGTGGCGTAAACCGTTGGCGCAGTTCGATCCCGGCAAGATCATCGTCGACCTCGCAGTGTCACTTGCGCTCGGTGGAGACTGCCTCGCCGATATCGCGACCCTCCGTGAGCATGCCGGTGTATTCGGCAAAGTCCCCTCCGACCCGACCGTCTCCCGGCAGATCACCACCTTGGCCACCGATGCGCCCGCAGTCCTAACCGCCATCGACACCGCCCGAGCCTCGGCCCGCGCCGCGGCATGGAAACATGCCGGCAAGAACGCCCCCGATCACGACATCACCGCCCAGCATCCGATCGTCATCGACCTCGATGCCGCCCTCGTCACCGCGCACTCCGACAAAGAACTCGCTGCCCCAACGTACAAGCGTGGCTTCGGCTTTCACCCGTTGATGGCGTTCGTCGACCACGGACACGTGGGTACCGGCGAGCCCCTCGCCGCGCTACTGCGGGCAGGAAACGCTGGCTCGAACACCGCCGCCGACCACATCGACGTCACCCGAAAGGCGCTCGCGCAGCTGCCGTTCACCACCGGTGGCCGCCCCGGCAAGAAAGTGCTGGTGCGCACCGACGGTGCCGGAGCCAGTCACGCCTTCCTGTCGTGGCTGCACAACAAACGGGTTTCCTATTCGATCGGGTTCGGGCTCACCGACGCCATGGTCAGCGCGCTGCGTGAGGTCCCCGAGAGTGCGTGGTCGGCCGCGATCGACGCTGACGAAAAGGTCCGCGACAGTGCCTGGGTCATCGAGGTCACCGGCGTGCTCGACCTCTCGACGTGGCCGCCGGGTATGCGGGTGGTCATCAGAAAGGAGCGTCCGCATCCAGGTGCACAACTGCGTTTCACCGATGCCGACGGCCTGCGGCTCACTGCATTCGCCACGAACACCGACCGTGGTCAAGTTCAAGATCTCGAATTGCGGCATCGGCGCCGTGCCCGCTGCGAAGACCGCATTAGAAACTCGAATGCCACTGGCCTCGAGAACTTTCCGCTGTACAGCTTAGACCAGAACCGCATCCGGCTGGCGATCGTCGAACTCGCACTCGAACTCACCGCATGGACGCAGATGCTCGGTTTCACCGACCACGACGCGCGCCGGTGGGAACCGAAACGGCTACGTCTGCGAATCTTTTCGGTCGCCGGACGCATCGCCACCCACGCACGCCGCACCCATCTACGGTTGTCGAAGGACGCCTCGTGGTCGGCCCTGATCGTCACTGCACTGACCAGGTTGGCGGCGCTACCCGCGCCCGCCTGACCACCGACCCTTACCCACACGATACGAAGGACACCCTCTCGGACAGTGGAGCCGAGCGCCCACCCGATCGACATCGGCCGCCACACCGCGCCCGATCTACGTGAGCGCCGTCGAAATCCACCATTTCGTACCGATCAGGCCACCACGTCAGCAGGAAGAAAGATCGAGGCTAGACCCCCGGCTACTACGAACGCGGAACACGCGCTCGCAGAAACGCTCATGATCTTCTCGGTTACGTCGATCCCGCCCTCGCCGACGTCGAAAACCGTGCAGACAAATTACTGGAGGAACTTCTCGCGTTCATCGAGTCCGAGATGCCGGTTCGTTGACCCCGACAGTAAGGGCCTTTGAGTGCTCCCTCAAACTCCGAACACCTCGGCTGCGCGTACTCACTCCGTCAGCTGTAGGCGTGTCCGTCCAAATATCGGTCTGAGACTTATTCCAACGCCAGGTGAACACTGACAGCGTCCGGGTCTAGCCGGATGCGTGTCGACACCTGGTCCAGCGCCCACCGATCGAGGTCGAGGATCCAGAGTTCGTCGATCGAGAGCTTGTACAGCCGTAGAGGCGCATCTCCCTGAAGTTGCTCAGGTGTGAGCCCAATCTGGCTACCCTCTGTGGCGTTGGGGAACATCTGCTGATAGAAGTCCGGTGCCTTTGCGTGAAGCTCGTCTCCATCGAGAGCCGTACATGCTCCAGCTACCTGAACTCCATCGAGGCCGTTCGGGCTCCCCGGCAAGGTCGAGATCGTCGCTGCGGCTTGCCCAGTCTCTGCAATGTCGCGCGAGTGTCGGGCTGCGATGTGCGAGCCAACGACGACGCTGAGCGGCAAAGAGAACCACGCGTACTGGAGTTGGGCTACCCAAGGTCGGCCGACTGTATCGGCCGTTGCAAGGCTCAGGTAGCCCGCCTCGCGAATGATTCGTGCAGCGCGCTGCGTAGCTGTATTTTCGGGAGTTCCGGTGCGATGATCAGGCATTGCGCTCGCCGAGGCGCATGGGTAGCCGGAGCAGGTCGTTGCCGATGAACGTGGGACCTGCCGACGCATCTATGTCGCCGGCGGTGCTCGCGTGTGGGAAGGCATGGAAGAATTCGCTGACGGCGATTTCTGCTTCGAGTATGGCAAGTTGAGATCCTGGACAGCGATGCGCGCCGAGGCCGAAAGCCAGATGTTGCCGGTGTTCGCGGTCGATATCGAACCGTTCGGGTTCCGAGTTGGTGTCGGGGTCTCTGCCGTGTCCGCCGTAATTGAGCAAGATCGGCTCGCCAGCTTTGATGATGGTGTTCATGCCGAGATCGATATCCTCCAGTGCCCATCGCATGGGCAGATTCATCACCGGGCAATCCTTCCTCAGTGATTCTTCGATGATGTTGCGTGAGTTGTTACTTCGGTCCGCCGCAATGCGCCGCAGTTGTGAATGTTCGGATACGTCGGCGAGTGCGTGGTCAATGAGATTGATGGTTGTCTGGCTACCGCCGCCGATCATGAGTAGCAGCGTTGCGACGAGTTCGTCCTCGCTGAGTGGGTCGTGTTCTTTGTCGCTTTCGGCGATGAGAACGCTCGTGAGATCGTCCCCGGGGTGAGAGCGTTTGGTGGCGATAAGTGTGCGCATGGCCGTGTGAAGGTCGAGATGAACTTGATCTGCTTCCTGCGGGCTCAGATCAGTCCGGGCGACAAGGCGGAAGACCCGGAGGACTTCGGGGCGCTGATCGTGGGGGAGTCCGAGTAAGTCGCAGATGACGAGAGTGGGAATCTGGTACGAGTACTCTGCGTGGACATCGATGACGACGTCGGGGTCATTGTCCGCGAGTCCGTGCAGAAGCTCTCGACTGATACGTTCGATCGCCGGCCTGAGCTGTTGAACTTTGCGATTTGTGAGGGACGGGACGACTACGCGGCGCAGCCGGGAGTGCTCGTCACCATCCTTTGTGGTCATGTTCTGCAGATCCGCCCACGGGGCAAGCCACGGCACTTCGCCGGGGATATAGGACGGCACTGCCTTGTTCACATCTCGTGACACATGGGGATGGGTGAGTAGTTGAGCCACGATGTCGCCGCGGACGACCGACCACGCTGTCATCCCGTCCGGTAGGGATACGGGTACGGCAGGCCCAATTTTGCGGAGTTCATCGATCTTTGCGTACATGCATCGACCTGCTTGGTTGGGCATCGTTGTGACGGGGTCGGTGTGGAACGGAATCGGCATGTGGAGTTCTTCCCTTCACAGTGGGGGTTATGCAGTGCAGAGTGCGACCATGCGTTGCCAGAAAAGTTCTTCGAAGCTCGCCAACTGCTGGGCCAGCTGGAGTGCGCGTGCGAGGGCCGCATCAGGAATCCCAGTCAGAAGCGACTCGGTTGCAGTGATTTCGGCTTCGTCGATCTGGCTGAAGTAGTCGAAGTGCGCCAGTTGCTGCGTGGTGAAAAACTCTGTGGCGAGCAGACTTTCGTAGAGGCGTCGATAGCAGCCGGTAGATGACCGGCAGAGGTGGACGAAACTGGCGGGATAGTCCCATGGCGAGCCGGTCACAGCGATACGTGCGATCTGACCTGGGTACGCCAGAGCAACAGCGTCCATGGATCGGGTTGGGTTAGAGCCGGTGTCGTAGACGCCCACGAAGGAGGACAGCAGCTGGTAAGCATGCTGTTCGGATTGATGGCTGAGTTCGTAGAGGCTGGCCAGCGGTGTGTTCTGGTGCCGGCGGGCCATGAGTTCGGTGGATGAGACGTTGGAACCGACGAGCTCGTCGAGGTGGCATGCGAGAGGGGCGAGGTCGTTCGGGCGTACACGCCCGGTTTCGATTGCGATGGCCAGTGGATTGTCCGTCAAGGCCGCCGTCGGAATGGTCGATGTCATCGGTGGACTCCCAGTTCGGCCAGCGGGCGCCGGAGGGCGGGCGAGTGATGCGCGGCGGTACGGGAAGTCAATTCTGTTGCCAGTCGGGCGATTTTCGCCAGGCGGTCTGAATTCGCCGCCGACTCGAGTCCCAACGCAATCCGCTGAGTGAGGGTTTCAGTGGTGACTTCCCATACGCCGGTGATGGGTTGCTCGGTCTCACCCAATTCCTGCTGGAATCGGCGCACACAGTAGAAGGTGAACATGTCGAGCACGCAGTCCAGTGCGGCGGCGCGCACCCACTGGTCGTCGTGACGCCGAACAATGTCACGTAGGTGGGCGGCCTGGACCGCGAGAATTGTCATTTGTTCGTCTGATGGTGCGCAGGTGGTGTGTTCGAGTGGTGGGGTGCCGCTGAAGGGCTGCGCCATCATGTCTTTCAGCATTTCGGTCGACCCGTCGAAGATGCGAGTGACCCGTGTATCGCGCCACAGTCGCTCAGCACGCGAGGCCGGTGCTCGGCGTCGACGGGCTGACTCGGCGGTCTCGTAACCACGACCGCCGACGAGTTGGAGGAGTATGTCCGTGGCCTCGGCGGCGGACTCGCTGAGGATGAGTTTGGCGGCCTCGGCGTCGGTGTCTGCGCAGTGCGGGTCCAGAACGAACCATGTGACTGCGTTCGCAATCAGTCCTAGTGTCATGAGACGGGCGAGGTGGCGCTGAATTTGAGGATTGGTGTGCAAGCCGCGGCGGGTCTGTCGGTCCTCGCGGACCCATGCGGCTGCATCTGCCAGACAGGTCGTCATGGTGGCGAGGCAGACGACAGGTAGGGCAGCGCGGGATTTGCTGAGACAAGTCAGGGCCACGTCGAATCCCGCACCCTCGGTGCCGATCAGTCGATCGGCGGGGATCCGGGCGTCGTCGAAGTTCAACTGTCCGTTCGGCAGGCCTCGCAGGCCGGCAAACGAGCTGCCGGGTCCACGGGCGACTCCGTCGTCGCTAGCTTTGACGAGTAACGCGGTGACGCCGCCACCGGAGAGTTGTGTGGGCATGAGATCGACCAAGACGACAACGTGCGACGCTATCGGCGCGTTCGTGATCCACGTCTTGCTGCCGGTGACGAGGTAGCAGTCGAGAACCGGGTCGTAATGAGCCGTTGTGGTCAACGGTTCCGTCCCGTACCCGAGCGCTGATTCGTTGAGGGCGAAGGCAGAGACCTGGCCGGTGAGTTCGGGTAGATACTGGGCCTGCTGCTCGTCGGTGCCGAAGACGAGGAGAGGGCGGACGGCACCGATGACTTGGTGTGCGGCGACGACCTCGCACAATGTGGAGTGGGCGGAGGTCAACACAGCAAGGACAGCCAGCAGGCAGTCGTCCGAGAACCCAAGCCCGCCGTGCTGTTCAGGGATGATGATCCGGAAGGCCCCTAACCGGCCCAGGTCGTCGAGCATGTGCGTGGGGATCTGCTGACTCGACTCGATCTCGGCGGCCAAATCGGTGCTGTCGCACCAGGTCCGGATGTCTTCGAGGAAGGCCAGCTCCTCGGTGGTCAGAGGTCGAACAGGTCTGTCGCGAGGGTGTGTGGGTAAGTGTCCCGAAAGCAACTGGTCGACAACTGACGAGGGGTCGAAGGGCCGTGCCGTGGTCATGAGGTGAGTCTCAGTTCGACGGCAGTGAGCGGTCCGACGCGAGCGATCTGGAGTGCGTCGGTCGTGAAACCCGCTTTGTCGAGAAGGTTCTCGAGGTCGTGCAGTGTGCGTTCACGTCCTCCGCTGATCACAAGCATGCAGAGATCGGTGAGGTAGCCCACTGCGGCGTCGTCATCGTGCGAGGCGGGTAGGAAGTTGCCGAGGATGATCAGCCGGGCCCCGAGTGGAATCTGGGCCCTGCATGTGCGTAGGAGGTGTAGGGCGTGTTCATCGTCCCAGTCCTGTAGGACGCTCTTGATGACGTAGGTCGTACCTCCGAGAGGGATCATGGTGAAGAAGTCGCCCCCGGTTGCCGTGCACCGATCGACGACATCGGCGCGCGCAATGACTTCCTGGGCCGCGCTGATCCCGGCGGGGCTGTCGTACACGACGCCGCGAGAAGAGGGATTTGCGCGGAGGAGCGTGGTGAGGAAGGTTCCGTCTCCTCCTCCGATATCGACGACTGTTTCGTCCTGATCGAGACGAATGAGGGCCGTTGCTGCATTGGCCGTGGCCCATGACTCTTCCTGCATCGCGAGGTTGAAGCGCGTGTTGGCGGCTTCGTCGTCGGCTAGGTAGTCGTAGACGGATTGCTGGTGTTCGAGGTCGAAGCCGGGGTCGCCGGTTCTGACGGAGGTTTCGAGGTGGTCCCAGGCGCGTTGAAAGAGTGGGCTGGTGAAGTTCTGGGCGAATTCGGCCAAAGACCCTTCCCGCCCTGGTACCAGGACTCGGCCAAGGTCGGTGAGCGTGATGCGGCCGTCGATGTCTTCGATCAGTCGCGCGCTTTGCAGCAGGCTCGCGAGCCGGCGCAGATTCGGTGCGGGAACGCCGAGATCGGTCGCGAGGTCATCAATGGTTGTGTCGGATGCCTTATCGATGCGACCGAAGAGGTCGAGCGTGCTTGCTGCGCGGATTGCGTTGGACACCATGTATCCGCCGATGAGACGAATTGCGGTATCTCGGATTTCCAGAGTGGTCACAGTTGGGTACCTTTCTCAGTCTTATTTGTCAGGGGGTGTTCTATCCACACGTTCGGTTCGACGTAAACGGCGTAGTCGTGGGCGATGTTCACGTAGACCGGAGCGATTCCGCCCTCGACGATGGTTTCCCCGGTGTGCACGAAGGCTTTTCCGGTCCACTCGTTCCATCGAAGTAGTGGGGCGGTGATGGTCATTGCGGTCGGGCAGAGGCCGATGATGTGCCCGCCGACCCGTTCGTGGACGCGAAGCCAATTGTCGTCCAAGAAACCGTCGGTTCGTCTGCGGTCGATGTATTCCTTGATGGGCATCGAAGGATGGTGGGTCTTGGAGCTCGGGCGTACTGGGACGACGAGATGATCGAATCCGGCGCGGGTGGCGTGTTCGCGGAGAGCGGTCAATAGAATTCGGGACAGTCCTTGGCTTTCGTGACCGGCGGCAATTCCGACTTCGAGGGCGCACAGCGTGTTCAACCTCGCGTGGGTGTAGGTGTCGATTGCCGATTGTTCGATGATGCCGTCCCAGCCTCGGATGGGCAGGTTTACTGGGTTGCCGTCCCAGCTGATCGGCAGTGCGGCCGCGCGTGCCACTGGAGTCTCGCCAGACAAAGTTACGAGCTGATGTTTTCGGTGGGCGTCGATGCCCCATTCGACAAGCATCCGCGAGGGTTCGACGAACGCGGGCCAGTCGACATTCATCGATACGAATGCGGACAGAAGATCCGGACGTTGTGCGAGTGAGTACGTCTGCACTGGATCGGTCATACCGTGACCGGCTCGGCGATATGAGCTGCGTGGCGCTCTTCCCGCGGGATCGTGACCGAGACTTGTCGTAGATGGCGTAGGGCGTCGAGGTAGGTGGCCCGCGGAACCGATGTCGCCCCCAGGTTTTTGGCGTGTTCGGATTCGTGCTGGAAGTCGAGAATTCGTCCACCGCCTTCGATGAAACGTGTGGTGAGGTCGACGACCGCGAGTTTGCCGGCACCCTCAACCAGGGTGAATTGGGAGTCTGCGGTGAATACAGCGCCGAGCTGAAGCCCGAACACGCCCCCGATCAGCCTGTCGTCGTTCCAGACCTCGCAACTGTGTGCCACGCCGTCTCGGTGCAGCTCGCGCAGCGAGGCGCGCACTGTGTCGGTGATCCATGTTGCTTCCCGGCCGTTACTGCAGGCGTCGACGACAGCATCGAATGCAGTGTCGATGCTGGTTCGCCATTCAGCCCGGAGGCGAGCGAATCGGCGCATAGTGCGTCCGGTTCGCCTGGTGACCAGATCCGTTATCGGCCGGCGGTCCGGGCAGAGCCATGCGACCGAGTATGGGTCGCCCGTGTCGAGATTGATATGAATGTTGCCGAACTCGGTGTCAGCTGCGTACCTGATCTCGTTGATCAAAGTCTCTTCTGGTGAGGACGCCGGGAAACAATAGAACCCTTCCGTGGCAGCTGCGAGGATGTTCTGTGCGGAGAGGTCGGCGTCGAACGCGGCCGGCCCCGTCGGTGCACTGTGGGTCCGCGCGATGCTGGACCAGTTCAAGCCCATAGGAACTCCTCGCGTTCCAAGAAATCGAGGTAGCGGTCGATGAGTGCAGCATCGACATCCGGGAACGTGATGTTGGTTCCTGCGAGAGCTCTGTCGACGTTCGTGCGAGTGAATCCGGGGAATGTGTCTTCCAGATACATCGCAGCAACGCTCATCTGTCCACCCGGGCATTTATCGATGAACAACGGCGCGAATGGTGTCATCGGATGGCGTGGGTTCGACACCGCCAGGTCGATCATTCGAGAGATCCATTCGTCCCAGGGAAGTTCTCCGATATCACGACCGCGGGCCTGCAATCTCTCGCGGAGGAGCGAGATATGGGTTTTGTTTGGATTCGTGAGGTGGTAGACCCGCCCGTCGGTCGGTTCGTGGGTAGCGATGTGGACCAGAGCATCGGCGAAGACGTCGACGGGTGTGTAATCCATGGGCAATTCGGCCAGCGGTATTGCGCCGATGTCGGCGATGAAGCGCTTCATGCAGCACATTTCGGTGGCGGTATTCCACGTGCCGCGGGTGCTGTGACCGGAGATGTCGGCGGCGCGGTAGACCGCTACCGGCAGTCCGGCGCGGCCGGCGTCGTGTACGAGGTGCTCGGAAACCCATTTGCTCTCGACATAGCCGACGCCCAACTGATCGAGGTGCTCGAGTGGGTCGTCCTCGTTCACGAGGGATGTTCCCGCAACGCCGTGACCGGCGATCACAGCCATCGTCGAGACGTGATGGAACGGTGCACCGTTCACCGATGCGAGACGCAGAAGTTCGAGGGTGCCATCGACGTTGGCTGTCTTCATCTCTGTGTAGGGGTAGATGAAGTTGACGGTTCCACCTGAGTGGACGACGAGGCTCGTGCGTGCGGCGAGCTGATCGAAGGCGACTTCGCTCAGTCCCAAGTGTGGCTGTGTGAGGTCGCCCACCACGATGTCGATGCGGTCGAAGGCGTCGTTGGGGATGTCAGGTGCCGATCCGTACTTCCGCCACGCGGCGCGGAGTCGATCGCGTGCGGTCACATCGGATTCTGCGCGGACCAGGCACGCAACTCGAGCCGTGCTGTTCGTCAGCAGGCGGGGCAGTAGATGGGATCCCAAGAAGCCAGTAGCGCCGGTGAGAAGGACCGTCGAAGCCTCGGTGAGGTGAGCCCGGCTGTCCCCCTCCATCGCGCGTGAAGGCGTGATGGTCCGCGCGAGGTCCGATTCCATGGCTTCGCGAGGGTCGGCCCTGGCTACGAGGGTTCCGGAACGAGCGGCGGCGACGGCTTGGCAAAAATTCGCGAAGTGCGGCTCTTTAAGCAATTGCTCGATCAGTGCCCGTACATAACGGACGTGAATGCCCAAGCTGGCTCGGGTGCGAGCTACGAGTTCGGCAGCGGTGACCGAGGTGCCTCCGGCGTCGAAGAACGGGACGCCAAGCTCGTGTCGATCGATTTTGAGCACTTCTGTCCACACGGTGGCTATGGCGTGTTCGATGGCGGAGTCGAGGACGATGCCGATATCGGTGGCCGTCTCGGTGCCGGAGAGGGCGTGTTCGGTGAGGGCTCGGTAGTCCGTCTTGCCGTGACGTGTTTGGGGCAGCGAGTCCAGTGGTGTTGCGTCGCTGGGTATTGAGTAGGAGGGAAGCGTTGTGCGCAGGGCCGAGAGCAGGTCGGAGCGGCCGGGGTCCGAAGTGCCTGGGGCGAGAGTGTAGAACGCGTGCAAGGCGCTTCCGGAGCCAGAGGCCACGACTGCACAATCTTGGATGTGAGGTAGCTGGCGTAGCGCATTCTCCACTTCGTCCGGGTCGACTCGAAACCCGCGGATCTTCAATTGCCGGTCTGTGCGGCCCGTGATGACGAGCCCGCGAAATTGGTCGACGTATCCGGTGTCGCCAGTTCGATAGAAGTTTTCTCCGCCGATCGAGACGGTGGGGAGGGGAACGACGGTACCGCTGCCGCTGGTGATTCCTACGGCAAGACGCCCGGCGACAACGACGCTTCCAGCCACTCCTGGAGCGAGCGGTGCATCGGATCCGTCGAGTACGGCAACGGCGCTCCCGTCGAGCGGATGGCCTACTGCCGCAGGCCCGTTCCGGGCACCGGCCGCACCATCGAATTCGGCAAGGCAGGAGGTAATGCCTGTTTCGGTGAGGCCGTACGCGTTCAGGATGCGGGCCTGCGGGTAGATAGAGCGGGCGTCGTCGAGATCGCGGTTCGTTACTGCTGCTCCTCCCAAGATCAACAACCGGGGGCGTGCACGTGAGCGTTCAGCACCACCGGAAGCCGTGATGATGTCGCGCCAGTAGCTGGGGGTTAAGTCCATGACTGTGATTCCGGCTTGTTCGATCTTCTGGTGAAATTCCGACGGGGCCCACACCGTCTCTGGCAGCACCAGCGTTGCGCCTGCCGCGAGGGCGACGCAGACCTGCTCGATCGATGTATCGAAGGTGGGAGCGCCGAATTGGAGCACACGGTCGTCGGACATGATTCCGTAGCGGTGGGTCAGTTGCTCGATCAGCGAAGTCAAGGACTCATGCGACGCTACAACGCCTTTGGGGCGGCCTGAGGAGCCGGATGTGAAGATCACATACGCCACGCTCGCCGGGTCGAATCCGTGCACCGATTGTGTCTGTCGACGTGGATGCGCTGCAGCGGCGCTGACCTTGATGGAGCTACCCCACGCGTTGTCGACGTCGGCAGAGATGGTGGCCGACGCTCCGGTTGTGCTTCTGATGTCGTCGAGTCGGCGCGATGGGTCCCGATGATCGACTGGGAGGAAAGCCAGTCCTGCCTGCCATAAAGCCAGCATTGCGACAACCTGCTCGGGGCCGCGCGGTAGTTGGACCACGACGGGTGAGCCGGGTTCGTGGTGTAGATCGATGAGTTCGGAGGCGAGGCGATTCACGCGCTCAGCCAGTTCGGCGTATGAAATATCGACGTCACCAAATGCTAGTGCGGTCGATTCGGGTCGGGTCTGTGAATAGTGAAGTACGCGGGCGAGTACGAACGGATGGGTCAACACATCGGTCATTGAACTGTTTTCTCCCTGAACGTATTTGGGTGCTCGAGGACAGCAAGCACGGTCTCGACGAGATGGTGTTGCGCGTGAGTGGGGCCCGTGCCGGTAGTGGCGAACTCCGCAGCCGCGTGGAAGAGATGATGGATCGCGGCAACTAGCCACCATGCGGGTAAGTCGGGGCGAAACACTCGTTCGGCTTGGCCTCGCGTGACGAGAGCTGTCATTTGCGCTGTCAGTACCGTGTGGAGGTCACGAAGTTGCGTTGCAGAAAGCTCGTCCGTGGCCGCGATGGCCACCATGCGCGACCGATTCATCAGCTGCCAGCTAAGAGTGAGAGTGCGTGTCATGGCCTGGGTTGGGTCTGGGTCCGTCGAAGCGCTCGCAATGGAACCGTTCGCTTCTGCCATCACACGGGTCATAGCCGCCTCCACGATGTCGCGGCGTGAAGCGAAATGCCCGTATATCGTTACCCGCCCCAGTCCCGCTTCGCGCGCGATGCTTGCCATTGTTGCGTCCGGTCGGACGCGGAGCTGTGAGATGGCGGCATCGACGATGCGTTCGGTGTTGCGGGTGGCGTCTGCTCGTCGTTGCTTGGGGCCTGAAGTGTGAGGGATCATTGGTCGCAACCTCGTTAATCAAACACTGATGTTCGAGTTAGGCAGTCAAACCATACCGAGGTGTACGAGTTATCCGCAAGGGTTCGGAGAAATTCTGAGCCTTGAGGCGTTGTGGACGACACGAATTGGAGGCAAATCCCCTGCGTTGGATAGCTTTTCGCGTTCAGTTACCGTTCGCTTTCTTGAAATCTTGACTATCGACCCCAACTTCTACTTCTTGGTTTCCTGTGCTGGAGCGAAGGCGGACTCGAGTGTGGCGTTGATGAAACGTGGTGCGTCGTCTGAATTGAGACGCCCTGCCGTGATCTCCTCGGCGGCGGCGTTCATGACGACATGGGTTGTGGCCAAGAGCCAGCTCACAGGTAAGTCTGTCCGGAAGGCACCTTCGCGCTGTCCGCGTTCGAGCAGCGCGCGCATCCTTGCTTCGGATGCCTCGTGTAGCTCGCGAATTCGGGCGCCGGAGAGTTCCTTTTGGGCGGCGGCCAGCAGCGCGCCGGCTTGGCTCAACAATGTCCAGCTCGACGCGATCAACCGCTTGAAGACATCGGACGGGTTGCCGTCGAGAGGGACCGCGCTCAGTACATTCTCGCCGCGCTCCAGGCTGTCGACGAGTGCGGCTTCGACCAGTTCGGCCCGAGTTTGAAAGTGTCCGTACAGCGTCATTCGTCCGACGCCGGCTTCGGCGGCAATGTCGGCGATCGAGGCACCGGGCGCTTTGCATAGTGCGACGGGTGTTGCCGCGAGAATTTTCGCGCGGTTGCGCTGTGCGTCGGCGCGCTGATTCGTCGCCTTGCCGGCGTGCTTCACGTGCGGATCGCCGTCCTTGTTTGCAGTCATGGTCAACCTCATAACTCGTACTGGGATGAATCAGTTATAGTACCGCTATTAACTCGTACATCTATGATTGACTTAGGAGTAGCGATGACCACACCTTCGGCTCAGGGAGTCGTGGAGTCCCATCCCAAGCGCTGGCTTGCGCTGGCCTTCCTGGGGACAGCTCAGTTCATGCTCATCCTCGATGTCACTGTCGTGGCAATCGCCCTACCTCTGATGGAGACGGACCTGGGCCTATCGCGAGAAGCAGTGACCTGGGTGGTGACCGCCTACACGGTTGCCTTTGGCGGATTGATGCTTCTCGGTGGTCGCAGTGCCGACTTGTTCGGTGCCAAGCCTGTCGTCTTCACCGGGCTGACCGCGTTCGTCGCCGGATCGCTCGCCGCAGGCTTGGCAGACGGCGAGACCACTCTTATCGCCGGGCGCATCGCCCAGGGCATCGGAGCGGCACTGCTCTCTCCGGCAGCATTGTCGGTTGTCGTACGACTCTTCGACGACGACGACGAGCGCAACCGGGCGTTGGGGATCTGGTCCGCGCTCGGCGGCGGAGGTGCCGCGGTCGGAGTGTTGCTCGGTGGAGTGATTTCGGCCGGTCCAGGCTGGCCGTGGGTGTTCTTCATCAACGTGCCTGTCGGCGCGATCGTGGTGATTGGTCTAGTGCGTGTTCTTCCGTCACTGCCGCCGCAGCGCGCCACTCGTGCGGCAGTCGACTTTCTCGGTGCCATCTTGGTCACCTCGGCTACTGGCCTAGCCATCTATGCCCTCATCAATGCAGGCGAGGTGGGGTGGACCGCGCCACGCACGCTGGCCATTGCGGGGTCTGCAGCGGTGCTCTACCTGTTGTTCGGCTGGCGACAAAGTGCCACTAAGTCCCCTCTTATGGACCTGTCCCTGCTCGGTCGGCGACCGGTCTTCTCCGGCGTCTTCGTGCTCGGGATCGCCACTGCCTTGATGGTCGCGGTGTTCTTCCTCGGCACCTTCTACTTCCAGCAGTTCGCAGGCTACGGCCCACTTGCTACCGGACTGCTCTTTCTTCCCATCGCGGTCGCGACTATGACTGGCGCGCAGTTGGCGGGGCGACTCGTCGGTAAGTTCGGTGCCCGTAGTCTCGGCGTGATTGGCATGGCTGTGGGTGCGATCGGCCTCCTGATTCCGGCGTTGTGGGCCACCACGGTGAGCACCACAGTGGGTATCAGCTTCGGAGCGCTCGGCATTGGAATGCTCTTCGTCGTTGCCTCGGTCACTGCGCTCGGCAATGTTGCTCCCGACGAGGCCGGAATTGCCTCGGGTCTGCTGAGCACTTTTCACGAAATCGGCGCGTCGGTTGGCGTCGCGACAGTTTCTAGTGTTGCCGCCGTCAGCTTGTCCGGGGGCGGAGATGCGGGTTTCAAGCAAGCGTTCCTGGTAGCCGCGATTGGTGCAATTGTTGCCGCTGTCATCGCCAGCTTCGCGATCCCGGGTCGTCAACGGAGCCAGTAGAACGGGATTGAAGGCAACTTATTTGAGGCCCGGTCGAGGCAGCACGCGAAGTCAGCCAAACGAGCCCGTGGCCTTCTCCTGGGCCTGGACAAGGTGGCTCGATGGACTCCGTGATCCTCAACATGAGCTCGCTTGGATTCTCGTGTTGAATATGACTTTGTGCCACCGTCGGGCGGGTGCCGTTCTTGGCTATTGCAGGCGGTTCCGTAGCTTGTTCACCGGACAATGTATGCGCCTGGTGTGGTCTGGTCACGACGGCGAGGGTGTGTCGACGGTCTAGCACCGTGGACGGCGTGAAACACGTTTATCGTTGTTGCACTTCTTGATTCGGCGCGTTGGCAGACGTGCATGCGGCGGACGGCTGACACATGTTCATCTGTTGGTGGAAGGGATGCACCGATATCGGGTCAGATCAGCCAGGGGTCCGTGATTCCCCTGTGAGCTCGAGCTCGGCTTGCTCGCTGCCCGCGCTGGCTGCATCGACGACGCAATGTCTTAGGTGGTCATCGAGCAAGCTGATGGCAACGCATTCGAGCGCTTTGGCAACGCTGAGCCTGAGCGAGGATATTGATAAAAGTCTGCTCCTCATCGACAGCCGGGCAAACCACTCGTCTGGCTCCGATTCGTTTCAGTCAGGCCGGTTCGTTCTTGGCTCGTCGAGGTCCGCTTGTGTGGACTCGGCTCCTCCGCAGTAGTTGGGAGATTCGCGGCCATGGGCATGAGTCGTTGGTCGTCTGAGTTCAGGGTCACCCTCCGTCCCGAGCGCTGACTTCGGGTCGTAGGTCGAGTCGCCGGAGCAGCTGGGCGTTCATTGCGGCGACTACAGTCGATTCGGATATCAAGATCGCGCCGACCGACAGGGTAGGCACGAACCCAGCCGGTGCCAGCACCACCACCGCGAGCGGAACTGAGCCGAGGCTGTAACCGGCTGTCCACCAGTGGTTTGGCTTCCATTTTGCGGCAGCTGAGGGTCGAAGTTCAATCACTTACGAGACCGAGCGCAGGTCGACGCTGGAGAGTGAGACTTCGGCCGGGGCAATCGTGACATCCGCACCAGCGCCGATCGCGATGCCGACGTCTGGCTGTGCGAGCGCCGGTGCGTCGTCGACACCGCTGCCGAACCATCTCAGCCTTTCCGCGCCCTCGTAGCGATTCGAGTACCTGCGAGGCTTGCTCACCGCCAACCTCGAGGGGGCATAAGCGACACCCACGCCAGAGCGCATACAAATGGTCAATCGTCGGGTGTCAACTCAGCTACAAGGGCAGTGGCCACAGCATGAGGCCTGTGTGAGTCAGCGCACGGCTGAGGCGGGTGCCCGCACACGTGTCTTTTGGGCCATGAGCACCGACATCGCGACGCCGGTGCCAACCAGAAACATCCAAGGATCAAGCCGTTCACCCAATAGGAGCCCAGCGAAGAGCATCGTCAACAAGGGCTGAAGTAGCTGAATCTGTCCAACCCGAGCTATGCCGCCACGAGCCATCGCCCAGTACCAGGCAACGGATGCTCCCACGGCACTGCCAAGTGCCAGGTAGGTGAATGCCAGCACTGTGCTAGCGGTGACCCTCAAGTCATCTGGAACGCCCACGACAAGGACGATCACCAATGCAACCGGAGCGCCCACCACCACGGACCAACACGTAACCACCCACGCCGAAATACGCTTCGAAAGCACAGCACCCTCTGCGTAGCCAATTGCGCACACGATCACCGCGAAGAATAGCTCCACATCTCCTCGCCCTAGCACACCGTCGGCACGAGAAACGAGGTATCCAATCGCCAGCCCGGTGCCCAACACGCACCAACACCAGAAGCGAGCGCTTGGACGTTCCTTGGTGCGCACGACGCCGACTACGGCAGTTGCTGCTGGGACGAGCGCAAGGGTGACAGCAGAGTGGCTCGCTGAAACGCTCTCCAAAGCGTGCGCAGTCAGGAGTGGAAACCCGATTACACAACCGGCTGCGACAATCAGAACGGACAACGCTTCTCGCCGAGACGGCAGCAGCCGATTTCGCGTAGCTAACAACATCACAATTGCCAGCACGGCGGCCAGCACTGTTCGCCCTGGACCGGCAAGCTCAGGCCCGATGTTTCCAACAGCCGACGCTGTAATGGGAAGGGTGAGACTAAAACCTACGACACCGATGAACCCAACGAATCCGACCAGCGGAGTTACCGCGGAAGTTGGTGCGCCGGTCATACGAATACCCGAGATGATGTTGTGGCTTGTCGATCGGTTTTGCCTCGGTCTCGGATCGAGCCGTGATTTGCTTCGTGCAACGAGTGGACCGCGTCCTGAACCAGATCTAGCAGGATTCGGGGGCCGTATTCAGTGAAAAATGATTCAGGGTGAAACTGCACTGTGGAAACACCTCCACCGGACATTCCGACAACGTCGTCCTTCTCATCAAGCGATACGACTATTTCTCTGCGCAGCTCTGCTTTGTATACGAATTCAGTAGGTTTTGACACGGTGAAACTGTTGTAGAATCCGACTTTCTGCACCACTCCTCGGTGCGATAGAGAAATTTGTCGGCCCTGCACAGGCTGTTCAAGCTGGCGAATCTCCAGCCCCAGCGTGGAGGCGATTATTTGGTGGCCTAGGCAAATCCCTACAATTGGTAGCGACCGGGATAATGCAACGCTGGCAGCATGACGCAAGTGTGCCACTCGTTGATCACTCTCGTCCGTGGGGTCGCCCGGACCGGGACCGAAAAGTACTACCCGCCCCGAGTCAATTGCAGGAAATGCATTATGCCAGTCAAAAATCTCGACATCGAAGCCTATGTGCCGAAGTTGATAGGAGATCATTGATGTGAAGGAGTCTTCGGCATTGATTACCGCCACGCGGACTTTCTGTGCAGCGGGTTCTCGATCGACTCTACCGTCGAGCCACATTTTAGCCTTGTCGTGTGTACGGCGTGCCAGTAGCGCCATGATCTCAGGGTTCTGGGTGCACTGAGGCTTCTTGACTGGACGCATCTGGCCGGCCGCCTGAATCATGTGAGAAATTTTGTCGGCAGTTTCGACAGCTTCGGCCGCTGGATTGGAATCCCGTACGATCGTCGCACCTGCAGTGACGCGAACCAGTCCCTCGGTTGTTATGTCGGCAGTGCGGATGATGATCGACGAGTCGAACCAGTACCCTTCGGGAGTTGGTTTGTACACTCCTGCAATTCCGCTATAGTAGCCTCGTCCGCGCCGTTCTCTTCGTGCAATTGTGGTCAGTGCGCTTCGCAGGGGGCTACCGGTGACGGCAGGCGCGAACATGGTTTTGCCGATAAGGTCACTAAGGGGCGACGATGTACGTCCCGACAGCTGGAACTCGGTGTGAATGACACGGGACATGCTCCGTAGGAATGGACCGGAAACTCGAATTTCGGAAGTGCACAGTTCCGCCATCATCTTCAGTTCTTCGTCGACGACCATGTTGAGTTCGTCAACTTCTTTGTCGTCACGAAGAAATTCGAGCACTTGAGCCGTGAGGTCTTGGTCCAGGCTTGGGCGCAGGGTGCCGCTGATGGGATTCATTGTCATAACCCCGTCCGTAAGACGGAAGTGCTGTTCGGGTGTGCTCCCTACGAGAAATCTCGTGCCCGTGAAGATGCAGAATGTCCAGTACGACTCACGTTCGCTGAGCAGCAGTTGTTTAAACAACCCCAGGGCGGTACTGGAAGAGAAGCTTTCGTAGTAGCCTTTGAGGCTTCGAGCCAGAACGAAGTTTGCTCCCGCACCGTGCTTAATCTCCTCGACAATCGCTCGAACATCGTCCTGGTACTGAATGTCGCTTACATCGAACTGAGCGTTGCGAATCTCGGGTACAGGTGCATCGATATCCTTGAGAAGATCTTCGCGGACCAAACTTATATTTACATTCGCATCAATAGTGATGAGCGGAGTGCCATCGTCGATGCAGTCGAAGCCCCGCTCGCTGACTTGGCGAAATGGAACCAGGATAACGGACGTATTCGACGAATTACTCATCGCAGAAACGGCCGACGAGATTGTTTTGTGGACCGTTGTAGGACCGCTGAAAAATGAGATGTTGCCACACTCCCGCTGTGCGGAATCCTCGATCAGAGCGAATGGTGTTCGAGTATCGAGTGCAGATAGCAGAAATTCATCACGCATCATACTGGCTCGATTCAAGTTGACGTACCACTGTGTCTGTACTCACAACATGACCGCAGTTCCTGGACACATACTGAGCGGCCATGATGTGATCCTCGCGTGAAAAGTCCGCCATGGCGTCAATTGGCCAAATCGGTTGGATTCCGAGGCTAAAAGCCTCGACGGCTGTGACTAAGCACCCAACGTGGGAGAATACGCCGCAGATTACCAACTGCGATCGTCCGCGATCCCGCAGGATGGTTTGCAGAGGCGCGTCGTAAAATGCGCTATAACGCCACTTGGTGAGTACGGTATCGTTCTCCCCTGGCTTGAGTGCTGCGATGATATCGCGATCTTCAGGATTCGACGACATGCCCGGGCCCCAGATGTCCTTGAGCAAACCTCGTTCCGTGGTAGTCATATCACCTGGCTGGGCGGTGTAGACAATGGGAATGTCGAGCGATGCGGCAGTCTGTCGTAGGCGAGCGATATTCTTGATTGTGGTGCGAAGTAATTCGCTTTCTTCGTCGTAGAATCTTGCGAAATAGTTCTGCATGTCGTGTATCAAGAGCGCTGACTTCGAGGGTGAGGCCGTCCAATCGACCCGACTGGCAGGTATGTCGCTTTCCGCGGGCATCGAATAGCTATCAATATTCGCGCTAGTTTTGAAAACTAATTCGTTAGCCATTGACGACACCGTATCGATCTTCCAGGAAGTGCGCTCCGTAAGATTCAAGGTCGGTGACAGTATGGGATTTCATGAGCCATCGGTGTCGGAGCGACGCTTCGTCATTGATCGCGTTTACCTCGCGGCCGTGCACGACGTGGCGATTGCTGAAGCTAACTGCGTCGCCGGGTGCAGAAATTCTGGTTCGTTTGACGGCGTGCAACGCACACACGAATACGTCGAGCGCGGCCTGCGACTCTTCATCAAGTCCTCTCGTTCTCCCCTCGAAGATACGCACTTCGCATCGACCAGGAATAACCACTGAATGCGATGTGGGGGATGTGATGGACAGTTTCTTGCTCGAACCAGATGAATCGTCTACTGGCGTGTGAAACCTTGGCTCGGAAAGAATCTGAATGTCGGACGGGGACAGAGTAGCGAGGGTTTCCCGAGTATAGGCAAAGGTTGACTTGACGTCGTTTTCCGGTGTATCTCGCAGCGTGATGGTGTTGATGAAATCGGGAGATACGAAATGAGTTGGAAAGTCACGGTGAAATTTGAGGGTTTTGAGTGTTTTTGCGGATTGTTTGTCGTACATCGACTCTTTGGGGTAAATGTCGTGAAAAAAGTCGCCATCGTTCACCGTGAGGTGTGCGAGAGTCGATGTGCCAGTGAGTTGGGCGTATGACTCTAGGAATCCCTCGGCCACGAAGGTGCTTTTCATGGTGTACTTGTCCTGCAGTGGGTCAATCGAACCAAAGATCGGAAGATGTACATCAATTGGGCAATTCGTCATCACCGCGAGTGGACTTGTCTCCATATCACGTTGGGCGGCATCTAAGCAGTAGACCTGGAATCGACTGGGCAACGTCTCAGTGAGATTCGATATGTCTTCGCGGAAGCTGGCGTAATCGCGATAGGGGTTGCTTTCGCATTGGAGAAGGATTGCAGTTGCTTGACGGTTCTCTTGGTCGGAAAAGGTGAAGTCCGTCGCTATGTGTGTTGTCGCTGAAGTCATCGTAAGCGTCCTTCGTGAGTGGCATCAAATGGTCATCAGCCTGCGCGGTCGGAGCCTTAGCCCGGCTGCAGCGCCCGTTGGTACGAGTGCGGCGTTGAGCGGCTGTCGTCTTCCTGAACGATTGCGCCGCGGATTCTTGTGCGATGCTCCAAGAGTCCTGCGGTCCAGTTTGAGGTGCCCGTTAACTGGAAGGGTTGGGCATGCTTGGCGATGCACCCGTATTCGATTGTCTCAGTTGCCATCACACCCAGACCGTGAACTCCAGTGCTTCAGAGAGTACCTAAGTCGTACTCTGCTGTCCAGTTTAGCGCAGGTTGCGGCCGGCCATGCCGTCGACGTATCCGACGACTCGGCCGGTGCCGAGGCGTAGTCCGGGCGTGTGTGGCCGGAGTTCCTACTCTGTAGGAACGCTTTTGGTAGCTCTCGGTGCCATGACTTCGTCGATCCTGGCGGGGGTCGGCGGTTTGTTGCCTCGTCATTTGGATTGCCGATTGCACTGACGGTCTTCGAGGTCATGCAGGGATAGGCGCATTTCGCGAGCTGCGGAACCGTAAGTGCAGGCAGCGCGTCGAAATAGGCTTAAACGAGAAATACTTGGTGATCACAGATATGCGTTACACTCAGACGCTCCCGCCGTCAGTGTGGCGTTAATCCGGGTCCCGTCCGCGCTGACTTGGCGAAGCTGGTGGATGAGTACGGCCGATTTGTTCATTTTGCAAACCAAACTTCAGGGGAGTGTGGCCACCGACGGGCCGTGGCATCACCTTCTCCTGGAGGACGGGTTCCTGAGCCACTGGTGGTGCAGCCACGCGAGTTGCGCACTGTCTCCGATGAGATCGACGTCGCTCAAACCGAGATCGCAGCCGATGCAACCTATGAGAACGTAGCCAGTTTGCTCATCGTGTTGTCTGATAGTCGGTCGGCTCACAACCTTCGGTGCTGGCCCAAAGCACGACTGACTACGAGCAGGCCGACGCGGGCGCGCCAAGGCGATGGACGATCCAGCTCGACGGCAGTTCCAGGCCGCAGGGACACCTGACAGCACCCTTTGGAAGTCAGACCGCGCTGGCAACTACAAGACTCGCTTCGGTGCGTTAGGAGCGGACGAGCCTTGCGATCGCGTCGGTGGCCTCTTTGATCTTCTCGTCGGCTTGGGGTCCGCCGACGACGGCGGCGTCAACCACGCAATGACTGATGTGGGCTTCGAGGAGACCCATAGCCACCGCTTGTAAGGCTTTGGTCATTGCCGAGACCTGGGTGAGGATGTCGATGCAGTACTTGTCTTCCTCGACCATTCGCTGCAGTCCGCGTGCCTGGCCTTCGATGCGCCTGAGGCGTTTGAGGTAGGCGTCCTTTTTAGTGATGTAGCCGTGCGCGGCGTGGTCATGGCCGTCGGTCTCGGCGGGCGACGACTGTCTGGCCGCGGGAGTGGGGGTGGCCATGGTGTCCTCCTGGAATCCGAGTGTCATGCCGAGCATCCCCGATTATGCCCGCCCGGGGTATGGGGCCGGCGGGGTCGGTCGAGTCGTCGCCCGGCCGCCGCCACGGCGCACATCAACTCGCAGCGGGCCACCGCCCGGGTCCCGGGGTGCCGGGTGATCTGCACCAAGGTCGTTGCCACTGTGGACATGGCCTGCTTCTTTCCGGGGCTGCAAGGGGTTGGAGCGGTGCGATAGGCGGGACGCTTGCCGTGCCCGCCCGCCCCAGCCTCCTCGGCGCTTGTTCTGCCCTCGGTTACCCTGCGAGGGACTTGAACCGGCGCAACCGCAAGCTGTTGCTGACCACGAACACCGACGAGAACGCCATCGCCGCACCGGCCAGCATCGGATTGAGCAGCCCGGCCGCAGCCAAGGGCAGGGCGGCCACGTTGTAGGCGAACGCCCAGAACAAGTTGCCCTTTATGGTGCCCAACGTCCGGCGCGACAGGCGGATGGCATCCGCTGCGGCGCGCAGATCACCGCGTACCAACGTCAGATCGCTGGCTTCGATCGCGACATCGGTACCTGTGCCCATCGCCAGACCGAGGTCGGCCTGCGCCAACGCTGCGGCGTCGTTGATACCGTCGCCGACCATCGCGACTACCTTGCCCTGCTCCTGCAGCCTTTTGACAACGTCCACCTTCTCCGCGGGCAGCACCTCCGCGATCACCTCGTCGATCCCGACCTGGTCGGCGATGGCACGCGCGGCGGCCGCGTTGTCGCCGGTGAGCATGATCGGCGTCAGACCAAGGCCCCGCAGCTGCTCGATCGCCTCAGCGGAGGTGGCCTTGACCGCGTCGGCGACGACCAGCACGCCGCGAGCCCGACCATCCCAACCGACCGCGACGGCAGTCTTACCCTCGGATTCGGCTGCACGCACAGCACTTTCGAGATCGTCCGGCAGCTGCTGCGCCCGGTCGGCGAGCAGGCGGGCCCGTCCGACGATCACCGCGTGGTCCTCGATCATGCCCTGCACCCCGAGGCCCTCGATATTGGTGAACTGCTCCACCGGCGACAGAGCTCCGACCTTCTCGCGCGCGCCCTTGGCGATAGCCTGAGCGATAGGGTGCTCAGACGAATCTTCGAGTGCACCGGCCAGGCGCAGCACCTGCGCGGTGTCTTCGCCGTCGGCGGTGATCACGTCGAGCAGGGTCATCTTGCCGGTGGTAACGGTGCCGGTCTTGTCGAGCACCACGGTGTCGACACGGCGGGTCGATTCGAGTACCTCAGGACCCTTGATAAGGATGCCGAGCTGAGCCCCGCGGCCAGTGCCGACCATCAGCGCGGTCGGGGTGGCCAGGCCAAGAGCACACGGGCAGGCGATGATCAGGACGGCGACGGCTGCGGTGAACGCGGCCGCGATCCCGCCGCCGGTGCCGATCCAGAAGCCGAGTGTCGCCACGGCAAGGGCGATCACGATCGGGACGAAGACACCGGAGATCTTGTCCGCCAGACGCTGAGCTTGAGCCTTGCCGGTCTGAGCGTCTTCGACGAGTTTCGCCATCTGCGCGAGCTGGGTGTCCGAGCCGATACGGGTCGCCCGGACCACGATTCGGCCGCCGACGTTGACCGTCGCGCCGACGACCAGATCATCGGGTCCGACCTCGACGGGTACGGATTCGCCGGTCAACATCGAATTGTCGACCGCAGAGGAGCCCTCGGCGACCACGCCGTCGGTGGCGATCTTCTCCCCTGGACGCACGATGAACTCGTCACCGGCTATTAGTTGATCGGTGGGGATGCGCTGTTCCACACCATCGCGCAGGACTGAGACTTCTTTGGCGCCGAGTTCGAGCAGGGCACGCAGGGCGGCACCGGCGCGTCGCTTGGAGCGTGCTTCGAAGTAGCGGCCGGCGAGGATGAAGGTGGTGACTCCGGCGGCGGCCTCGAGGTAGATGTTGCCGGCCCCGTCGGTTCGGGAGATGGTCAGCTCGAACGGGTGGGTCATGCCCGCCGTTCCTGCGGTGCCCCAGAACAGGGCATACAGTGACCATCCCAGTGCGGCGATGGTGCCCATCGAGATGAGGGTGTCCATCGTTGAGGTGGCGTGCCGCAGGTTGGTGAAGGCGGCCTTGTGGAACGGCCATGCCCCCCACACCACCACGGGCGCGGCGAGGGCGAGGGAAAGCCACTGCCAGTTAGTGAACTGCAGTGCCGGAACCATGGCCATCGCGATCACCGGCACACTGAGCACCAGCGATATGAGCAGGCGTTGGCGCAGCGAGGCAGTGGGGTCATTCGCGGATGGTTCGGCCGCTGCCGCGTCGGGGTCGGTGGAGGAGGTGGCGGTTGCCGGGACCTTCGCGGTGTAGCCGGCCTGCTCGACGGTGGCCACGAGTTCCTCGGTCGACACATCACCGACGTAGTCGACGCGTGCCTTTTCGGTGGCGTAGTTCACCGTTGCGGTGACTCCGTCGAGCTTGTTGAGCTTCTTCTCGATTCGGTTCGCGCACGAGGCGCAGGTCATGCCACCAATTTCGAGTTCGACCTGGCCGTCGGTGGTCGGGTGCTGCGTGACGGGATTCATCGCTCCTCCTCTCGGGGCCGTGGGGGTAGGTCAGTGTCCGTGCCCGGCGGGCATCGGCTCTGGGGCGGCGGGCACCGCGGTGCCGTGGACATTCGCGGCCGCCAGGGTGAATTCGGCGGTCCGCACCACGCCATCGTGCTGGAAGTCCAGGAACAGGCGGTAGTTGCCCGCGCTCGGTGTGGTGACGGAAAAGTCGATGCCCGGACCGGGCGCGGTGACCCCGTCACCGGGGTGTCCATCCGGATGGACGTGCAGGTAGCCGAGGTCGGCGGCCCGCAGGGCGACCAGGTGCCCGTATGCCCCGAGATAGGGCTGCAGATCTGTGACGGGTTGCCCGTCCCGGCTGACCGCCAGCGTCAGTTTCGATGCCTGTCCCGGTTGAAGGGCGCCGTCGAGAGTGACGGTGTACCCGTCGACCTGTGCTTCTGCGGCCTCTGCCGGCAGTGGCTGCGGATCGTAGGCGTCGCCGCCCACCTGCAGGTCGGCACCAAGAGTGAGACCGTCGCCGCCATCCGGGGTGAAGTCCGCGAACACTCGGTAAGTACCGGCACGGGTCAGATCGAGTGGAACGCTCCAGGTTCCGGCGGAGTCGAGTACCGGATGCACGTGTTGGAACGCTGCCATGTCGCGGCGCACCGCGATCAGGTGAAGTTGCTTGTCGTGACTGTCGACATAGCGGGTGACGGGCACTCCGTCGGCATCGAGGATGCGGAACCGCACCGGCTGGTTCGAGCCCACCGAAATCTGCGCCGTGTCCAACGCCAGGGTGTATCCGCTGTCGGTGACCATCAGTCCTCCAGGTGTCTGGTCGGCGACCGGTGCGCCCGTGGTGGACACGGGTGCGGCGTCGTGAGTCGAAGTGTCGTGTGTCTCGGGCGGTGCGGCATCTTCGGGGCCGAAGGCATCCCCGGCCCCGAAGGCGAGCCCGAAGACCGCGGCCAGGCCGATGGTGAATCCGACGAACTTAGATGATGCGTTCATCGTGCGAATCTCCTGTCCGGGGTCTGGAGTAGATCAAGAGGCGAGCTGGTAGCCGGCCTCGTCGATTGCCTGAGCGATGGCCGTGTGCTCGATCGTGGTGTCTGAGTCGATATCGACCCGGCCGCTCGCGAGGTCGACATTCACGGCGGTGACACCGGGAATGCTGCTGATCTCCTCACGTACTGAGGAGACGCAGTGCCCGCAGGTCATTCCGGTGACGGTGACGATGGTGTTCATCGATGCCCTTCCTTCTTCGATTCGGATGTGGTCGAGGTCGTCGCGACCCATCTAAGAATTACCATACCCCCGTACAGTATGCAACGAGATGCGCCGCAGCCGTTCGCGGTGCGGCTCGGGCAGTGAACGGCACAGATCAACGGCGGAGGGTGCCTGCTTGTGGGCCTCCAAGCCCTTCTGTGACACGAAGGCCCGGCCTGATAAAAAGAGCAGCATCGGAGGAAGGGTTAAGACTCAACCGGATCCCAATATACCCCTATGGGGTATATTGACCAGGCAGGGCTCGTACAGGCGCAAATCATTGTTTGCGTCCGAACCGGAACCCGAAGGCCACGGGGTGCACAGACAACAAATTCGATGGATGAGAGGAACCAGCACGATGAACGATCACACGCACTTGGACGTCGACTCAGCGCAGACAGATCCGCCGAACAGACTGCAGCACAGCGGACAAGGCAAAGGACGCGAACGGCACACGGAAGCGGCCGAGAAGCCGACTGCGCAGTTGGATCACAACATGGATAAGCACACTGCGACCCACCTCGGACATGGCGAGCACACAGAGCACACCGGGCATGGTGGTCATGCCGGGCACGGTGATCACGTCGGTATGTTCCGTCGTCTGTTCTGGATCATGACAGTCCTCGCTGTCCCGGTGATCCTCGCCTCCGACATGTTCGCCATGCTCGTCGGATACTCGCTCCCCGACGCGGCATGGATCGCCTGGATCTCACCGGTGCTGGGCACTGTGATGTACGCCTGGGGCGGCTCCCCGTTCCTCACCGGCGCAGTCAGCGAAATACGCTCGCGCGCACCGGGAATGATGCTCCTCATCGCCCTCGCGATCACAGTCGCGTTCGCCTCGTCGATGGGCGCAAGCCTCGGTGTGCTCGATCATCAGCTCGACTTCTGGTGGGAACTGGCCCTGCTGATCGTGATCATGCTGCTCGGACACTGGATCGAAATGCGATCCCTCGCGCAAACCACATCCGCGCTGGATTCACTGGCCGCGCTGCTCCCGGACACCGCCGAACGCGTCGCGGGCGACGACGTAGTGACCGTCTCCCCGGACCAGCTCCAGCTCGGCGACGTCGTCGTCGTCCGCCCCGGAGGACGAGTGCCCGCCGATGGCACCATCGTCGCCGGATCGGCGAGCATGGACGAATCGATGATCACCGGCGAATCACGCACCGTCCGCCGCAGCGACGGCGACCAGGTCGTCGCCGGGACAGTCGCTACCGACTCCGGTCTCCGGGTCCGGGTCACCGCGGTAGGAGAGGACACCGCCCTCGCCGGCATCGGCAGGCTGGTTGCCGACGCCCAGAACTCGACATCGCGTGCTCAGCGCATCGCCGACACCGCCGCCGGATGGTTGTTCTGGTTCGCCCTCGGAGCCGCGGTCATCACCGCCGCGGCCTGGACCCTGTTCGGGTTGCCCGACGACGCCGTCATCCGCACGATCACCGTGCTGGTCATCGCCTGCCCGCACGCACTCGGTTTGGCGATCCCGCTGGTGGTGTCCATCGCCACCGAGCGAGCCGCCCGCGGCGGTGTCCTGGTCAAAGACCGGCTCGCACTCGAAACCATGCGGACAGTGGACACCTTGCTGTTCGACAAGACCGGCACCCTCACCAAAGGCGAACCGACTGTCACCGAGGTCGAGGCAACAGGTGGCCGCACCGCCGACGACGTCCTCGCACTCGCCGCTGCCGCCGAAGCCGACTCCGAACACCCCCTGGCACGCGCCATCGTCGGTGCCGCACAAGCCCGCAACCTCACAGTGTCGGCCGCCACCGACTTCCAGTCGTCCCCAGCCGTCGGGGTGTCCGCCGTGATCGATGGCTCCCGCATCAAGGTCGGCGGACCAGCTCTGCTCGAGCAAGAACATGCAGACGAACTTGCTGTCGCCGATCGGTGGCGCGGCGACGGTGCGATCATCCTGCACGTCGTCGCAGACGGTGTCGTGATCGGCGCGCTCGCCCTCGCCGATGAGATCCGGCCCGAATCCCGCACTGCGATCGACGAACTCCACGCCCGCGGTATCACAGTGGTCATGATCACCGGCGACGCCGACGCCGTCGCCAAGACCGTCGCCACCGAACTCGGCGTGGACCGCTACTTCGCCGGCGTCAAACCAGAAGACAAGTCGCACAACGTCGCTGAGCTTCAACAGGAGGGCCGCACCGTGGCGATGGTCGGCGACGGAGTCAACGACGCACCGGCGCTGGCGCAGGCCGATGTCGGGATTGCGATCGGTGCCGGTACCGATGTCGCGATCGCGTCGGCAGGAGTGATCCTCGCGAGCGACGACCCCCGGTCCGTGCTGTCGGTGATCGAACTCTCCCGCGCCTCGTACCGGAAGATGAGGCAAAACCTTTGGTGGGCAGCGGGATACAACCTGATCTCGGTTCCGCTCGCGGCGGGAGTGCTCGCACCGGTCGGGTTCGTACTGCCGATGTCGATCGGCGCGATTCTGATGTCGCTGTCGACGATCATCGTCGCCGCGAACGCACAACTCCTGCGTCGACTCGACCTCGCACCCGACGTCATCACCGGCCCTCAAAGCGACAGCAGCCGGGTAACGGAGCCTGTGCGTGACTCGGTTACGCGCAGCTGAGACCCCCCGCGTCTGAACAACTCTGCACGAACGAGCCGAAGGCCGCACCCACTGATAGGGGTGCGGCCTTCTGCCGTGTGCCGTCAGGTCAGCCGAGCAGGCGCTGCATGGTGTCGATCTCCTGCTGCTGGGTGGCGACGATGGTGCGGGCCATCTCCTGTGCGTCCGGGTTGGAACCGTCGGCGATCTCGGTGTTCGCCATCTCGATGGCACCGGTGTGGTGGGCGATCATCATTGTCAGCCACTGACGGTCGAACTCCGGACCCGTTGCGGCCATCAGTGCGTCCATGTCCTGTGGGGTCATCATGCCGCTGCCGGAGCTGTGATCCATTCCGCCCATGTCACCCATGTCTGCGGTGGGGGAGGGCTGGCCCCATTCGGCTAGCCATGTGGTCATCTGGTCCATCTCGGGCTGCTGTGCGCCGGCGATGGCCGATGCCAGCGACAGGACCTCCGGGTTGTCGGTGCGGCCGTTCGCCATGTCGGCCATCTCGACGGCTTGTGCGTGGTGCGGGTACATCATCTGCGCGAACATCACATCGGCATCGTTGAACTGTGCCGACGCATCGGCTTGGGCCGAGGACATCGGTGCCGAGGACATCGAGTCCATGGAGTGGCCGTCCATCGAAGAGTCGGTCGTGTCGTTGCTACAGCCGACGAGGAGGAATGCGCTGGCGGCGGCGACAGCAAGTGAAGCAATGACTTTGGTACGCATGCGGAATCTCCTTGCGAGAGCGTTAATCAGGGGTTTGTGACGTGTTTCAGTCCGCCGGTCGACGCGCGTCTACCGGGCTCCCTGTCACACTCGCAGGGTCACCGATCTGTCCAACTCCCACAGCGTCCACGGCGGTGCGCGCTCCAGGGTGGAGTCTGTGCGCCCGCCGATCCCGTTTACCGCTGTCGGCAACTGGCCAATCTCGGCGCTCAACGCCGGGACCGGTAACCCGGGCCACGACACCGTAGTGCCCACGCAGGGATGCATCATCTGATGCGCCGACGGGCAATCGTGTTTTTCGGTCGCCGTCTCAGCCGAGCCGGCGACCGAGGTCATCGACGCCATCGCTGCGTGTCCGCTGCTCATCGAGGTAGTGAACGCTGCCGGTGTCACCGAGTGCATCAGCAACACTCCGAATACTGTCAGTGCGATCAGGAACCCGGTCGACGAAGCTACGCCTCGTCGACCGGGTCTGATCACTGATTGCATGGTAACGACGGTAGCAGAGTATACCCCATAGGGGTATTTTGAACGATCGTCGATGGCACCCGAACCGGTCGGCGTCGATTCGGCAGTGCGCTGCAGTCGAGCCCCAGCCGCAGGCTGTAGGACGCGGGTTGCATGTTGGCGACGTTCGGCGAGCGCCGCATCCTTCCTACTGGGCGGTGTTGTGCAGACGAATGGGTCGTTTGCACCTTCGCGCTCACGGCCGGGTCTGATCTCATCCGAGCTTGGATGCGCGACACGGTCCTGCCCGTATGAGTCCGTCATGACGGAGGCCGTACCGTGGGGCTCGAACGAAATTTTAAACCGGGATCTCGACAGAGGGTGCACAGTACTTGTGAATTTGTGCAGTCCACTTCTGAAACTGACAATCAACCGATCCGTCGACCAGCCGTCGAGTGGTGCCAAAAACGTACGCGAAACCCCTGCATGTCAAAACATCGAAGTCGATGAGTTGTGGCGCAGTGAACGATTGTGGGCCACAAATACGGATACGCCAGGGTCTCGACCGCCGAGTAGAATCTCGATCTGCAGAGCGACGCGCTGAGAGCTTTCGGCTGCGAACGCATCTTCACCGACACCGCGAGCGGATCCACCACCACCCGGCAGGCACTGACCGAACTGCTCGAGCTTCTCCTGCCCGGTGACATCCTCACCGTGTGGCGACTCGATCGACTCGGCCGCAACCTTCCCCATCTCATCGAGCTCATCGCAGACCTCAAGGCCAGGGGAGTGGCATTCGCGTCGGTCACCGAACAGATCGACACCACCACCGCCGGCGGAGAACTCGTCTTCCACATCTTCGGCGCACTCGCCAGCTTCGAGCGCCAACTACTCCGAGAACGTACCCACGCCGGCCTCGCCGCCGCCCGAGAACGAGGAAAAGTCGGCGGCCGACCACCCGCACTCACGGTCACGAAAAAGCGAGAAGCAACCCGAATGCGCAACCAGGGCAGAACTATTGGCGATATAGCCGACGTGCTTGGGGTCAGCAAGCGCACTCTGTACCGCCATTTCGAGAAATAGGCGAAAGGTAGTGCGCGGCCAATAATCTTTTGGTAGCCCCATGCCCGTAGCGGCGGTGGGCGGTGGGCGGTGGGCGGTGGGCGGTGGGTGGAGTTCCGAGGGCCAGCCGGGCCGATTGCCGTAAGACCATCGGCGCGTCTCGACTACCTTGGGTGCGACGAAAAGTTATATAACGGCAGACTGGGGTGGGGCGGCGATGAAGACCAAGACCCGTGCATTCATCATCATTGGATTGATCCTGGTCGTCGTCGGCCTTGCCGCGCCGCCGCTGCTCTTCGCCGTCCTCGCGCACGACCCCGATTGGGCGCGATTCTGGTCAGCGGCCGGGCAGCCGTATGCGACAGTTCTCGTCGGTATCGCGGCAGTTCTTGCCGCGGGACTCGCCTTCTGGAACGGAGAACGTGAGCGGCGGCAGCGCGAAGAACATCAGTCAGGTACGGCGAGGCGGGAACTCAAACGCGAACTCAATGAACGCCTTTCACAACTGATCGCGCAACTTTCCGATGCACAGCCCATCGTCCGCGAGGGCGCAGCTCATGGACTTGTGGCGTTGGCCGATGACTGGCTCGACTTCGGCGACGAAGGGCAACATCGCGTCTGTATTGCGATGCTCGCGACATACATCCGAACGCCAATGGCGGAACCTGGACCCCAGTGCCCAGATGTGCCGGTCCGAGGCACCATTATGCGCCTTATCTCAAGGCTCTCTGAACGAAGCGTCGGCCTGGAATACCTTAGCGAGCTGAATCTGCAAGGGGTGGACCTTCGCTACGTATCTCTCACGCATCTCAAACTGAGGCGATTCTGGCTCGATAGCGCCCTGTTGACTGGAGCTGACCTCAGTGATGCCGATTTTACAGGAGCGAATTTGACAGGTGGAAACATTGACGATTGCGACCTGAGAGCGACCGACTTCACCTCCGCCACACTGCAATTGACTAGCGCCAAAAGAACAAACTTGCGCCGTACCAAGTTCGTCAAGGCCGCCTTGTTTGGAACCAATTTTACGGATTCGTACATTTTTAGCAGCTGGCCGAAGTCCGAGCGAGCAGCGCATCGCGGTCATGATTTCATGTCCCAAGCACCAATTTTCACAGACGCCTACCTGATTGGCGCGAACTTTACAAACGCCGACTTGAGCGGCGCGCGCTTGGAAAATACGCGGCTTGAATGGGCCAACTTCACCAACGCAACGCTCTACCGCGCGGACCTGACGGGCGCAAAGGTAGCCGGGACCAATGTCCGGGACGCGGACTTGACCGAAGCGAATCTCTCAGGGATCACGCCTGATCTCGACGTCTTGCAATCCAACACGCCGCCTCAGCTGCTCGAAAATCTCGGACAACACAGGCCCGCCCGGAGTCCTGGCGATAGCTAATCAGCATAAAGTCCCAGGTATAGTCCCAGGTAGGTTACGCCGTCATAGCCGGTTAGCCGTCCGACGTCACCGCGCAACGGGCCACCCACCACCACGCCATTGCCCTTGCGCTACCGCGACACCCAGCGTTGCTGATCTCCGTCGCTCCCGCACAATCACCCGAATCGCTTCACGACTGGGAGGTGGCCACCTCCGCGGCGTCGACGAGCGGTCTCGCATTCCGCCTGCCGGCGGTGCCGGCCACCCTCCGGGCGTCCCCCGAACCGAACTCCGCTGCGCTCCGCACCGTGAAAAGACATCGATTTCTTGTCGCACATCTGGCTCCCGGCGATGCTGCATCACCCGTGCACGCCGCCTCAACCCCGCGCTCCGCTGCACTACGGCCAAGGCTCCGAACACTTTTCGTAGAGCAGTCGCTGCGCTCCCACGAAAACTGTCCGAGACGCAGGGTTGCCCCGTCGTCCCCGTGCGCTGCTGTCTCTCCTCACGCCAGATGACAGCGACAAGAACTTGGCAGAGCAGCAAGTCCGGTCAGCACACCAGTAGGGGAGAGGCCCACACCATGAAGGCAGTCACCGTCACCCACACCGCCGAAGACGGAACCCTCATCGACGGCACCAGCAAAGGCGACGGAACGAACGTCATCCTCAAAGCCCACGGCTGGCGCTGGTTCCCCAGCCTGTCAACCTGGGGCATCCGCAACAGCCGAGACCGCGCACCGAAACGCCACATCATCACAGCCACCGCCGACGCGCTCCGCGCCGCCGGATTCGACGTCGACATCGACATCGACCCCACAGCCAGGCCCACCGCGCTCGTCGAAGCAGACCGCGCCGCCCGGCAAGCCGCACGCGTCGACGCCCTCGCCGCGAAAGCCGAACGACGCAGCACCCAGGCCGACCAGGCATGGAACGCCGAGGAACGCGCCGTCGACGCACTTCCCCCCGGCGGCGAACCGATCAAGATCGGCCACCACTCCGAAGGCCGGCACCGGCGTGCCATCGACAAAGCCCACAACGCCACCCGCAAAGCGATCGACGCAACCGATGCAGCCAAAAACGCCCAGCAGCGAGCCGACGCAGCCGCAGTGACCACCCGCGCCCGCTACAGCCCCGAAACCGTCGCCAACCGGATCAGCACCCTCGAGGCCGAACAACGAGCCGAACAGCGCCGACTCGACGGCCACGAACGAACCCTGTTCATCCACCACGGGTTCGGCACACCGAGAAGACCACCCCCGCTACAGGCGCACAGCGCGAGCAGATCATCGCCCGCATGGCAGAGCGCGCCGACCAGATCACCTACTGGCAGCAGATCCGCGCCGAGCAGATCGCAGACGGCACCACCACCGATTACGGACCCGACACCATCGCCGTAGGCGACCGGATCGCCTGGCGCGGCACCTGGTACCCGGTCAAACGCGACAACAAGAAGACCGTCACCATCCCCTCCATCGTCGGAGGCAGCTGGACCGACACCATGCCGTACACCAAGATCACCGGCCACATCCGCGCCGCCGACTACGACGCCGCCCGCACCGAACAACAGGCGAAGGCCAGGGCGCAGTAGCCGCGATCCCGGGCCGGGGCCCCCTGTTGCGGGGCACGGCCCGGGCCACCTGCGGTGTCCACCGAATCGAACTCCGCTGCGCTCCGTCCTGTGAAAAGAGCAGTTTCTTTCGCACATCTGGCTCTCTCCGAGCATGCGTCACCCTGGCCCGTCTTACCCACCCCTGACTCCGCGATGCTCCGGCCCTTCGGGCTCCAGAAACTTTTCAAAGCGCCTGCGGCTGAACACTTTCCGTCCCAGGGGCAGGACGCCGTTCCATGCCGCCGCCTTCTCTCCCCAAGCCAGATGACGGCGAAAGAAATTGGCACGAGCGAAGGGCCGGGGAGCCGGTCCCGCGAGAGAAGGAGACCCCGACATGCCGAAGAACACCACCCGCCCCGCACGCACGAGCACCGCAGCAGGAAACGCTCACACCCCCGCCATCGTCACCCACACCACCGCCATCATCACCGGACCCCAGAACGCCACCATCAGCATCACCGCCGCAGGCACCGAGCACGCACAAATGGTCGTCGCGTTCGGACACCTCATGATGACCTTCCGCAGCGCCGAAGCGGTCTGCGACGTCATCGCCGGATTCGCCACCGTCCGCTCAGCGTTGGTCGGAACCGACGGACACGCCCCGTACCCGCAGCAGCCAGGCGCAGAGTTCGGCGCACCCGCAATCTCGATCCTCTGGCTCGGAGGCCCCGAACACACGGTGATCCCCGGCGCCCGTTACATCCCCGAGCAACGCCGCACCGTGCACTGGGTGGATCTGCACATGGGGCCGATCACCTGGCGCGTCACCGACCGCGTCGGCTACGACACCCTCATGGACGAGTTCCGCCGCGTCCACCGCGCAGCAGTCGGCGTCTTCCTCGACGGAGGCCGCTACCGCCGCGATCCGTCCAAGATCCTCGACGCGTTCGACGACTGAGCGCGATAGCACACCTCGGCCCCGCACACGCGGGGCCGAACGTGTTCATTCACAGGCCCCGACCCCGCTCCACAGACCACCGAAATTCGGGTTCGCGTCGCACGACTCGCTGCGCTCCCCGTGCGACGCTGAGCAGCAAGCAGCCGCCCGCTTTGAGGTCAGAAAGGGAAGCCACCGCCGATGATCACCTGGACCGTCACTACCCGCCCCGAGAACAGTCCCGAGCTCCTCACCGACAGCGGAGTCGAAACCACCCTCGACGACGCCAAGAGAGCCGCCGCAGACGCCGTCCGCTACGCCCTCCTCGATGCCACCGACCACACCTCACCCGACAACGGCTGCGCACCGTCCTACCTCGTCACCCTCGACGGCACTTGCGCCCTCATCGTCGGACTCGGTCGTTGCCGACCCGCCAACTACAACGGCGTCCTCGACAGCCTGGAACGCTTCGATGGCACGGCACCACCACACCTGCTCTACATGTGAGCCGACCGCAACCCCCAGGAAAGGAACCAACCGCGTGCCCGCACAAGCATGGGTCACCCTCATCGTCGGCATCCTCGCCACCATCGGCGTCACCGCCACCCTGCGCCAACGCACCAGCAGCGAGAACCGAGCTCAGGCCTGGCAGCGCATCAGCTGGTGCCTCGAGCTGACCACCAGCGACGACGACGCCGCCGCCGAACTCGGCTGGACGATGTACAGCACCGTCAGCAAATCCAAACTCATCACCCCCACCGAACGCGACGTCATTCGCACCGTCAGCGAACACGCCATGCGCCGAGCACTGGCGCAAGACGCCGACACCGAGGACACTGAACCTCAGACCGACACCACGGAGGACCCGCGATGACCACCACCGAACGCCGAACCACCCGGCGACCACGCCCCCGCGTGGCAGCAGCGGCCGCCCGCGCCTACGTCGAAACCGCCGAATACGACAACGTCGACGTCCCTGACTGGATCCGCGACGTCGCCGCCGGCAAAGACACCAAACCCCCCAAAGACTGACCACTCCCGAACCCGACATGGCCCGCCCCAACCAGGGAGCGGGCCTTCGTCGTATCGCGGACGCCGAGCAGCGATGCCTCGACCGCGCGGAAGGGCGACACCCCGCGGGCGGCCACCGACCCGAATTCCGCTGCGCTTCCGTCCTGCAGAAACCCACCAGCACGAGATCCGGAGGCGGCGAGTGGCTGCTGGCATGACCGCAACACGTTGCAGCGCACCAGAACCTGTCGGTACCCCACGACACAATCGGCGACTATGCGAATCCGAACCACCGACGGACCACCCTTACCCGCCGAGATCGCCGAACAAGCTGCCCGTGCGATTGCGCTGACAGAAGTCCTGTCCGGCAACCTCGGTGGCCGGTCGGCCACCGACTACCGCCGTGATATGTCTACGGCACAAGGCCTTTCGCCTGGTGGATTCGTTCTGCCCGAGCAAGAGCGTCAGCATGGTCGGGGGCATACAGTGCTGTGAGCGCGATCTCGACGTACTCGACCATGTCGAGCACATCCTTCGGTGTGGCATCCGACGCAGCATTTGTATGCGTCCCCTGATTGCCGACCCACTTCGCAGCCCTCAACAGCTTGCTCATTTTCGGATGTGTAAGTGCGAACTCGTCGAGGCGGTCATCGAGATTTCGGAAACCACCCTTCTGGGTCGTTGCTGATATCCCCTGTGCGGTCATCAATGCTTCCACTGCGCTTCGCACAGTCGTCATCGCTGCTGGTGCATCCATCCAGACCAACGCCCCGACTCGGCGTAACTGCTTCACCACCTCGTCCGGCACGTCATCGGTGAACTCCGCGACCAGAACTGGCGGGTAGAAGTTCCGAACCCGAAAGAACGTCGCGTACTGGCTCGAATAGTCCTGAGTGTCGTAATTCTGATTCGGGTCGACGAACATGTCGCCTGAAACCGCGATGACTGCCGCGCAACTACCTTTTGTGCACCGCAGGTGCACCGCGAAGACGCCCTCGATATCCATCGGGTCTTCATACGAGTTCGGGTCCCATTGGTACTCGACAGGGACATTGTCCTCTGTGGGTTTGTCCGATTTTTTCGGAACAGCCAACACACCGCTCTGACACACAGGGCATTCGATGGACGGCCAAAACCCTTCATAGAAGGCAGTCGACAGTTCCCGAGCATGTCGTTTTACCATCGAATGCACCCTTCGTCGACGTGCGAAAACTGGCCTGAGCATAAGCAGAACAGACCGACTGCCGTGACACTGCGGGGGGTCGAGATCCGTCGCTCCCGCACAATCACCCTGCCGATTTCCGCAGGTGGGAGGTGGCTACGTCGCCGGCGTCGACGCGCGGTCTCGCATTCCGCCTGCCGGCGGTGCCGGCCACCCTGCGGGCGTCCCCTGAATGGAGCTCCGCTGCGCTCCGCACCGTGGAAGAGCAAAGACGTTTTTTCACAGCGGTTCTGGCTACCGGCGAGCATCCATCACCCGTGACCGCCGCCTCAACCCCTCGCTCCGCTGCGCTACGGCCAAGGCTCCGAACACTTTTCGTAGAGCAGTCGCTGCGCTCCCACGAAAACTGTCCGAGACGAGGGGTTGCCCCGTCGTCCCCGTGCGCTGACTTCTCTCCTCACGCCAGAAACGGCGAAAAAACATGGCAGGGCAAAGGGCCAGGCCACCAGTTGAGGAAGGAAGTAGCGACATGCACGACACCATCACAGGACCGAGGACGGTGGGACTGCGCACCGCGATCATGACCGCGATCGGCCAGGTCCCGGAGCAGGCCAAGACCCACGCACTCGCGCAGGTTACCGCCTACACCGAGCAGGTCAACCGAGCTGCTGCGGACGCGAACTCGACCACCGTCGATGCGCACCTCGAGCGGGCCGCGTTCTGGGCGTGCACCGCACGCGAGAACGGAGCCAGCGAGGCCGAAATCCACGCTGCACGGCTCGCAGGCCACCACCAGGTAGCCACCGCTCAGCAGTAACCCCCGAGGCCAGACCGGCCCCGGAAAACAAGAAAACACCGGACAGCTCCTAACTGCCCGGTGTCTCCAACCGAAGAATCTACCAGGGAGAGACACCACCATGACCGCGAGCATCGAAACCACCACCGCCGCAACACAAGCCCCCACGACCGGCACCACGCCGGTCGTGGGGGCGGGCGAGGAGTTCGCCCGCCTGCACCCCACCGCCCTCGAGGTCGGACCGAACGTCCGCAACGAGGTCGTCACCGAGTCACCATCATTCCGAAACCTGGTTGCCTCCATCATCGAACACGGAGTGCTGCAAACGATCTCCGCAGTCCGCGACGGCGAGACCGTGACCGTCATCGACGGCCAGCAGCGGACCCTCGCCGCGATCGAAGCCGGGGCCGAGAGCGTGCCTGTGCTGATCAGGACCGCCGCCAGCAAGGCCAAGGACCGCGAAATCGAACGCCTCACCCAGCAGGTCGTCGCCAACGACCGCAGAATCGGCCTTACCGAAGGTCAGCGGGCAAAGGCAGTGACCGACATGCTCGAACTCGGTCTGTCGGTGCCCAGGATCGCCAAGGCCGTCCAGGTCAAGCGTGAGACCGTCAAAGCGGCAGGGGCAGCAGGCCGCTCGCAGACTGCGATCTGTGCCCTCGACGCGGGGCAGCTCACCCTCGATCAGGCCGCGATCGTGGCCGTGTTCGATGCAGAGGGCGACACCGCCGCCGTCGAGAAGCTACTGGGAGTTGCGCGGTACGACTTCCGGTGGACCGCGCAGCGGCTCCTCGAGGACCGTGCCGTCCGCAAGGCCCGCGCCGCAGCAGGCGCACCGTATGTCGAGCGAGGGCTGACCGTCCTCGAGGAAGAACCGGCCTACGGCGGCCCGTACCTGCGTGCAGACGATCTGGTCACCGTCGACGGTGATGCAGTGACCGACGCCGTGATCGAGGCCGCAGCGGGGCACTGGGCGGTGTGGCTGTCGAAGGAAGACCAGTTCACCCTCACCGCGACAGGCGCAGTGATCGAGGAGGACAGCATCGACTGGGACACCGAGGGCGACCCGGAAGCGACACCCGACGAGGGGTTGCACCACCACAAGGACATCACTGCCGCCGAGGTGTGGGTGCCGGAGTACTTCACCGCCGACCCCGACGGCGCCGGTGTGAAGCCGGGGCCGATCCTCGCAGCCGCGCTGGCCGAACCCGCCGCCGATGTCGACCCCGCCGACGCCGAGGCAGTCGCTCGGGCGGCCGAGCAGAAGCGTCTCGCCGCCGAGGCAGCAGCGAAGGAAGCAGAGCGGGCAGCCCGTCGACGGACCAAGGCGCTCAACGTCGCATCGCCCGCAGCGACTGTGGTCCGCAAGGAGTTCGTGTCGAAGTTCCTCACTCGCAAGACCCTGCCGAAGGGTGCCGCGAAGTGGATCACGGACACCCTGGTCGACGAGCCGGGACTGCTCACCCAGAACAAGGCGTCGCAGTACCTCGCGGAGCTGCTCGGAGTGACCGTGGCCGAGCCGACGACCACCCTCTACGGCGACTGGAAAGAGCGGGCCGCACGTGATGCGCTGGCACCGGTGATCGACAAGGCGAGCGACTCACGTGCGCAGGTGATCGCGCTCGCGCAGATCCTCGCCGCCTACGAAGCGCGGATGAGCGGGACCGGTAAGGACTGGTGGAAGCGAGTGGGAGGCTCCAACCAGGACAACTACCTGGGACTGTTGGCCGAGCAGGGCTACGAGCTGACTCCGGTCGAGCAGGTCGCAGCCGGGGCGATGACACCGGAACAGGCGTACGACGCGCTCAGGGAGGAGAGCGTCACCGACTAGGACCGGCATCGGTGGCGGGTACCTCTACGGTGCCCGCCACCGGTGGCCTCGTCCCCGGCCCGGGTCGAGGGGGCCTGCGGCGGCCCCTCAAGCTCCCCCGCTCGGCGCACCACCACCGGCGCCCGCTCACCTCGACGCAGGCGGCTCACGGCAAATCAGTGTGCGGCGTTGTACGCCTCTTCGATGTCGACCGGGATCCGGCCACGTTCGCTGATCTTATGGCCCTGGTCGAACGCCCACTGCCGGATCGCGCGCGTCTGCTCCGGATCACGCTTGACCGATCCGCCGCCCGCTGTCGCGGTCGACGCGGCAGCGGGGGAGGGTTTACGCTTGCGGCCACCGACCCGCGTCGCATGCCCGACGTAGTAGTCGAGCTTCTTGTGAAACTCGTTCGCGTTCTTCGCTTTCAGGTCGATCACGTACTCGACGCCGTTGATCGCGAACTCGATCGTCTCGCCGGACTCGTCGTCGATGACCGACCCGTCGATATCGTCCACCAATTGGGTTGTCACTCGTTTGGCCACAGCCGCAAAAACCTTTCATCGACACATTCGCAATGCGCAACCGCATTCGTCTTCTCGAGGATAACCAGCGTCGATATCCGCATTCTTCATCGACACGGTAATTCGAGCCGCAATCGGGCCGAATCCGATTTCCCGGAAACGGACATACAGGCTGTGAGAAAGTAATGCCGCCGGGCCACAGGTGAGCTATTGAAGCAACCACAGGCGGTGCAGTGCAACAGTATTCGGTCGCGCGAACGCGTCCGCACGTCCCCTTCGGGGCCGCCCCATAGGGGTCACCATTTTGGTCGTACGAGTCGCCCGAGTCTGACATGCCGGGGACCCCGACCAGTCAACCCACGCTCCGCATGCTCCGCTCTTCGGGGTTGACAGGCCACCCTCGTCATGTCGATCGGGGACGTCTCATCCGAACCTTTGGAAGGTGTCCCTGACATGAACAACTGCGAACTGCTCAACGATCACCAGATCATCACCGGCCTCATCGGCGCAGCCGCGAATGCCCCCGCTGGGGATCCGCGCGCGGCCCGGTGGGCCACCGAAGCGCTCGCGCTCGCCAGGGCAGTAGGGCTGCCCATCCTCATCGAGGAGGCCGAGGGAGTGCTCGGACGGATCGCGCACGACACCACTTGCGGGTGGTCGGCTTGGTGGAACTCAAATCGAATGAGCGCATAGTAGCAACAGTAACGCGCAACTATAAAACGCGCAAGAGTTCCAGGTCGTGATGGATCGAGGAAGATAGGACTGTCTGGAAAGGTCGACAGGGAGTTGGGACAGTGCCGCGAAGCGGAGTTCGTGGGTTTCGCGCTGACCGGTTACGTGAGCTACGGGTACGTGCGGGGTTCAGTGCTGACGACCTTGCGGCGAAAGTGGGTGCAACGAGGCAGGCGGTATCGACCTGGGAGACGGGGCGCTCGACGCCACCGCCCGCGACGCTTGGTCGAATTGCGAAAGCCCTGCGCATATCTGTCGCGGCCTTGGTTCCGATTCCTGAGGCGCAGCTCAAGTTGTCCGACCTCAGAGTTCATGCAGCGTTGTCGCAAGGTGACGCTGCTCAGCAAATCGGGGTGTCGACTACCGTTCTCGCTGACATTGAACGTGGAAGAAAGCCCGAGACAGAGGAACGTGTCGAGTTGCTTGCCCGCGTGTACGGTGTGACTACTCAAACTGTGGCCGCTGCGTGGCGGAGGACCCGGGATGCCCGCTCGACACGCGCGCAGGCATTGTAAAAAACGCAACTTATAAACGTACCCTCGGTTCAGCCCGATCGGTCGCAGTCAGTCCACTCCGGTCCTTGTAGGTCCGTGCGAATCTGCGAACAGTTTCATTCTCCCTCAAGCTCGGTCAGTGTCACGAGCGCGGCTGTGGTGTGCTGATCGAGTGACACTAGAACGCCGTCCAAGTGCATCGGTTTCCACCCGCCGTCGAGCGCTTTGAATCGGAGAACTCCGCTAGTTCGTTCGCGTGCCAGTGCGTTGGACATCTGCTTCGCAGTTGGTAGGTCGTCGGGATGAATTGCCGGTACCGGTTGATTGGGAAGGTGCTCCCAGCAGATGTTCGGCGCAGGTTCAGAGTTGTACCAACGCAACAAGTTCAGCGTTCTAAGGTTCACGAGTGCGCGAAATTCGCCTTCTCTCGTAGACGCTTCCAGAACGCGGTGCTCGAGGATTGTGGGTGGGGGAGCAGTACTGATCTCGCCGGCGGCGCCGATGTCATGAGTTATCCCGCGAAGGATGACTTCCGCACCTGCAGTACTGTTCTCGCGAATCATTCGGCAAGAGAAGTGTGCTGCACGAAGTTCCCCGTCGTCTCTGCGTACGGTCCAGACTGCCTGGTGAATCGTTCCTGGTGCAGAGTGCACGATCTTGGCCATTGCCTCACTCTCGTCGCGATTCGTTACGAGTCGAGTGAAGGCACCTGCGAGGGCGCGCTGAGTTTCGCGCTCGGCTTGCGGCACGCTATAGAGGTCCAGTAGGTCGTCGCTACCACTTGCAGTACTCCTGGTGAGGTTGAATTGCCACGCCCCGGCGGCGTCCCGCAGAGGTGGAGTCTCGTCGTGGCGTCCGAGCCACAGCCACACGCCGTGGATGCGGCCGGCGAAAGTCCGAAGCGGTTCTGCAAGTACGCGTCGGTGGCCATCGCGAGACTGTCCGTCGAGGGCGGACTCGCCAGAGAGCACCTGGGCTGTCGCAGCCAGAGCATCGTCGCGGCTCGACGCGCTACGAAAGAGTTTCTGGAGTGGGACGAAATTTTTCGGCGATGACCCAAGCCCGATAATCGACGGTTCTGCTTCACCGAAAGTCTCTATAAGGATCCAATTGTTCGACATCGTTGACCGACCCCCGCAGGTCTCGTTAGTGGATTGTCTGTGGCGGCGGCGGGTCAGTGCCTTCGCAGCACCTGCATTGCAGGAAGGATCTGAGTGTAATGAGGGCCGAGCATTCGTGCGGTCATGTGTACGAGGCGGGCGTCCTGCCCGATTGTGACTTGCGACTTGCCCTTCCACGCTCCCGCGATGATCTTTCGAGCAGCATCTTCGGGTGCGGTTCGGGCTATACGGCTGTCGAAGAGCTCGGCAGTGCGGCCCTGGTCGACGCTTGGTGCCGACCGTGCTGTCCTGGCGATCGACGTCTTCAGCCCGCCGGGGATGACACACGTCGCGCGCGCGGTTCGTGATGACAGCCGCAACTCCTGGTTCAACGCCTCGGTGAAGCCTCGAACGGCAAATTTGGAAGAGTTGTATGCCGAGTAGCCCGGTGCGGACACAACCCCGAATGCAGATGAGACGTTTACAATTCGACCTCTGCGCGACTTCAGGATGTCTGGCAGAAATGCGCGAGAGCTATTCACCACACTCTCGAAGTTGGTTGCCATTACGAGATCGAAGTCCTTTGGGGGAGTGTCCACGACATCGCCGCTGTAGAGAACGCCTGCGACGTTGAAGACCGCATCAAGGTCACCGAGTTCATTACGAGAAGATGCGGCCCACGAGTTGATCTCGGCGCGGTTGGCAACGTCGACATGGGTCGCTCGTGCGATCTCGGTCGTCGCAACACATCGGGACTGTGTGTCCATCAGTGCGTCGTAGTTGTTGTCCGCGAGAGCAAGTGACCAGTTCTGGTTTGCGAGCTGCAAGGCGATTTCGCGGCCCACTCCCGAACCTGCGCCTGTAACCGCTGCTTTCCATTCCCCTGACATGTGACCGCGCCTCCCGCATCTCGCTACCCTCGGTAACTAGGCACCGTAACGAACTGCGGGCGGCCGCGCTAGCAACCAGATGGTCTGTACTCCAGATTGTATCCAGTCGCCGGATGCGATTTGTCCGGAGGCGCTCAAACGTGCGGTGAACCATATGCGTGAATGCGACTCGGGACCGTAAGTGTTGGCAACGCACTCTGCACGACGGTCGGTGTCGAGCAACGTCTGAAAGCAAATCCGGTGTTGCCGCGGTAAATTGGACACTCGGCACTATCGTTGCCGAACCGCCAGCTCAGCACATTTTGATGCTGCAGCCGTGTCGATGATCTGCGCTGCCCGTTTGGTGGCGGTCGAACCGAAGATCCCGCCCGCCGTCGCACAGTGGATCGCGAGCGCAGGGGAATCCTTCCGCTCCGAAGGAACCCACAAGACGTACGCATCCGCATGGAAGTGGTTTTGTAGGTGTGGAGCCTAGGTATCAGACACTGAACGGTGGTGTACGTGGCTACGAACAATCTTCGATGCCGTCAGAGCGGGCTATCGCCCCACTTCGCTCGCCTTCCGATGCAAGTGGTGCGGTCCGTCGAGGTCTAGGTGTACCTGAGCGCCGAGCTCGCGCAGCTTACGGACTTGGGGTGCTCCATCGTGTGGCGACAGGCTCCAACGTGTCAAGCTTCGGTCCTCAGTCGTTCGCCGCCTACATCAGTCCTGCGTGTGGCCAGGCACGATGTGCGCGTCCAGCACTGAGCGCGAGCTGGAACCCTCCCGCGAAAGTCAAAGTCTAATAATTTTTGAGGTTCGCTGGGTGTTGCCGGTTTCGCTGACTGAGCCTGCACAGGCTATGTCCTCTGCGGTTCGCGGGACTAACGTCAAAGTTCAACAAACTTTGAACTTGAGTGTACATTTATGTCAGAGTCAAACTCGAAGGAAATTTGACTTTCGTTGTACTATCGACGCCACGCCATGTCGAAACGTCAAAGTCCAGTGCGTTTTGGCTTTCGTTGGAACTTGAATGAGAGGCCATGAAGACACCTGCACCTCCACCAGCGTTCGCTGACCTGTTCTCAACGCTGCGCGGAGACATGGACCGGTTCATGACAGTCATGATGTCGGGGGAGGATCTCGATGACCGCGACTACCTGGATTGGGACAAGCTCCGCTACAAGACCCCGCCGGACGGCATGACCCACGAAGAATGGTGGTTTGCCCTCAAAATGAGGCGCAGGTCGATGCTTCGTCCAGTGCCCCTCAAGCGAATCGATGACTTGTCCTTGAGCTATGCACTGCCCGACGAACTGCTGCGGGCACTCGACGAGGTCTCCCAACGTGCCAGCGGTCAGATCGCACTACCCGACGAGGTGATGAATAAGACAACCCGTGACAGGTATGTCATTCAGTCGCTGGTTGAGGAAGCGATCAGTTCCAGTCAGTTGGAGGGTGCCTCGACCTCCCGAAAAGAAGCAAAACGGATGCTCGCTTACGGGGAGCCTCCAAAAAACCGGAGCCAGCAGATGATTCTTAACAACTATTGGGCAATGCAGCGCGTGCGGGAGATTCAGCATGAGCCGTTCACCCCAGAGCGGATATGCGAAATTCACCGCATAGTGACTGACAAGACTCTGGACAACCCCGAAAGCGCTGGAAGAATCCAAAACAATCCTGATCCGAATGATCGGGTCAAGATATTCGATGAAGAAGAGAACGTATTACATCGACCACCGCCGGTGGAGGAATTGCCAGCTAGAATTCAGGCACTATGCGATTTTGCCAATGGCGATTCCAAGACGGATCCTTACATCCCGCCGGTTGTGAGGGCTCTAGTAATCCACTTCATGATGGGATATGACCACTACTTCGAGGACGGAAACGGCCGGACCGCCAGGGCGTTGTTCTATTGGAGCATGCTCAAGCAGGGTTACTGGTTGACCGAACATCTAGCGATTTCAAGGATTCTCAAGCAGGCGCCATCGAAATACGCCAGGTCCTTCCTCTACACCGAGCAGGATGAGGGGGACTTAACGTACTTTCTGATCTACCACTTGCAAGTGATACAACGTGCGCTGGGGGAGCTTGACGAGTACTTGAATCGAAAAACGTTAGAATTGCAGCGAGCTCGCACATTGCTGGCTCGCGGCCCTGGCGGGTTCAATCACAGGCAAGCAGCCCTGCTTCAATCGGCAACCAGAGATCCGTCGAATTATTATACGGCGGAGTCGCACATGAACTACCATTCGGTGTCTAAGCAAACAGCAAGGAATGACTTGTATGACCTGGAGCAGCGGGGATTGCTGCATCGAACCAAGATTAGTCGGCAATTTGCCTGGGTTCCAGAAGAGGAATTGCTGAAGATACTTGAAGCCGAGTCGGTTTAAATGGTAGATAGGGGTGTGCATCTTCGAGGCCATGATGGAAGTCGAGGAGGTGGAACCCCAAACTTGCTCGCATCCCTTGCGTCTTGGCTCAGACTCGCACTGGTGCATGAAGTTTCATCTGGCGTCGGCGGGAGCAAGTCCGCACCGAATCTGGCCTCGTTGTGACGAACTCGGGCGGCACGGCCGCAGCATTTGGATTCAGCTACCAATACCTCGCGACCGCGACGTTCGTCCTGAACTGGCTCAACAGTGACGCTTGTATCGACGTCACCACAGCCGTCCTGGAAGTGGAGCCGCCGACCGGAGGCACCGACCCAGACGGCCCGGACGATGACATCGTGGACTTCGCACTTCATGTTGGGGGCGTCGAGCGGTTCCGTGTGCAGGTCAAAGCGTCCAAAGATCCGAGCGCTCGGACTTTGGCTCCCGCCGAGGCGCAGCGAGTGTTCGATCGTCTCAACGCGATCAGGCATGACGGGGAATCCGTGCTGCTGACCAATCGTCACCTCGGTCCCACAATGACTTCGGCATGCTCTGCACCGACAAAGAACGAACTCGGACTCCTCTTTTTCTGGCCTGGTGGTGCAGCCAGCAGTGGCCCCCGTGGCAGGCAGATCACGGTGTCGCACAACCGGGAGCTTGAGGCGTACTTCGAGAAATTGATCAGGAAAGTACGGCAGGACAAGGACCTGAGCCAGGGCGTTGTGTCGAGTCGAATGGTCGGTACGGTCCTCAGACACCTAATTTTCGACGCCGCAGCCGGGAACCGCGATCGGCAGATCTCCGGAAGAGAAATTCTCGACACGCTCACAATCCCCGACGCACGCATCGCGCACGCCGCAGGAGCCTTCGATTGGGGCAACGCGGAGTCTCAAGTACCGAACGTTCGCTCGTCGGTGCCTCGCCTCGACCTACTCGACAAAGTGGGAGCAGCCTTGGAGGTCGCCGATCGAACGCCTCCACTGGCGGTCCTTACCGGGCACACTGGCGTCGGCAAATCAACAATCGCCAGCGACTATTGCCACCTCAATCACAACCGGTACGAGACTGTTCTATGGCTCGACGCCCGCGACGAAGGGTTGTTACGAGCGCAGATCCGTGACTGGGCCGAAAGACTCACAGGACGTAGAGTAGACCCCTCGGCAAATCCCGCGGGCTTGATGGCGGCCGCACTTGCGTCGCATCGCGGCCCGTGGTTGCTCGTGTTCGACGGCGCGCTCGGACGGGGCCACATCGAGTCATTCATCCCCACAATTGGGCACGGATCAATCTTGGTCACAACGACGAACAGCACCGGATGGTGGCCAACTGCACGCATCTACGAGGTGACCTCATTCACGAGCGTTCAAGCCATTGAATGCTTCGCCGCCTACGCCGATATCCCGCCCCGGGAGATACCCGCAGTGGCAGGCGCCATCAATACGATCGTTGAGCGGCTTGGCAAGATACCTCTGGCCGTGAGTATGGCTGGGTTGTACTTCCGGAACGCTCAGAGCGATCTCGCAGAGCTCGTACCGAGCTATTTCCGCACGTTGGAGGCCCTCGACGACACTATTGCGATTCCGCCGGGCTTCGACCGTACCGCGTTCGCCGCCGTGTCGACGGCAGTGGAGCGCATCGGCGCTGGGACCGGCTCCCGTTACGTACGGAATGCTCGAATATTGGTCATGACGGCCTCGTTCGTTGCGCCGGAAATGATTCCGTTGAACCTGCTGATACCGGCCACCTCGGATCCCGTTCGAATCGACATGGCGGATCTGCCTCAACCCGCACGTGCTGACCCAGCGGTGTCCCGCGCGATCGTCACACTCCTCCGGACCCAAACGATTGCACACCGGACCGTCGGCGACGCCTCGTCAGGAGGAAACGATCTGAGTTCGGATTGCATTCAGATACACCCTTTGATTCACGAGATCGTCCGCACCAAGTACATAGCCGACGCGCCCGAGGGTGCGCTTATGAATGCAACGACCGCGTTGCTCGGCCACCTTATTCCCTGGCTTGGCGTGATGAGAACGTCGAGTTCGTTTCTGGCGCTCGAGCAGCTGCGAGTACACGCTGAGGCAGTCCTCTCGTACATCGAAGAGCTTGAACCTCTGAGCTACGTGGCAGCGCAACAGCGGAAGGTCTACCTCACGGCAAAGGCCGGAGTCATGGGGGAGGTAGCAGCCTGCTACGCCAACACCGCCCGGATGAGAAAGTCCAGCGAGCTACTACAGAAGCTGGTCGTCCTCTACCTCGGCGAGTTCCCGGGCGAGGAATGGGCGCAAGTCTTCGCTATGAAACACGCGGCGGACATGCTCAGCGATCTGTCATCTGCTTCCGTAGAGCCGCACAACCTGCACCAAGTTGCAGAAAAGACTTTGCCGATGATGCTGCATCTGGAGCAGCGGGGTACCGACAGCACGAAGGAGATGGTGTACTCGAACGTCCATCTAGCTCTTCAGTCCGTGACTCGCGAGCACCAATATCGGTCGTACACGGGGTTGGATCGGCTAGCGTCCGGATTTGGTGAGATCGCCGATCGGGACCCGAAGAAGGAGTCGCGGCCCGAGTGGTTGATGCGTCGGAACAATGGATTCATGGCTGCAGGAAACTACCAGGCAGTCTTGGATTCGCTGGACAGTCTACGTTCGGCCATCGGACTGGTGAATGACATGGTGACCTTGGACGCTCTGGAAGTGACCGCACTAATCAAGACTGGCCGACTGGACCGAGCATTCGAAAAGCTTGAGGTCTTCTTGGCCTTCGAGTTGGTTGCGAATCATGTCGCGCTGAGTTATCGAGACGGCCTCGGGAAAATTGCCGGCGCGTTGCGGCATGTCGAGAGCCCGGATGATCAGGAGCGGGCCGAGGAATACCTGATGCGAACGGTGGGTCGTTTCACGGCGGTCGAGCGAGAAATTCAAGCAGCCCAATCAGACCAATAACGCGCGATGCGCACATGCAAAAATCGGGTCTGGCGTGGTGGGTCAGGATGTGGGATTGCGAGCCTTGCGCTCAGATTTCGCTTACTCCTCAGGTCGGTGGTTCAACTCTTTCACTGGCGTACACCTCGATTGACGATAGTCCTCGTCGGTAGTCGGCTGTCGCGGACCGATGTCCTCAAGGATCTCGAGTCCTTTGCCCGTTGACGGGCCTTTCGCATCGACAGGCTCACACATCTCGGTTTTCGGCATGACGCAATGCTTCGATCAGCAGGAGCCTGCAGAACAGCCAACCGGTAATGAAACCTGCAGTTAACCCGGCGATTATGAGCGCGCCGACGAAAGCGGATGAACCCGATTGAGTGAACCCTCCCGGATTTGAGTATTGGCCCTGCGTACTGGCCGCAGAACCGGCCGAACCAGCCGGGGTCATGTTCGGATTCAAGTCCGCTGAAATCTGCTTCGTCAGGCTGCTGAAACCTTCTGCAATCGAGCGAAATTGGGTCAGGCCAATACCGATGATGATCGTAGTCAGCCAGTCGCTAACCTTTTCCAGATTTGTGTTTGCGAGGATCCGGGCGCGAATGCTGTCCGAGCGCTGTAAGTTCTGCGCATCCGACTGCTCGACACGCGGTATCCCGAAGATGAAACCTACGAGGCCTCCTGTGAGTTGAGCTGCGCAGTAAATAATGCTCATTACCGAGAATGCTGATCCCGCTGAGGAGTACAACGCGCAGAATACCAACCCAACCGAGAGGGAGAACGCGGTCCATGCGAGCAGTGCTGCGCTCATCGCCCCCACTGTCCCCGTGTACGGCGGGAGCACAGTCGACCAGAACCCTTTCCAGATACCGAGTGGCTTCGGACGACTCGACGGCCTAAAGGGCAGCGACGGTTCAGCCTTTTGGGCTTCGACCAGTGGACGGTCAGCGGGCTTCCGTCGAGGGCGTGGTGAGGGCGGACGGTGTAGGCCGGACCCAGGGAAGAACACCTGAGAATTCGTTTTCCTCATTTGGAGACCCTCCAGGGTGGAAATATGGCCCGATTCCCTAGCTCAATCAGAAAATGGTAGGACTCGGTGAGCATCCTCGAAGCCGAACGGGAAAATTGCGTTGCCGAACAGTTTTCAAGGGGGTAGCAAGAGTATTCTTTAGTGTATTTAGATAACTAATAGGATTCGGTATTCTACTAGCCCAGTCTCGTTGGGCGGATCCCTCCCTGGTCTCGATTGGCGACAGGCGGGTCAACTACCGAGGTGGGAGTGCGGAGAGATTTCGAGAGAAGGTCGGAAACACGGCAGGTCACTGTGACGGGTACTCCACCTGCAGCAAGGGCGAGGACCAAGCGGTATGGGTGAGGTCCTTAGCTTGCCGCGCGTGTATCGATGGAACACGGCTTGGTCAGGACGGTCTTGGGATGTTGATGAGCAGCGAGTCGTCGCTTCGCTCAAACGATGACTCCCCGGCCGTTGAGGTAACGAGGCACACATGACCATTGAGCGGAAAGACCCCGCCGCGCCGGTGTTTACGGCGGAAGTTCTTCCACTTCTTCCAAACGGAGGGGTCGGAAGTCATCACGGCGTCGACGGCCGTGACCCACCCAGGCTGCCGACATGCCATCGTTAAGGCAGCGGTGACGTCACCCGACACACCCGTTTCGGGTTTCTCTGCCGCCCACCCAGCTTCCTGACGGGTGTAGAACTCGTTCAACGCCTCGCATGAGTGCCCGATCAGAATGCTGGTGTTTTCGTCCGCTGAGTCCAGAATGCTGAGGCGAGACAGAAGGTAGGCACCGAGGGTGTCGGCTTCAGCCAAAGTACGGGCCCGCGCCGAGTGCATCTCGGCACGTCTGCGTGCATAGTGATGAAATGCCGACGGGTCCGTAAGGATGTCCGTTGTCATCAGCAGGTCCGTGAGGGACACCACCCATGTCGGCCGATTGACCCTGCCTGCGACTGTTAGGCCGCCAGAAGCAAACGGGTCGATCCGCTCGAAGGTCACAATGATCGCGGTGCCGCCGGCGACGTCAGGGAGCAACTCGACCGCCCGCCCGTTCTCCGTGGGTGCGAACGTGCGGCCGCGTTGATCGAGGATGTAGCTGAGAGCGCGATCGGTTTGGTCGAGCGCCTTGCTCAGGATGGTCTTGATTTTCGTGTCGACCCGGCTCGGGGCGCCCCGTCGCCCCGGTTCCGTCAGTGCGATCGCCTTCGCCTCGACGACCAGCGGCCACTCGGTGCAGACGAGGGAATCGATTTCACCGTGCGTACCAGCGGCTAGGTTGTAATGCTGCGTCGAGTACACGTTCGCCTGACCGAAAACCGTCCGAAGCGCGGAGGTAACAAGGCGTTCGTGCGCGTCCTGACGGTGCTTGAAGTATTTCTTTGGGTCATAGTTTTTGCGTGTTGTTTCCGCGGCGAGGCGGCGATGAATACCGGCTGATAACGCCCACGGGTCCGGAACGAGGTAGGTGAGATTGCCTAGTCTGATGCAGGGGTGCGTGCGTACCCGGTTCAGGTCACTGGGTGCCCGGAAAGCCGGTTGGCAGCCGTATTCGGTGGAGAAGAAATCCAACATCGCGGTGATTTGCTCTGCGTCGATTCCTGTACTCGCGGCGACGTCGGCGGGTTTCCACAGCGTGATTGCGTCGAACGCGTGACGCATCACCTGCTCCCCGTCACGATTGATCCCGCCGGCGTTCAGGGCTTCGGCCATTGCGTTAATCCCCGCCAAGTACATCTCGCCTATCGATCGGGTGTGCAATCGCGTACACCGGATCACATCCGCCGGATCGAAGCCGAGTGCGTTCATGTAATAATCTCGGTGTCTCCCAAATACCTCTGAGTCCACGCGTTCGAGATGAACTGCGTAGCCGGGCATCCGGTCTGTCTGGTACTCCAACTGCATTTGCTGCAGGAGAAGCTCGCGCTCCGTGTCGGAGTCGGCCTTTTCGATGGTTTGTGCAATCAAGCGCAGCTGCTCGGCTTCGAAGATGTCACTGATCAGTTGCGTCACGCGGTGCATGACGTCAGTTGGAGTGCCCGCGTCGCCAGTGTTAGTCATGGACAGTGCGACTCCGACTAGGTACTCGACTTTTGCCGCCCACGTCGACGTCGTGTTGCCGTCGGCGACGCTCTGCGTGCCTGTTGACCTGACCGTCATGGCAGGTACAACCACCGCATTAATGAGCTGGGTGATGTCTCGACCGACCATCAACCCGCGAAGTTCCTCGATCATGGCGGTCGAGTCAGTTGCCTGTTCGGATAACGCTCCTACTAGTTCGTTGAGGATTGCGTCGCGTTCGGGTCCAGGGGGCAGCGACGTTTGCACTGTCTCGGACCCGGAAGAGCTGGCGGTGACCTCGAATAGTGCATCGATGTTGAGGGAGCGGTTCTCTGGGAATCCACCGAGCCTGGCCATAGCATGATCGTAGGTGTTGCATGTGACAAACAGTCTTGTCGCCGCGGTCGTTGTGTATGCGCGTGCCGGTGCAATGTGGCAAGAATCTGAGCCTTACCTCCAGGTCGGCGAGTCTGCATCCGGCTTGGCCGTCCAACTTGGTTCTACTGCGTACCTATGTGGCAACCTGAGTGCGCAGTTCGCGGATCGGATTGTGTTCATCGGTGGGACAGCCCTGGCTCGAACGCATTTGGTCGACGGTCGTCTCAGTGAGGACATCGACCTGATCGCTGTCGGTTCGAGTCTGTGGTGAGGGCGTCGACCAGTCGCCCGGATGGCCGATTTCAACTATTGCACTACGAATGAGCTCGTCGTTGCTGCTGGAGCAAGAACACCCACAGGTCAGATGCTTAGGACGACTTGCGGGTCGCTGATGCCGACCGACAGGTGTCCGGCTCGCAGCTTGAATGGCCATCACTAGGTTCGGTTGACGGGCCTGTGTGTGGGCTTGGCTAGCGGCGTGTCTATTTCTACAGATTGGCAACGACGTCTAGTCCTTGGTCCCGCGCACAGACGCGGACCAGCGACTGCGCCATTCCGCGTTCAATGGCGGCGACCAGCTGCGGTCGCAGTTCGGCGGCGGGGACGATGTGGTGCACCGATCCGACGTTCTGTGCGCGCTGGATGTTGTGGATGGCCTCGAATTCGGCTGCCACTTCACCTAGTTTGGCGTTGCGGGCGTTTGCTCGCACGGTCGCGAGCTCGACGCGCAGGGCCGAGCGGGTGGCGTCGTCTTCGGCTGCGTTCAGTCGTGCTTCGAGTTCCTTGACCTCGGAGTCGGCTGCGGTGCGGGCGTTGACGTCGCGGGTGAACACCACTGCTGCTGCCGGTGCACCGCCGAGTACGGAGGCGAAGGATCCCTCGACGGCGAGGACTTCCATGTTGTCGTTGAGCGCTCCGGAGAACACCACGAACGCGCCGCCGTGGTAGCGCGAGACGACACAGAACACGACCGGTCCGTCGAAGTTGACGATGGCGCGGCCGATCTCGGCTCCGTATTCGAGCTGGATGTTGCGCAGCGATTCCGGTGATCCGTCGAAGCCGGAGAGGTTGGCCAGCACCACGATCGGCCGGCTTCCGCTGGCGGCGTTGATAGCGCGTGCCGTCTTCTTCGACGAGTTCGGGAACAGGGTGCCCGAGGTCCACTGATCGGGGCCGTCGGAGGGGAACCAGCCCTTACGGGGGATGGCCCGTGACTCGATACCGATGACGGACACCGGGATTCCGGCGAGGTGAGCGTCGAACACCACGGAGGTGTCGGCGTCGGCCATGTCGGCCCAACGCTCGAGCACCGAGTGATCCTGGTCCACCACGGCGCGCATCACGGTGCGAATGTCGAACGGCTTCTTGCGATCGGGGTTGGTGACCGAGGAGAAGATGTCGCCGACGGTGGTGAAGTCGCTCGACGGGTGCACGTGCGGGTAGGTACGCACGTCCCGCTCGGTCGGGTCTGCGGTGGCTGCGCGACGCGGGAAGCGTTCTCCCGGAGCGGCATACGCGTGATCGTAGTGCGCGAACAGGATGTCGCACGCGGCCCGCAGGTTCGGTGCCCAGTACTGCGCCTGGCCGTTGGGGCCCATGACGCGGTCGTAGCCGCCGATACCGAAGTTGTCCTCGGCCGAGACACCACCGGAGTAGTCCAGCGACTGCTTTCCGGTGAGCACCATCGCACTGTCGGGGGTCATCACCAGGATGCCCTTGGTGTGGGTGAGCATCGTGGCTTCGGCGTTCCAGTACGGCTGAGCGCCGACGTTGATGCCCGCGACGACGATGTTGATCTCACCGCCGGCCTGGGTGAAGGTGATGATGCGACGCAGGCCGCGCGAGACCCAGTCCATGTTCTCGGTACCCGATTCCATGGAAATCGTTGCACCGGAGGACAATGCGAACCACTCGACGGGCGCACCGAGTTGCTCGGCGAGATCGATCGCCGCGACGATCCGCGAGCACTCGGCCTCGGCGACCGTGCCCAGTGCCTTGGTCGGGTCGCCGAACAGTGCGACGCGAGTGATGCCCTCGGGGTACTTGGCGGTCGGTGTGGTCGCCACGCCGACGATGACGCCCGCAGTGTTGCGGCCGTAGGGACGATCGACGGGCGCGAGAACGCCGTCGGCGTCGAAGTCGTACTCGGTGAACGTGCCACCGTTGCTGCTCAGCAACGGAATGAGCTCGTACGGGTACACGGTGCCGCGGGCTTGGGACCGCTGCACCTTCTGGGTGTACTCGTCGAGTGGACGCATCGGCTCGGTCGGCGGCGGGGTCACCTTGGCCACGATGCCTGCACCGGATCGGTACGACAGACGCAACGCGACCTCTCGCGGTGTTGCGCCGGGTGTTTCGGCCAGGCGAGCGATGAGAGTGATCTCCTCGAGGCCTGCCCCGATCGTCAGCGGCGCGATGTGCCGGGCAATGGTGGCGATGCGGTCGGCAGGCACGTTCAGTACCGGCCAGACGTAGAGCACGACGCGATTGGCGTCGAGGCGCTTCTTGCCACGCCCGGCCTGGGCCCGGCGGATGCCGTCGAGGCAGGCCGCGACGGTCCGTTCGATCTCGGGAACGGCGACGATGTTTCCGGCGTCGTCCAACTGTGTTGTGACACCGCGGATCTCGGCGAGTGCGACGAGTCGCTCGTCGGACGGGTTGGCCTTCGACGTCAGGTGGAACAGGTACGTTCCTGCACTGGCGGGCAGCCGAACTCCATCGAAGTTCTTCAGTCGCCACAGGTCGAGTCGTTGACCGGTCAGCGGGTGCATGTCCCGGATGGTCAGGTCTTCGACAAGATCCCCATCCCGATCCGGTCTCAGGGTGATCTGGCGCGGCGATCCGGAACCGAACACTGTGACGGTGATCCGACGCCATAGTCCCGCATACGCTTTTTGTCCTACGAGTTGCCGAATTTCCGCGCTGAGTTCGTCCCCGCTCAGCGGTGCATCGGGCCACGAAAGATAGACATCGACGACCCGATGTTCCGGTGTGAGCTCCGCGACGGCCTTGATAGATGACAGAGCAGAAGGCAACGTGGATCGGTCGGTGCGTGTTGCAATGACATGTACCTCGATTGCATTGAGCACGAACGCCCCGGTGACGAACCTCCAATTGTCGTGATCGAAAGTGTCGACGTGTTGGAAGTGGTGAATCCCGTAGGTCTGACGGGTAACGGCTTCGAGCAGTGCATCGAGATCCACGTCGTCGTCGAGAAGATCGATGAGAGGTTCATCCACATCGACGATTTGCTTCATGCGGGCGGAGTAGTCGGCGGCGTCGGGGTTCTCGGCGAGGTACTGCAAGCTGCCGCGGACTCCGTCGTAGATCTTCTCTCGTGCGGTGCGGATCTGCGGTTCGTCGAACAGTCGGAAGCGTAGGTTGCGGGCGACGTCGCCGATGACGGGGTAGCGGGCCTGGGTGGCACCGATGAGTCGTTCGAGTACCTCGGCCATGGCCGGGGTGGCGTCGGGTTGTTCCGCGCTGTCGCTGAGCCAGTGTCCGAGCAGGGCGGCGATGACCGGAACCTGGTTCTCCATGCGCTGGAGGGCGAGGAAGACGCGGTAGACGGCTTCTTCGAGCTCGGGTGTGCGACCTTCGTCGATGGCGGCGTCGTAGTGCGCCAGAGCGCGAGTGAGCTTGCCCCGGAACGATTCCGGCAGTCCCTGCACATCTGCGTCGAGCGACTGCATGAACGAGTGGAAGTGCTCGCGAGGGGAGTGGACGCGCTCGTCGTTGCTCTCTTCGTCCATCGTCGGCCGGTTGCGCGAGAGTTCGCAGATATCGGCGAATGTGTTGAGCAACGATAGTTCGGCACTCACCAGCTCCGAGTCGTTCCGCGGCACGTCGGCACGCAGAGTCTCGTAGGTGGACAACAGGTTTCGAGCACGGGCTCCGCTGACATCGAAACCGGTGATGAGGGCTGCGAGTTCGTCGAGGCGGTCCAGGGCGCGGCGCTGCGGCGAGCGCTGCGCGGCGTCGTCGACACCGCGGAACTGCACGCGCGGTGCCTGCTCGGAGACCTTCTGCTCACCGGCCTGATCGACGCGCAGCAGGGCTGCTCCCGCATCGACCTGTCCGTTGACCGAGGCCAGTACCTCACGCACGGTGCCCGCGTACGGGGACCGGACGGCAGTTTCCATCTTCATCGACTCGAGGACGACGAGGGTCTGACCTGCTTCGACCTCGTCACCGACGGCGACCGGTACGGCGACGACGACGGCGGGAGCAGGCGCGCGGACCAGACCGGCCTCGTCCTGGGAGATCTGGTGGCTGATGCCGTCGACCTCGACGAGGAAGTGGGCGGCTCCGGCGACGGTGACGACCTGGTAGCGGTGGTCACCGATGATCAGTCGGCTCTCGTAGGCGCCGAGGCGTTCGACGTCGACCTGCAATTCCCCGATGGCATCTCCGTCGATGCTGTAGCGGTGCGTGCCGGTCTGGCCTACTTCGATCTTGTAGGCCTGGCCCTGGTAGTTCAGTTCGACGGTGCGGCCGATGGCATGGGTGGCGCGCGGGCGACCGCCGCGAGCGGAGTTGAGGAACGCGGTGCGCTCGCGGCCTTCCTCGGCGTCGTAGGCGTCGATGGCCGCGGCGATGATGGCGATGTCGGCAACGGCCGTCGGGCCGACCTGCGAGCCGGCCTCGGTGCGGTCGAGCCAGCCGGTGTCGGCGGAGGCGGAGATGACTTCCTCGCGGTCGAGCAGGCTCAGCAGGAACGACTTGGTGGTGGTGCCGCCGTCGATGACGACGGTGGTCTCACGCAGCGCGTTGCGCAACCTCGCCAGAGCTTCGCTGCGGTCGCGGCCCCAGGCGATGACCTTGGCGACCATCGAGTCGTAGTCGGGTGGGATGACGTCGCCCTGGGCGATGCCGGTGTCGACGCGGATGCCGGTGCCGAGCGGGAACTTGAGCAGTTCGACTGTGCCCGGTGCGGGCGCGAAGCCGTTGTCGGCGTCCTCGGCGTTGAGGCGGGCCTCGACGGCGTGACCGAATTCGGTGGGGCACTCGCCGGGCAGTGCTTGACCGTCGGCGACGAGGATTTGCAGCTTCACGAGGTCGATGCCGGTGGTGTATTCGGTGATGGGGTGCTCGACCTGAAGTCGGGTGTTGACCTCGAGGAACGTGAAGATCTTCTGCTCGGGCTGGTACAGGTACTCGACGGTGCCTGCGCCCTGGTAGCCCGCAGCTTTGACGAGCTCGGCGGAGGCCGTGCGCAGCTGGTCGGCCTGTTCCTGGGTCAGCAGCGGTGAGCTGGACTCTTCGATGACCTTCTGGTTGCGGCGCTGGATCGAGCAGTCGCGCACGCCCGGGGCCCAGACGTTGCCGTGGCTGTCGGCGATGACCTGAACCTCGACGTGGCGGGCATCGGTGACCAGGCGCTCCAGGAACACGACCGGGTCGCCGAACGAGCGCTCGGCCTCGCCCTGGGTGCGCTCGAGGGAGAGTTCGAGTTCGTCCTCGTGGAAGACCTTGCGGATACCGCGGCCACCGCCGCCCGAGCGGGCCTTGATGATCAGCGGGTAGCCGATCGCCGCTGCGTGACGACGGGCGTCCGCGCGGGTCTCGACCGGTCCACCGGACCACGGTGCGACCGGGACGCCGACCTTTTCGGCGAGGATCTTGGCCTGCACCTTGTCGCCGAGCAGACGCATCGCGTCGGCGGACGGGCCGATGAAGGTGATGTTCAGTCGGGCGACGAGGTCCGCGAACGTCGGGTCCTCGGCGACGAAGCCCCACCCGACCCACACCGCGTCGGCACCGGACTCGACCAGCGCGGCCTCGAGAACGCTGTAGTCGAGGTACGCCGAGCCGGTGGCGGGCTTACGCAGCGTGACGGCCTCGTCGGCCTGGCGGACGAACATGGCCCGCTTCTCCGCCTCGGTGTGCAGCGCTACGGTGCGGATGCCGTAATCGTGTTCGGCGTTGAGCTCTCGGACGGCTCGGATCAGCCGTACTGCTGCCTCGCCTCGGTTGACTACTGCAATCCGCTTGAACAACGTATCTCTCCTGTCTGCTAAGTCCATCCACGATTTCGGAGGCACGGCGGGCGCGGAAGCTGTGCTCTCACAACGTCTGCACTCTCGGCGGTCGATATCTTGCTCAGCGCCGGTGGATAGGCCCGTCCAGGTCGGACAGTGCGCGACCGGACGCGGCGTGACGTTCGGCGAGCACCTGCGCCACGATGGAAATAGCTGTCTCCTCGGGTGAGTGAGCTCCTAGATCCAGGCCGACGGGGGAGTGAAGCTGTTTGAGCTGCCGGTCGGTGATCCCGACCTGCCGCAGACGGGCAGTCCGGTCCATGTGAGTGCGACGCGAACCGAGCGCGCCGATGAACCCGATCTCGTCGAGCTTGAGTAGGGCAGCCAACGCCGGAACGTCGAATTTCGAGTCGTGTGTCATGACGCATGTTGCTGTGCGGATATCGATTCTGCCAGCCGCATGTTCACGCTCGATATATCGATGGGGCCAGTCCACGACCACCTCGTCTGCCTCGGGAAACCTTGCTGGAGTGGCAAAGAGCGAACGTGCGTCGACAACAGTCACTCGGTAGCCGAGTTGGCTACCCGTCACACTCATTGCACGCACGTAGTCGTTTGCCCCCACCAGCAGCATGCGCGGCGGCGGTGTGTACGTGTGAACGAAGGTCCGAGGAGCTGCTGCAGACGTCGCACCGAACATGCCCCCGTGCCCTGCGTCGAACCACGGCGTGAGCTCGCTGTCGGCGCGATGGGCTCGATCCGTCATGTCGGCGTCCGTGACCAATTGCCGTTCGGGTGCCGCGGTCACTGTTGTCAGGAGAGTGATGGACTGACCGGCGTTGCGGTAGTCGATCATTCGCGCGATCATTTCTCGGTGCTGATGATCGAGGCGCTCGATGAAGACCTCGACTTGGCCGCCGCACGTGAGCCCGATTTCGATGGAGTCTGCGTCAGCATAGGAAAAGCGTTCGGTCGCTGACATTCCCAGTTTGATCACGGTCAGCGCGGTGTCGATGACAACAGCTTCCACGCATCCTGCCGACAGTGATCCGATTGGCCGACCGTCTGCGGTGACCAGCATGGTCGCCCCTACCTCGCGAGGCCCGGCGCCCGTGGTGGACACCACCCGGGCCATCGCGATCGGGCCTGTTTCGATCAATGCGGCAATGTCTTCGAGAAGTGTGAACACGGCCTGATCCCTGCTCTCTCTATCGGGGGCTTCGCGTGATGTGCGAGCTATCGGCGAACTGGCACCACTTCGCGGTCGGGTGCTTGTTCTCGCTTCTTCGGCGTCTGCTGATGCGCGTAGAGCAAGCGAAGTATCCGCTCTGGTGTCATCGGGAGCGCGGGGACAGACGTCACCCCGAGTGCATTCCGGACGGCATTTGCCAGTGCGGCACCGACTCCGGCGTTACCCCCTTCGCCCACCCCTCGTACCCCGAGGGGGTTACCTGGAGCTGGTGAATCCTCGAATACGTGCACTTCGATGTCCGGCACGCTGAGGGCTCTGGGCAGTTGATAGTCCCCGAGCGAGGTGTCCAGAGGTATCCCTTCCGGGGAATATCGCATCTCCTCGAACAATGCGCCGCCGATTCCTTGGACGGCACCGCCGCGTAGCTGCCCGACAACCGCTTCTGGGCTCACGACCCTGCCTGCCTCGAACGTCAATGCGTAGCGCAGCACGTCGACGACCCCGGTTGCGGGGGCGACCTCTACCAGGGCGAAGTGTGCGCCGTAGGGGTAGGTCATCGTCGCTGCGGAGTAAGTCGAGCGGCCGATCAACCCGGGTTCGATGCCGGTGGCCACGAATGCAGGGGTAGTGCTTGCCATTGACACGGATCCCAGGTCGACGCGTTGTCGGGGGTTGCTGACGGATACGACGTATCCATCAGCGACGACAAGGTCGGAGGTGTCCAGTTTCAGGATCGTCGCGCCCACCGCAATTGCCCGCTCGATCACCTGGTCGCAGGCGTAGGCGACTGCCGAACCACCGACTACGGTGGAGCGGCTGGCGAAAGTGCCTGCGCCGTCGTGAAGGATGTCGGTGTCCGACAGCACTACTGATACTTGGGAGATGTCTGCGCCGAGTCGATCGGCGGCGATCTGAGCCATGGCAGTTTCGATTCCTTGGCCTACCGAGGTGCCGCCCATCGCGACCCGGATGGCACCGGTGGTGTCGATTTCGACCACGGCACTGTCATGGCCCAGACCCGCCTTCTCGAGAATCATGGCCATCCCTGCGCCGACGAGCCGCCCGTCACGTCGGGCGGTCTCGGCATCGAGTTGCCACTGGCGATAGTTGGTCCGCTGCACCGCCGCATCGAGGTGCGCAGCATGGTCCGTGCCATCGAGAAGCATGGGTGCGCCGAATATCCGCATGGGGCGTTCCATGGGGAGCTCGGTATGGTCGAGCAAATTCATCGATCTCAGATCGACCGGGTCGATTTGGAGATGGGCCGCGGCCAGGTCGAGTGCGTGTTCGCGTGCGTAGTTGTTCTGGAATCGGCCGGGCGCGCGGTAGGTCCCGACAGGGGTCTTGTTCGTGAGCACCACGTGAACGGTGCTGCGGAAAGCAGGCACCCGGTATGGGCCGGCGAACATGCCCGATGTCAGAGCAGCTACGACCGCTCCGTGTGTTCGGATCCACGCTCCGGAGTCCAGCCATGCGGTATCGCGGATGGCGAGGATGTGGCCGGAGTCGTCGAAGGCAAGATCGACATCGTGTTCTTGCTCCCGGGCGTGGTTGGCGGCGATGAGGTGCTCGCGGCGATCTTCGACCCAACGGACGTTGGCTCTGAGTGTTTTTGCCGCCCAGGCCACGAGGAGGTCTTCTGGGTAGAGCTCGCCTCTGATTCCGAAACTTCCCCCGACATCGCTTTCGGTCATGTGGATCGAGTGTTCGGTCAGGCCGAGGAACCGAGCGATGATGCGGCGGTTCCAGTACGGCACTTTGCTGGCGCCCCAGATGGTCAGTTTTCGTGACCGCGTGTTCCATGATGCGGTCAGTCCACGGCATTCCAGGGGGATGCCGGATTGCCGGCCGCACGTGACGGTGGTGGAGATGACGTGCGCAGCGTCGCCGAATGCGCCTTCGACGTCCCCGTATTCGGATTCGATGGTGCCTACTCTCGCCGCGGCGTTGTTGAGCGACGGGACATGTTCCCCGTCGGCGCTACGGGCGTCGAGTAGGACTGGGATGGCTTCGTATTCGACGACGATTTCGGCTGCGGCATCTTCGGCGACATATTGGCTATCTGCGATGACGGCGACGACCGGTTCGCCGACGTACCGGACGAATTCTCGCGCTAGTGGGTATTGGAGATAGGGCGTGAAGTCGATGCCGGGGGTCGGTTGCCGGGCCGGGATGGCCAGTTCGGAGTTCAGGTCGCTCCATACGAGTACCGCTGCGACCCCAGGCAATGACCGCGCCGCTGAGCAGTCGATACGGGTGATGCGCCCGTGTGGAATGGGTGAGCGGACGATGCGCATCCACAACAGATCGCGCAGCTGAACGTCAGTGTGAAATCGGCCTTCGCCTCGTAGGAGGCGGTGGTTCTCCAGGCGCGGGACTGCGTCGCCGATTCTGGTCATGCGGACTCGTCGGTGTGGAGAGTTCGTTGGTTGTCGATGTAGTCGCAGAGTGCTGCCACGATCGGCTCGTAACCCGTGCACCTGCAGAGGTTTCCGTTGATGGCGCGGCGGACTACCGCGTCGGAAATCGGGTCTGTTTCGTCACGGTGGCGCGCAGCGAGCCAGGCACCGACCATGAGCATTCCTGGAGTGCAGTAGCCGCATTGCAGAGCGCCTGCGCGTGAGAATGCTTGCTGAAGGTCGGTCAGTACCTGTTCGTCCGGTGAGTTCAGACCCTCGGTAGTGGTGATGTCGACTTTGGACATCTCGGCGGCGAGCGCTGTGCAACTGCGGATGGGCTCTCCGTCTGCAAGGACGGTGCAGCTTCCGCACATTCCCTCGCTGCATCCCTCGGGGATAGCGCGAGCACCGACCTCTGCGAGCGCGTCGATGAGCAGTGTTCGATCCTCGGCTTCGATTTGGTGGGGTGTGTCGTTGACGCTCAGATCTATCAGCATGTTGTCGATCGCCTTTCGTACAGGTCGTGCAAGTGGCGAGGAGCTAATGGCGGCCGGCGTGCGCCAATCGTGTGATCAGCCGTTCGGCTATCGCGTCGTGTGACCATGCGGAGGCCACATGTCGTGGCCCGTACGGATCCCCGGGGTGATGGGATGCGTGAGTCGGGAGTCGACCGCGTATTCCGACGACGGTGTAGAGGATGTCTGTCTCGAAACCCGATACGACGCCCACTACGACGTCCGCTGGAACGTTGGACTGCCGGGCGTATTCGTCGAGGGCGGCCACGCCATCAGGTGGCGTATGTCGCACGGCCGTGATGACTTCCGCGTCACCGACGTTCCTCGTCGTGAAGAACTCGTTCAAATCACGCGTTCGGATTTTTCCGTCGGCGTCGACTGTCTCGCACGAGGTTGTTCCGACTAGCAGAGCGATGAGGAGTTCGGATGTCGACGAAGCAAGTGCGACTGTTCCCCCGACGGTGGCGCGGTGGCGAATCGCGGGGCTGGCGGTCATCGCCAATGCCGACTGTAGGTACCGAGCGTGTGGCCTCTGCGCGACTACCGCTTCGAGGGTGGACAGCGTGCAGAGTGCACCGATGGTGAGCGCTGCGTCTTCCCAATGCGCCGTGTCCATACCCCGAGCGGTTTTGAGATCCACGATGAGCGGTGATGTCACGGCCCGACGGGTCAATTCCGGAATGAGCGTCTGTCCTCCCGACAGAATTCGGGCTCCGGGGTTGTGGCCGAGCATCTGAGCGGCCTCTATTGCGCTGCGCGCCCTGACGTATCGGAAGGGCGCAGGTCTCATGGTGTGTCGACTGTCGGTACGAGCAGTGTCGTGTGTCCCAGTTGGCGCATCAAGTCAGCAAGGTCGAAGTGGGCCGAGCGGCGGACGACTTTGTCGCCGCGAAAATAGTCGATGCCGATGGCGGTGAAGTCTGCTCGTCTGCCGCTCGGGGGTAGTCCCCGAAAGGGCCCGAGTTGGGTTCCCAGGCAACGCAACCGAGTGACGACGACATCGCCTTCTGCGATCTGTTCTTCGATTCGATCGTCCATGTCCGGAAATGCGGTCCGGAAAGCGTTGACCCATTGACGCACACCGTCAGGACCGTGCAGATCGAATTGTGGCCAGTAGAAGTCGGGGGCGAAGATGTCGTCGGCCACCGATAGGTCGTTGTGGGTGATCATGTCGCGGAAGAGCCGGGCGATACTTGCTTTTCGTGCGTCGTTGAGGGTCTCGATGTTCGAGGTGGTCATGGATGCTCCTTCTTTGTCGATGGCTGCTGTGGGGCCGGCGGAAGATCTGTTACGCCGACTGCGAGACGACGTGTGAGATGTCGTGCGTGAATTCGGCGCGGATCGCGGTATTGCCTATGACGGAGGTGAATTCGACGAACCTCCACTCGCCGCCGTCCATCGGAACCTTGTCGACCGTCTCGAATCGAACGGCAGCGGGAAACCTCAGACCGGCATCGTCGGGTGCCGTGTGGGCCGATGGGTCGTCGGCGTTGTCGCACGGTGTGATCACCGTCCGCATCATCCACAAGGTATTGCTGTCGCTGCGCGAGAGCCCGTCGAGTGCGTAGAACAGCACTTGTGCGAGTTGCAGGGTACAGACGAATGCTTCGACGAAGGGGAGCCTGCAGCCGAGGCTGTGTTCGAGACCGTCCACTTCGGGCCAGTCGCCGGACAATTCGATAGTCCCGGTGGCCTCGAGCGCGTCGATGTCGGCGGTGACGTCGCTGATGGTGTGCGATACGCGCCGAAAGCCTTCGTTCCAGTACGAAGAGTCGGTCTGCGGATCGACAGTAAGGGGTTGTCCCAGGTCGTGGCGAATCTGATCGATACGGAGTCCGGAGACGACGAGTGTGACTCGCAGTGACCCCACTTCGCACCGGAAACGGCTGTGCCCGTGGACGGTCTGCAGCTGCAGTGTTCCCGATACAGCGATGTTGTCCAGTGTTTCCTGTGGCTTGTCGCCTCCTACCACCGCAACGCGTACGACGCTCAACTCGGACAGTGGTTGCGGTGAGACCTGGGTGAGCAACGTCGCGCAGGAGCGCATCGCGACGACCATCGCGTCGACAGTGCTGACGTGTGGTGGTTGCACACCGCTCTTCTTGACGGACCAATTGGGAGGCAGTCCAACGTCGATTGTTGCCGCGATTCGGGATGTGAGCGTGTCGATGTCGTGGCTGGTGGTGATCGTGTGAGTGGTGTACGTCGCTCGCTTGTAGCCGTTGGAGAAGAACCGTCCTGATGGATCTCCGAGGTGGTCGGAAATGTCGGACAGTACGAGCTTGTTGGTCGGTTGGGTGATCGAGGTAGTGCTCATACCGCCGCCTTCTGAGCGTTGACGTACGCGGCAGCCAGGTCGGAGACCGATCTGATGTCGGGGATTCGTGCGCTGCCGTCATGGAATGGGTCGGACCCGAATTTTGCTTCGAGCTTGATGAGAAGCCGAGCGATGGCGAGCGAGTTGAGTCCCGTTTCGGGAAGCGACATTTCGGGGTTGATGTCGGTGTCGAGTTCGTCGGTGTCGATCATCGTTTCGATAATCTTCATGACTTCGACTTCTGCAGCACGTTGTGTCAGCATGTGATTCCTCCGTCGATTACGAGGGTTTGTCCTGTGATGAACGTCCCGGGTTCGCTGGTGAGATAGTTGATTGCGCCGACCACATCGTCGGTTGTGCCGAGGCGCCCGAGTGGCGTGCGGTTTCGGATTTGCGTGCGGTGATCGTCGGTGACTACCGCTGTGAGATCGCTGTCGAAATAGCCGGGTACGACGCTGTTGATTCGTATTCCGAACGGACCGAATTCTCTGGCCAGTGGCCGGACGAGTCCGTCGATTCCGGCCTTGGCCGAGGCGTAGGAGGCCACTCCGCGGTATCCGCGGATCGTGTTGATCGAGGAGACATTGACGATCTGGCCGGCGATACCGTTGCCGACCATGGACCGGGCAGCGGCCTGGATGAACACCATGGGGGCGATGTAATTGGTCGCCACCACTGTCTCCAGTGACTCTTGAGGCTCTGAGATGAACAGACCTTGTGTGATCGATCCGATGTTGTTGATCAACAGGTGGGGTTGGGCTGCGGTGATGATGTCGGCCATCTCGGCCCGAGAGGTGGGTGACGCAGCGTCGACGGAGTGCCATTCGATATCGAACCGAGCTCGTAGCTCGTCCAACGCGCTGGTGGGTTTGCGGCTGCACGTCACGACTCGGAATCCACGCTCGGCGAAGTGTTCGACGATCTTCAGCCCGAGGCCGCGAGATCCGCCGGTGACGATCGCGGTGCCTTGTTCGCTCACAACGACCTCAGCTTCTTGAACCGTTCCGATACGTAGCGTCCGTCGATGAACTCGATCAGCATGGGGACTTTGAACGGTTCGAGTGTCGAGTTGCAGTGATGCAGGATGCGTTGTTCGAGCTCGGGGCCGCCGGTTCCTGCCTCGGCTTGTACGGATGCGACGACGACGTGGCCCATGATGGGGCTCGGTCGCCCGCACACGATGACCTCCCGGACATCGTCTACTTCCAGGATCGCGGATTCGACCTCTGCGGGATACACCTTTTCGCCACCGACATTGATGATGTCGCTGTCTCTGCCGAGGATTCGTACATAGTCGCCGTCGACCTCGACTTTGTCCTGGGTGTTGAAATAACCGTGCTCGTCGAAGGGGTTGGGGGCGTTGAGGTATCCGAGCATCGCGGTGTCCGCGCGGACCCAGAGCACATCGTCGCGAATGTCGTACTCGAACCCGTCGGTTCCCAGCTTCATCCACAGCGACCCGTCGTCCTTGGATCGTGTGGGGATGATGCCCAGTTCGGAGAGTCCGTAGGTCTGTTTCAGTGTGATGTCAGGCAGTAGTTCTGTTACGCGTGAGAGTGTGCTGACCGGCATCGGTTCGGTGCCGTATGTGATGAGCTTGAGTGAGGAAAGGTCATACCGTTCTACCGCCCCGGCTACTACGGACATCGTGAGGAAGGTCGGGGTTACTGGCAACGTGTCGACTCTTCGGCTTTGCACAGTGGAGAAGACATCGTCCGGTGTTCGTTCTCCGCTGATCGTGACTACCGATCCGCCCAGCGACAAGGTGTGCAAAATCGTGTTGACTCCGCCGATATGATCGAGTTGCATGAAGGCCAAGGTTCGGCGTACCCGTCTGCGATCACCGTATCGTGCAACGAGTTTCGACAGATCGAGAACAGATGCTTTGCTCCGTCCGGTCGTACCTGAGCTGAAGAGAACCAATCCCGCGTGGTGGGCGGTGCGCAGTTGCTCGTAGAAGGTGTGTGGCGAATCCGTGGACCCCGACAGATGTGTGATGTCGGACGTTCCGAGGTCGTGCAGGGTGCTGAGCTGCGCGACTTCGGTGAAGTTCTGCAGCTTCTCGGCAGGGGTATCGGGGCTGAACGGAACGATCACCGCGCCGAGATCGTAGAGGCTGATGAACGCGCCACACAGGTCGGCCGAGTAGCGCCCTCTCAGTCCGACGACACTGGTGTCGGTTACACCCTCTTTTCGATAGAACTCGCTCCAGCGATCCACTGTGTCGGCAAGATCGTTGTAGGTGAACACTGTGTCATCGATGACAAGTGCGTCTGCATTGCCATTGCTGCGCAACATCTTTGCAAAGTTCACTTGTGATCCTCAAGGATTGGTGAACGGGATGGGCACCGGTTCGTCGAGCCGGGCAATTGTTCACGTGCGTGAACACCGTTGAACGATAACGGGATTGATCCCGTGGCGCGCAATAGTTAGTGACGAACGCCACAATTGTCTGCCGACGGGTGGCGAATTCGTACGGGAGCGTGCAAGCTGAGACTGTTCACAGGCGTGAACAGTCTCAGGTTGCTGATACTCGCGACCTATCCGAATTCAAGGAAAGGTGTTGTCGTGCAGAATATTCGATTGTCGATCTCGGGCACGTACTCCGCAGGTAAAACGTCGACGGCGCTGGCGCTGTCTCATTTGACCGGAATTCCCAAGACACTGGCACTGACGATTCGTGAGATCATGCCGGCCGCGGTGCCCGGTAAAGCCTTGTCGGAGGTGACCCCCGCCGAGTACTTGCAACTGGCGATGCGCCGTCACACCGGCCGGGCCGCCGCCGAGGCTGCACTCTCGGCGACCAGCGGTGGCTTCATATCGGACGGATCGTCTCTGCAGGAGTGGATTTACGGCGCAGCCCGAGTTCACTATGGGATGGATCCCAGTGCCACCACCGGACTCGACCCGGTCGAGGAGTCGGACCTATCAGACGAGATGCGCTTCTTCGGTGCCGTGGTCGAACAGTTCGGAGTGGCAATGCGCCAGCATGTCGCTGTCTCCTTCGATGCCTTCGTGCACCTGGAGAACGAACGCGCAATCGCCGCCGATGGTCATCGGCCGATGAACGAAGGGTTCCGTCGATTCTGCGATGACATGTTGATTTCGACGGTGCAGGATCTGGGGATTGTGGCCCACCGAGTTTCGGGAACCATGCAATCGCGTCTCGAGCAGATCGTGTCCATGTTCGAGTTGCCCACCGTGATGAGTGTGGACGAGGCTATTGCGGCCGCTGGCATCGACTACTCTGCTATCGACAAGCGATTGGAGACCGAGCGGTCGCGCGCGACGGTGCCCGTATTGACTCCTTAGGTGCCCATTCGGCGAGCCTTGCTCGGGGTCTACCCGAACATGTTGGCAAGTTTGATCTCGGCAGCGATCGATTCGGCGCTCGGTGCTACCGGCATCCAGGCGCACTCTCGCTCGAGCAAAGCAGCGCGGGGTTCATGTGCGAGCATGCGGACAAGATCCACTGCGCGTTCGGTGAGGTCGCTGCGATCGGATCGGACCCAGGACACCCATTGCGTTCCGAAGATCGCTGAGGTGATGATGAAAGCAGAGCGTTCGGCGTCGCTATCTGTCGATCCCACAGCTATGAAACGTTCGCCGAGGAAGGTGATCAACTTGGTGAATGGCTGTGGGGCGGAGGCGATGCGTTGCCTGTGATGTGCGTGCAGCGAGACCGCGGCTTTGAAGGTGAAGTCGAATTGAAAGCATCGCAGGAGCCGAATGATGAATGCGTGCAGTTGGTCGTGTGGGTCGTCATAGTCTGATTGGACTTTGGCGTACAGCACGCGCAAGCGATGGTCGTAGATGTAGGACACAGCGCCCGCGACCTCTTCTTTGGTCGCGAAGTGGAAATAGACTGCGCCTTTGGTCATTCCCGATCGCCGAGCTATGTCGTTAAGGGTCACGTCGGAATAGTCTCTGTCCGAGAATTCTTTAGCGGCACCAACTAGCAATCCCGAACGTGTGAGTTCGGATTTGGTGGGCTTGTCTGCCCGGTGCGCGGACTTGTCGTTTCGTGTAACCACTGTCAAAGCTTACGGCGGTCAGCTGGGTGGGCGAGATCTTGATGGGTCGGTCTGTGGTCACTCACCTGCATACACCTCGGCAATCGACGTCAACACTCCGGGAAACCGCGATTCGAGGTCTTCAAGCCGCAGGGTTGTCCACTTTCTCCGGCCCTCCTCTCGTTGGTGGATCACGCCAGATTCGCGCAGGACTCGAAAATGGTGGGTCAAGGTCGACGGAGCAACATCCACCTCGAAGGTGCCACACGGACGCTCGACATCCTCCAGGAGGGTGAGAACGATTCTCATCCTCGTGTCATCGGCCAGTGCGTGCAGCACCTCGAGTAGGTCCAATTCGTCCGCGGGTGGATGGTGCATCGATGTGCGCTGCCGGGTCCGCATGGCTTGGTTGCCTTCCATTCGAATTCGAGTTCAATGACTGTTCGACATTCATAGTACTTGGCTGTACGCTACCAAACAGTTCGATATACGACGAACATAGAAGGAGTCATCGTGGTCACGTCTCACAGTAAATCTCCGTCCGATCCCCCTCCACCTCTGACAGTCCAAGAATCTGCCGCTACTGCGCCTCCCAGTGTTGCGGCCGCAACCGGCAGTCACCCTCTCCGATGGGTGATGCTTCCTGTGGTGCTGGTCGCGATGTTCATGGCGCAGTTCGACTTGTACGTCGTCAATGTTGCGCTACCGGTTCTACAACGAGACTTGAGCGCGTCCGAGGCCAGCCTGGAATTGATCGTGGGGGGCTACGCATTCACGTACGCCGCAGGCCTGATCACAGGCGGGCGAATCGGTGATCATTTCGGTCACCGGCCCGTGTTCCTGACCGGCATGTTGCTGTTCGGAATAGCCTCGCTACTGTGCGGCCTGGCACAGTCCTCGACGCAACTGGTCGTATTCCGCCTTATTCAGGGTGTCACAGCTGCAGTGCTGGTTCCGCAGGTCTTGGCGCTGATCACGCGTACGTTCCCGCCGGCCGAGCGAGGCAAGGCACTTTCGTGGTTCGGGGTGACAATGGGAGTGGGAGCTGTAGCCGGGCAAGTCCTGGGTGGTGTGCTGCTGAACTTCGACATCCTCGGCTTGGACTGGCGTGTCATATTTCTGGTCAATGTTCCGATCGCCTTGGCGACTGTGGCTTTCGGCCTGCGAACCTTGCCGCGGCACGAACGTACAACTGCAGCGTCGTTCGACGTGCTCGGCGCAGTCGGCATAACTGCTGCGCTCTCGCTGATCCTGATTCCGCTTGTTCTCGGCCGCAGCGAAGGCTGGGCTCCGTGGACATGGATATGTCTTGTTCTTTCTGTGCCGGTGCTTCTGCTGACCCTGAACAAGGAGCGGAACATGGAGCGCCGTGGGGGTCGGCCGATCATCCCGTTGTCGCTCTTTACTGAGAAGGCATTCAACCTGGGGCTCGGAACCTCGATTGCTCTGTTTGCAGCGTTCTTCAGTGTGGTGTTCACCCTGACGCTGGTTATGCAGAACGGGCTCGGGCTTTCTCCGTTGATGGCCGGATTGACATTTGCGCCCCTCGGAGTGGCGTTCGCCGTCGCCTCGATTGTGGCGAAGAAGCAGATCGTCAAGCGGGGGCCTTCGGTGATCGCGTTCGGCACGGGAGTCGTGATCCTTGGACTCACCAGCCTCATTGTACTGCTCTATGTCGCAGGCAATGGACTCTCTGCCCCGATGCTAGTTGTTCCGATGATTCTGATCGGATTCGGCAACGGAACTGCAGTGCCCGCACTGATTGGCGCTGTGCTCGCTAAAATCAGCGCACAACACGCCGGTGCCGCAGCCGGAGTGCTCACGACGGCGCAACAGTTCTCCAGCGCCATCGGCATTGCGGCAATCGGAACGGTGTTCTTTTCGGTGCTCGGATCTGCAGACGGTGCAAGTGTAGGCAGTTATGCGACGGCACTCGCAGCGGCCGCGATTTGCAGCGTGGTCCTGGCTGTGCTCGGTTTCATCTTGACCTCACAGCTCGTGAAGACTACTCGTTCGGAGACTTAGCCCCCGACTTGAACGGTCAACGGTCAACGGTCTGTAGCGCTCAGCGCCGCAGACCGTTGACCGTTTTTGGTCTTTCGATGTGTCGCAATACACAAAAATCCACATACCGGCTGGCAGGTTTCAGGGTACAGTCACTACATGGCCATAGCGGGCTCGGGCCGCACCTCGTCGAGATCGACCAGAAAGCTGGGGGGTACGCCGAAATAGTTCGCCAACGCAACAACTAGCTGGACCCGTGGATTGTCGGATATGCCATTGCGGAGCTCTGACAAGTACCCAAGGCTGAGCGTCGCCGAAGACTGAGCGTTGAAACTCTTAAGGAATCGTCTTGCGCTCAGAGGCTTCCCGTTGGCGTCCGTGTGGGTATCGAAGAGTTCGTTCAACCGCTCAGCCAGTGTCGCCTGCATCATCACACCTTTCGAAAAACCCGGGCAGAGGCGCGAGTAAGTGCGCCCAGGCCATCACGCCGCGCGAACGCAGTCGCTACTGCACATGTCAACAACTTTATTTGTCTCAGGGAGTTGAGTCAACGCAGTGGGGGTATGAAGTGCACGACGTCAGATCGGATCGACATATTTGCCGCCTCCTCAGGCGAGCAGAGCAAACCTTGACCGGCCACCATGAAGCAGCCCTCCGCCGCTACAACCTCAGTATGACTCAATATACAGTTCTTTTGACGTTGTCGGACGTGCCTGATATGTCGGGAGCGCAGCTGGCGCGGTCATGTGGGGTGACCCAGCAGAGCATGGCCGGCGTGCTCAATGGCCTGCACCGAAAGCGCTTGATTGCCCGGCAGCAGTCAGACACTCACGGCAGAGTCGTCCTGAGCAACATCACAACCGAAGGGAGCCTTGTTCTCGGCCGCGCCCTGATCGACGTGGAGCGGGTTGAACGGACCCTGGCTGGGAGCTTCACTCCAGAAGAACACGCTGCCTTTTGTGACTTTCTAATCCGAACTTCTGCAGTCTTCACTGGTGATGCACTCGATTGACGAACCAGACGACCCTCATGCGACGGCGCGCCACACGGCGTCCGCGGTGAGGTCCATGGCGCACTCCTTGACGTCGAAAGTGAATCGGCACAGTCCACAGAACTGGTTGAAGATCGGAGAGGGCGGCGAATTTCAGGCCCCCGACAACGACTGCCGGTCACCGGCTCTCGAGTCCGGATTCAGCTGCTTAGACAGCGGCGTTGCGCCCTACATACGTTCGCGCCAAACAAGCATGACACTACGGACGAAGCTCCTATGTGGTCAGCCGCCTCTGGATCGCGTCGACGAGTTTGCGCTGCAGACGGAATGTCCTTGTCGGGATGGGCCGCTGGATTCCCGCCCCAGCGAGGTAATCCTGCAATGACGTCGGTGGTGTACCAGTCACGACGGTGCCGCTCATTGCTGCTCTGCGCCAACCGACGATCGCTTCGGCAATGTCGTGTCCCATCGCGCCGTAATGTTCGGCAATCCCTTCGAGTAGCGCAAGGTCGGAGTAGGTGATGACGGTGGGCGTATACAGGCATCGAGTGCGTGCCAGGTCGCCGAACACCTCCTCGGTTCGCCACACCAGGTCGCTTTCGGTGGTTCCGAGGTTGGGTACACCGCTGACCGGCACCACCACGATCGGGACGAACACAGAGTTGTCGGTTGCCCCGAATGCGTTCCGTCGCCTGATTTGACGGATGGTTTTCGCGATTTGATCGCATTTTTTGACCAACGATTGTTGGGCGTCCACGGCGTAGTCGTCAATGGTGCCCAGGCCCTGTGCAAGAGCGAAGTTCAGCGGGTGGTTCGTTGCATCGAGTGTCATGAATCCTCGCGGGCCCAAGGGGATTACGAAGTCGCACACAGATGGTGGGCTTCCAACGCTCTCGGTCCACGCGGATTGGAGTTCGTTTTCGCGTATCAGTCGTGTCATCGCTGGGCTTTGGTCGACGATCCGCGTCAGAACCTCGGCGACGGCTTCCTCGAACACGTCGTTCATCGCGAGGCTGAATGATTCGGCCGCGGAGCCGGGATCCGGGCGCCCCAAACTGGAGAAGGTCTGCCAGTAGAGCTGGGACCCGAAGAATCTGTCGAGTGCCCATTGGTAGCGGAGAAGAAGTGCGCTCCCGTCGCTCATGAGTACGAAGGGGTGTTCCGTCATGGCGTACCGCTGGTTCGCGACCTCACCCCGTCGGCGGTCGCGAGCAAGTCGGCGTTGGTATCGCTCGAGCGGCTGGGTCATGTTGGCGAACATGAAGTCCACTGCTGCCTGAGGGGCACCTGCGGACAGCAGGCCGGCGCGCGTGAACTCGTACTCACCGTCGGCGGCGTGTTCGATGACGATGTGTCCCAGCGCAAGCACATCAAGTAGTTCGACTCCGTTGGCTGAGTTGAACGTGTCGGCAGGTGTCGCCCCGAGGCGTGGGTCGGTCACACGGTCAGGCCAGACAGTGAACCACGTCCGCTGTGTGTCAGCTTGAAGTATTTCTCTTTTTTGGGGGAGGTTGCTGTGGAATGTGGCGATCTCGTCGAGCATCAGCTCGCGGAGCGTCGTCTGCGTTTGCTCGAGGTCGAGGCTGTAGGCCATCTCTGCGATTCGGTCCACGGCATCGGGGTCCATGGTGCCGTCCTGGCTGTATTCGGTGCGCATGTGTTCGGTGTTCACCGACAGGATCAGGCGTACGAACTCGACCGGTGGCACTGCGCCGGCTGACGGGTTGTCGGTCGAGGATTCGAGTACTTCCCTGAGTAACTGGGTCATGGATCGTGGTGGTATTAGCCGGCCGTTCGTATCCAACCGACCGAGGAGCTGTTGGACCCATGGTTCGTCGATTGCCGCGAGGATAGTTCCTTCGACCCGAGTTTCGGACCACGTCGTTGATGCGGCGATGTCGAGTCGCGACTGGATGATGGCGAGTGAGCGCACAGTTTCCTGGCCGTCATAGTTCGACAGCAGCGTTTGCCTCTCGGTTTCCGTGAGAGCTGTGAGGCCGGCATCGGCCGACACCAGTGGAGTGAGTTGTTTCGCAAGCTCCTCCTCTAGACGCCGCCGTTCGTATGGCGATGCAAGAGCTTCACGGCTGGCTGACGCGTTAGAGCCGTCTGGTGGGGCAGGGCGCTTTTTGGGTGGGCGGTTCTGGCTTCTGCGTCCGTTGCCTTTTGCCACGAGGCCCTCCCTTGTGTACCACTGACCGACTCCGACTGGCCCCCATCCGCATGACTTGCACGGGAGCGTGGGAGAAGGTTAGGCGACTGCACCGACACAGTCGTTCACCATCGGCAGAAGCGGACACGTCACTCAGAACCGGACTGCCTTCGGTGTCACGAGCGTGTCACAAGTTGGTACCTACGACGGTGGATTTGGGTGGTGCTGCCTGGACTATTCAGCCAGCTCAGGACAACTGTGGTGGTTCCATCCGGACGTATCTGGTTGTCTCACAACATACTTGTAAGCGAGCGGTCAACGGTTCAATCCCGTTAGGAGGCTCCACTGCTCCGATCCCGCTGCTGGGGTCGGAGTTTTCTGTGCTTCACCGCCGCATCGAATCGGCTCCCCGGTTTGGAATATCCGACGCCGATCGGAGTCAGGTATCCGAAACGGAGGAGCTGATTCGCGGCCGTGGACGACATTATCGTCCGGCGAGGGGCGCGGATCCGAATCAACGTGAGTGATATCAGTATCGGTTATGTCGGCTTGGAGCCTACGTATCCGACACTCTTGGAGGTGACTGTGACTAAAAGCGATGTTCGACGCCGTCAGGCCGGTCTACCTCCGGAGTTTGCGCGGCTTCCGATGCGGATGGTGCGAGCCGCGACGGCCGCCGATGTCTACGCGCACCCGCGCGCCGAGCTTGCGAGGCTGACGGACTTGGGTCTACTGCATCGAGTGGCGACGGGCTTCTACGTGGCAGTGCCCGACGATCAGGTTGGAACGGACTGGATACCTCTCCTGGAGGGAGCCGCGGCGGGTATCGCGGTTGCTGCCTATGGCCGCGATGACGCTGTGGTGATGGGTGTCAGTGCAGCCCGATTGCACGGTGTGATTCCGCGCGCGTTGGCAACGGCTGTGGTTGCTGTGCCGAAGCGACACGATCCGATTCGGTTGGCGGACCGGCAGGCGCTGGTTCGGTTTGTCGTGCGCGACACGGCACGTCTGGATGCGGAGCGGATCGATACCGAGTTGGGCGCGGTGTTGGTGACGACGGCGGAGCAGACGGTATTGGATTTGGTGAAGCGCCCGGGACTCGGCGATGCCGAGGGTGAGGTGTGGCCGACGGTCGAGCAGCTGTATCGACGTTGTGACCAAGGTGTATCGAGCGAGATCGCTGAGGCTCAGAAGATGCGAACGATGTTGACGCGGCTGCAGGCTCGGTTGAGGGAGAAGTGTTGAACCCCAATGAGTTGGCCTCGGTTGCCGCGCATTTCGGTGTTGCGCGTGCTCAGGTCGAGCGGGATCACCTGATCTCGCACCTGCTCGGCTAGCTGAGTGCGCATTTCGCGGATCGGATTGTGTTCATCGCCGGCACAACCTTGTGTCGAACGTATTTGGTCGATGGTCGGCTCAGTGAGGACGTCGACCTGACCGCTGTCGTTTCGAAGTCTGAGGTGGCCTGCCCCCATGCACATTTCGATTGAACGGATGGCTCCGGTGGTCCTCGATCCACAACTAAGCGCGCAGCATGCGACATTGTTCGACGGCTCCGCCCATCATCCGGTGTACGAGTGATCGGTACCCGTCATTCCGGCTGCTCGGATGCGATCGGGGTTTGCTGATCCGGGCCGGCCTCGAGGTGGTCGACGAGTGCCAATCCTGATTCAGCCCAGTCGATTTCGGACCTGCAGCGTGCGATCATGCCCGCGTAGGTGTGCGCTTTGTAAGCGATGATTCGATCGTGCTCTTCGACCGGCCGGTTCTGCAGCCGGCGCGCGATCATCGAATCGGTGCGCGATTCGATATCGGTCTTGATCGTGCTCAGCTGCGCGACCTGCTCCGTGTAGTAGTCGATGTGGGACCGGAGGATTCGTCGAGCGCACTCGGGATCGGCCCATTCGAAGTATGCGGCCTGCATGTGGAACGCATCGCGCACGGGCATGTGGTCGAGTGGTGTGTTCATCCAGGACCGGAACGCATCGATCCCGTCTTCGGTGATGCGGTACTGAGTCTTGGTGCTCCGCGGGCCCCAGCGAACCTGCTCACCGGCCACGAAACCGTCGGATTCCATTCGTCGTAGCTCCGGGTAGATCTGCGAGTCCGGTGCGTGCCACACGTGTCCGACCGAACCGGAGAAGCGTTTGGCTGCGTCGTAACCGGTGACGGGGCCTGCAGTCAGAAGCGCGAGCAACGCGTACCGCAGACTCATCGGTTCACGTCCTTGCTCGACACTTGTCGAATACTACTGCGGCGGCTATCGTGTGACTCACAACACTAACTCACTATGTCCATAGTTAGTTGGACGCGATTCGCGAACGGGGACTGCACATGACCGATCTGGGCCCGGGCGGGGCTACCGCCAAGAACATGCAATTTCCTCTCGACGCCTGGTACGTCGCGGCGTGGGATCACGAAGTGACCTCGGCTGCGCTGACCGCACGGACCATCGCTGGTAAGTCGATGGTGCTCTATCGCACGGATGAGGGCCGCCCCGTTGCTCTCGCCGATGCGTGCTGGCACCGGCTCGCTCCTCTGTCGATGGGAAAGCGTGTGGGCTCCGACCAGGTGCAGTGTCCTTATCACGGGTTGCGATACAACTCGGCCGGACGCTGCACCAGTATGCCGTCGCAAGATACGATCAACCCGTCGGCGATGGTGGCGTCGTTCCCGGTCGAACAGCGCTACCGTTTTCTCTGGGTGTGGCCGGGTGATCCGACGCTCGCGGACCCGTCGCTCATCGCGGACATGTCGCAGATGGATTCTCCTGACTGGGCAGGTGATGGCCGCACCATCGATGTGCAGGCCAATTGGCTTCTGGTGCTGGATAATTTGATGGATCTCACGCACGAGGAGTTCGTGCATTCGTCGTCCATCGGCCAGGACGAGCTGAGCGAAGCAGGCTTCGACGTCACCCACGACGAGCGGACGGTGACAGTGTCCCGATGGATGCGCGGAATCGACCCGCCGCCGTTCTGGCGCAAGAATATGCGCGACCGATTCCCCGGCTTCGAGGGCAAGGTGGATCGCTGGCAGATCATCCATTACGAAGCGCCGGGCACGATCTGCATCGACGTCGGTGTTGCCGAAGCGGGTACCGGTGCGCCGGAGGGTGACCGTAGCCGCGGAGTCAATGGCTACGTCATGAACACGATGTCCCCGGTGGATGAGCGCAGCGCACTGTACTTCTGGGCGTTCATGCGCAACTACTGTCTGGACAGTCAACTGATCACCACGCAGTTGCGGGAGGGCGTTCACGGGGTCTTCGGTGAGGACGAGGCAATGCTGACGGCTCAGCAAAAGGCCATCGATGCCAACCCGGATCACGAGTTCTACAATCTGAACATCGACGCCGGGGGAATGTGGGTTCGGCGGATCGTACAACGTATGATCGAGACCGAACGGGCACCGAGTCGGGGATTCGACGCTTTCGCCGCCGGAACGGGCCGCTGACATGACCGACAGCGCGGTCTCCTGGGGGCTCGGCACCGTCGCCTCCGTCACGCCTGTCGCAGACGGGGTCGTGGCCGTCGACATCTATATCGACACGCAGACTCGGCATGCGACGCCGGGAGCACACGTGGACGTGCGGGTCGACGACGGCACGGTGCGCTCGTACTCTGTCGTCTCCTCGGGGGAGGGTGGTCGCAGTATCACTGTGGCCGTTCGCTTGTCGCCGACCTCGCGGGGTGGATCTCGGTTCATGCACGCCCTGGTGCCGGGTGACCGACTGGAGATCAGTGCTCCGATCCAGAACTTCCCGCTTCGGGTCGGTGCGCCGCGATACCTTCTACTTGCTGGCGGCATCGGCATCACCGCGATCGCAGCTATGGCGACGACACTGCGCCGCGTGGGTGCCGAGTACCGACTTCTGCACGTGGGTCGAAGCCGCGCCGCGATGCCCTTTGTCTCCGAACTCATTGCGGCACATGGTGATCGACTGAGCTTGCACGTCGACGCCGAGGGAACCGGTTTGAACATCTCGGACCTGGTGGACTCGGTGGAACCGACGACCGAGCTCTATATGTGTGGGCCTGTACGGATGATGGATGCAGTCCGGCGTGCCTGGACCGGCCGTGACCTGCCCCCAGCCGACCTGCGCTACGAAACGTTCGGCAACAGTGGGTGGTTCGACGTCGAACCGTTTCGCGTCGTGGTTCCGCGGCTCGGGATCGAGACCACGGTCGGCGTCGGCGAGTCGATGCTCGACGCCCTCGAACGTGCAGGCGCAGACATGATGTACGACTGCCGCAAAGGTGAGTGTGGTCTCTGTCAGGTCGACATCATCCACGTCGATGGAAAGGTCGACCATCGCGACGTGTTCTTCAGCGAATCGCAGAAACGGACGTGCACCAAGGTGTGTACGTGCGTCTCTCGCGTCGCGAATGCCGGCGACACCGGAATCCTTGCTCTCGACATCCCGTGACGTGCCGTGATGGTTCTACGGTTTCGAGAAGTCGACGGTTGCTCGCCACTGGCTCACCCGTACCTGAATAATGCGGGGCGACTCGGCAGCGATCACCCGTCGCTCTCCGATCGAGGCGAGTCCGAATCGGCGGTGTTGCCGACGATTCCGCTCAATCCCGGGTAAGCGAATCCCTCGGTTTGCTCGAGACGCTGCGAAAGCCCGCTTGCAGCGTGAACCAGTGCGGGAAGGTGTTGAAGCAAGTCTTCTCGCAGGGTGTAGCTGACGATGCCGATGGCAGCCTGTACCGATTCGTTCACCTGTACGGGCACTGCAATAGAGGTTGAGCCCCAATGATATTCCTGGTGGCTCGCCGCGTAACCCCGCTGCCGGATCTGGGTGAGCTGGCGGGAAAGTACACGCCGGTCGGTGATGGTCTCCGGCGAAAAGCGTGGCAGCGGCAGCGCCAGCATGGCCTCGATGAAAAATTCGTCGCTGAAGGCCAGCAGTGCCTTGCCTACACCGGTTGCATGCAAGGGGATTCGGGCGCCGATACGGCTTTCCACCGGCACCGACTCTTCCGATGTCAGCTTTTCGACGTATATCGCGTCGGTTCCGTCGCGTACAGCTAGCTGTACGGTCTCGCGGCACTCGTATTGCAGGTTCAGTAAAAACGGCATGGCAGTCTCGCGAAGGCGCCCGTGGACCGGGGTGAGGAGACCCATCTCCCAAAGCTTGACCCCGAGTCCGTACTTACCCGCGTTGTCTCGGTTCAGATATCGAGCGTCTTCTAGTTCGCCCGCTAGCCGGTACACCGTGGCCACAGGGAGTCCCGCCCTGCGCGCGAGTTGGCTGAGGGTCATGTGCGGATGTTCGACGTCGAATGCAGCCAATACTGCCAGCGCTCTGGCTGTTACGGACTTCGCGCTGCTCTTGTACGGTTCGGCAGTCATCGGTGCTCGCTGTTCGTGCGGGACAGCGCTTGCTCGGATTCAGGTTTCGAATGGCGGCTGTCGGAAGCGGTGTCGAGAATTCCTGCGAGGGTGCGTGCCACGCTCTGCAATTCGCGCACCAGCGCCTCGGTACCGACCTGAGGTCTCGTGCTGCCGGCGGACGGATGAATGTCTACCGACAGGCTCATCGGCGGACGGTCGGCCGCGTGCAGCGGAACAGCGTATTCGACGGTGCCGTCCGATCTGACCATGCGTACCCAGCCTCTCCGATGCGCAATGCCGAGGGCTGCCTCCAGGTCGGTGAGCTGCATGCGAGTAATCGGCAGTGCGTTCCGCACCGAGGGGGCAATCGAAGTCAAGATTGCCTGGCCGGCCGCGCAGGCGTGCAGCGGAAGCGTCAGTCCCGGGCCGCCGGCGGCGGTGCTGCCACCGTGCGCCAACACTTCTTCGACGCACAGTGCGTTCTGGTTGTTGTGAACGAAGACCCGCACAACGCCGCCGGAGTGCGCGGCCAGACTGCGCAGCAGGGGCCGCGTACCCATCCCGATCACATCATGGGTCGGTGCCAGGATGCCGAGCTCCCAAATCTTCGGCCCGATGCTGTACAAACCGTCGCTACTGCGCTCGACTGCGGTTATCGCTTCCAGTCGGTCGAGTAGCCGGAAGGTGGTAGCCACTGGAAGGCCTGTGCGCCGGGAGATTTGAGACAACGTCATGCGGCGATGGTTGATGTCGAAGGACATCAACACGGCGAAGGCACGTTCGGTCACCGACTTTCCGGGTGCGCTCTCTGGTGGCAGCATTTTCGGTCCTCCTGGCTGTGCGGTGCCCCTGGGCTCCCAGTGCACTGTAGATCCTTTTTCGCTCTGTGAAAAGGAACCGAGTCTTTCGCAGGCCACACGACATTAGGTCGCAGAATCTGGAGTTTCTTTTCATTGAATGAAAAAGATACTGGTGGCCTAGGTCACAGTGTGTCCACACTGTGACCTACGTTCCGGGCAGTGAGCCCCTTGCATGGAGGAGAAGTCATGACGACTACCGAGAGTGAGCGGGACTCGATTCCCGCGTCGCAGCAGTCTGCGCCGGACACGCGCCGCTTCCCGGACCCCTACGAGATCGAGACGCCGGAGGGAGCTGAGGGTTGGGAGGACATGTTCGCGTACCACAACCGCTTCTTGGAGCCGCGGCGGGCAGAAGACTCCGTCAAAACGTGGTTCCGCAACTCGCTGCATTTCCCGGAGGTCTCGTACCCCTTCGATCAGTTGACGATCGACGGCGCATTCACCGGCACCGGAGTGACCAATACTCGCGTGTTCGCACTGCCGCCGGCCAAGGGCCTGGATGTGCGGATCATCAACGGCTACACCTACATGTCCACTCTGCCGAGCCCGGATCCCGAGGAGCAAGCCCGCCGGGCCGAGGAATTCGGTCCGCGCGCCGGGTACTACTTCCAGAATTGGGATGTGCTCTACGCCGAGTGGGAGGGCCGCGTCACCGCCGCAATCCGGGGGGTTCATGCGCTCGAGGTTCCAGCGATGTCGGAGTTCGAGCCGATCGAGCGGGTCCTCGAGGACCGTGGTCCGACACAGGGCAATCAGCTGTTGATGGCCTACCACCGTCTGCTCGAGTACGGCGACCAGATCTGGACTCTGCATTCGGAATTTCTCAACCTGGGCTACGCCGCCTACCTACAGTTTCTGACCCTGTGCAAGGAGCACTTCCCTGAGATCGACGACCAAACGATTTCGAGAATGGTCAGCGGTATCGACGTACTGCTGTTTCGTCCGGACGAGGAGTTGCGGTCGCTGGCGCGCAAGGCAGTGGAACTCGGTGTCGCAGACATCGTTCGCGCAGCCACGTCGGAGTCGGATCTGACCGAAGGGCTCGGTGGCACAGACGGCGGACGGGCGTGGCTTGCGGCGCTGGAGGAGAGCAAGGACCCGTGGTTCTACTTCTCGTACGGGTCGGGGATGTATCACTCGCACCGCAGTTGGATCGACGACCTGAGCCTGCCGATTCAGTCGATCGGCGACTATATCGATCGATTGCACAAAGGCGAGGATCTGGTTCGTCCGATCGAAAGGCTTCAGGCCGAGCGTGATTCGGTGGTCGACCACTATCGAGCGTTGCTCGACGAGGAGGATCTGCACGGATTCGACGAGGCGTTGGGGCTGTCGAGGACAGTCTTTCCCTACGTTGAGAATCACAACTTCTACGTCGAACACTGGTTCATGACCAACTTCTGGAACAAGACCCGCGAGTTCAGTCGGCTCCTGGTGAAGTGGGGCTTCTGGGATGACGTGGAGGACGTTTTCTTTCTCCGCCGGGCCGAGGTCGAAGAAGCGATCGCGGATCTGCAGATGGCGTGGGGTGCCGGCGGCAACCCGCAGGGCGGGGCGCATTGGCCGCAGATCATCAAGCGGCGCAGGGAGATATACGCCGCGCTGGATGCCTGGAGCCCGCCTCCTGCACTGGGTCCGGTTCCCGAGCAGGTCAACGAACCGTTGACCATCATGCTGTGGGGCATCACTCCGGAAACTGTCGAGCGCTGGCTCTCCGCCCAGGACGGCGGTGCAAGCACGAACTCGCTCTCCGGTTTCGCAGGTTCGCCGGGCGTCGCCGAGGGCCTGGCTCGCGTAGTGCTCCGCCCGGACCAACTCGACACCGTGAAGGAGGGCGAAATCCTCGTAGCACCTATCACGAGCCCGAGTTGGACTCCGGTGTTCGGCCGGATCAGAGGTGCTGTCAGCGATATCGGCGGCATCATGTGCCACGCCGCGATCGTCTCACGTGAATACGAACTGCCTGCGGTCGTCGGCACCGGGTTCGGCACCTCGAGAATCAAGACCGGCCAGCTTATTCGGGTCGACGGCAACACCGGCACTGTCACCATCCTCGATGATGCACCCGACGCATCCTGACCGTCGACGCACACCATCACACGAGTACTCGGGAAGGAAAAACCGTGGGTAAGTACATCAAGAAATTCGACGAGGTGAAGTCCGTCGACCGTCCTTCGGTTGGAGGTAAGTGCGCCAGTCTCGGCGAGATGGTCCAGGCCGGTCTTCCGGTCCCCGACGGATTCGCCGTCACCGTCGACGCTTACGAGGACTTTCGAGACAACTCGGATCTGCGGGCCGAACTGCGCAACCTGGTGTTCGGCGTCGATCGGGAGAATTCGGCTTCTCTGCAGGACGCTCACGATCGAGCGGTTTCTCTGGTGCTCGGGCGTGAGCTCCCGGCCGCGATCGAGAGCGAGATCCGCGAGGCGTACCTCGCACTGGCAAAGGACGCAGCGGGCCGCCGCGGCATAGACGACGCCGATCGTGTCCCGGTGGCTGTGAGGTCTTCGTCCGTCGACGAGGACGGCGACGCAGCCAGTTTCGCCGGCCAACAGGAGACGTATCTCTGGGTGGTCGGAGAAGACGATGTCGTCGCGAAAGTCCGCGAGTGCTGGGCCAGCCTGTACACACCTCAAGCCATCGCGTATCGCGCCGGAATGTCCGAGACGGACGCCACCGAAGCGTCCAAGATCTCTGTTGCAGTGCAACTGATGGCTGATGCAGACGTCGCCGGGGTGACCTTCACCGTCAGCCCTCGGACCGGGGACCGGTCCGTCATCGCGATCAACGCCAGCTGGGGCCTCGGGCAATCCGTTGTCTCCGGTGAGGTGACACCCGACGAATTCTGGTTGACGAAGATCGGGCCGACGCTGACCAACAGCAGAATCGCCACCAAGGGACACGAATATGTACCGGCTCCCGATGGCTCGGGAGTGCTTTTTCGGGAAGTCGAGGAGGCGCGTCGCGACATTCCCTGTCTGAGTGACGCCGAGGTCCTTCAACTGGCCGAGATCAGCCTGCGGGTCGAGGAACACTACGGCTGTCCGCAGGACATCGAGTGGGCGCTCGAGCGCAGCGCAGACGGCACCGGTGTCGTCATGCTGTTGCAGTCCCGCCCCGAAACCAACTGGAAGAAACGCAAGGAAGAAAAGAGTAAGCGGACGTCCACGGCGACATCCAATCTGCTCGGCTTCGTCAGCGCCGCAGCGAAAGGGCACACACGATGAGCAACGACACCACGCCGAGCTGGCAGGACATTCTCGATCTGGTGATTCAACTCGACGGTGGCAATTACGACACTGCTGCAGTCGAATTCGGAAACGTGTCCGTGCAGCTCTCGCGGACCGGCAACCTTACTACTGCACCCGCACCCGCACCGGCAACTGTGCCGTCCTCAACGGCGACAGCGCCGGCGTCCGATAGCGAGACGCATGAACAGCGGCAGGCGGGAACAATCATCCCGGCACCGATGATCGGCGTGTTCTACCGGTGCCCGTCCCCGGGTGCCCCGCCGTTCGTAGAGGTAGGCGCTCGAGTCGAACCCGACACGACGGTCGGAATCATCGAGGTCATGAAGCTGATGAACCCGGTTGTCGCCGGTGTGTCGGGCACCCTGGTCGAGGTGCTCGCGAAGGACAGTGAGCAGGTCGAGTACGGCCAGCCGATTGCCGTCGTCGATGAAAGCGGCACATCGTGACGAATACGCAACCGGTAGTTTTGGTTGCGAACAGGGGTGAGATCGCGGTACGGGTCGTCACTGCCGCCCGACGCATCGGAGCCAGCCCAGTTCTTGTGGTCAGTGTCGCTGATATCAATTCTCGTGCAGCACAATTGGCCGATCGGGTGATCGTCATAGGTCCCGCCCAGGCAGGCAAGTCCTACCTGCGGCCGGAGTATGTCGCAGAGGCCGCGAAGCATGCAGGTGCCGACGTCGTCCATCCGGGATATGGATTCCTCAGCGAGCAACCCGAACTTGCGGAACTTCTCGAGAGTGAGAACATCGCCTTCGCGGGGCCGCGGCCGGAGACGCTGCGTGCGGTAGGCGACAAGAGTAGTGCGCGCAAAGTGGCCGTTGCCGCGGGCGTACCAGTGGCTGCCGCTGCGGAAATAGACAATGTCGACAACGTGGTCCAACTGGCCGAGTCCATCGGCTACCCCTTGCTGATCAAGGCAGTACATGGCGGAGGCGGCCGTGGTATCCGGCTGGTCGATGGTCCCGAGAGCCTGAAACAATTGGCTCCGCAGGCGGCGTCGGAGGCGCAGGCGGCCTTCGGAAGCGGAGCGCTCTATCTCGAGCGCTTCTACCCGGCGGCCAGGCACGTCGAAGTGCAGGTGTTCGGCGACGGCCAGGGTGGAGCGCAAATTTTCGGCGACCGGGATTGCTCCGTGCAGCGGCGGCACCAAAAGCTGATCGAAGAATGTCCCGCCTGGGGTCTGGCGGACACCACTCGCACGGTCTTGCACGATTCGTCACGAGCCCTCGTCGAAGCACTGAGGTATCGAGGTGCCGGCACGGTCGAGTTCCTCGTCGACATCGAGTCCGGCGACGTCGTCTTTCTGGAGATGAACGCCCGCATCCAGGTCGAGCATCCCGTGACCGAGGAGGCATTCGGCATCGATCTCGTCGCGGCGCAATTGCGCCTGGCCCTCGGACAGGATCCACAGTTGCCGAACGTACCTCCCGTGCCCTCGTCGGCCGTCATCGAGTTACGGATCAACGCCGAGGATCCGAACAACGACTTCCGGCCGAGTCCGGGTGTCATCGAACATGTTTCGTGGCCAGTCGGCCCAGGGGTACGCGTGGATACCCACGTGTTCGACGGGTACGCCTTTCCACCGTTCTACGACAGTTTGATGGCGAAATTGATCGTTCGTGCGCACAACCGTGAGGCCGCAGTTGCTGCTGTTCGTGCAGCGGCTCTAGCAGTGGTCGTGGAGGGCGTCACCACGACGTTGCCCATGCACGACTTCGTGCTCGGCCACCCCGATTTCGTTCACGGCGGCGTCAGCACATCGTGGTTCGGCCCGGTCTGGGAACAGCATCGAGCGGAGCGAAAGGAAGAACGTCCATGACCACCTATGTCAAAGATCTCGGCCCCCGTGCCGATGCTCTGCCGAGCAGAAAGCGGACCATTCGGCTCGTCGATACCAGTCTGCGTGATGGAAATCAAAGTCTCTGGGGTGCAACTGGTTTGACTACCGGAATGGTCGAGGCCGTAGGTCCGATGCTCGACCAGGTCGGTTTCGAGGCGATCGACTTCACCAGTTCCACGAATCTGTCCATGGGTGTCAAGTGGCACAGGGAGGATCCGTGGGAACGGATCTCCCGCATGCGGGCCGTCATGCCCAATACTCCGTTGTCGGCGATCACGACCGGTATGCGCTTCATGTCCTGGGACAAAGCCTCGGAAACGGTCATGCGGATGGCGTTGCGCCTTATGGCACGTCACGGACTCCGTCGTCTGCAGATCGCGGAGCCGATGAACGATGTCGAATCCCTGCTTCGAGTCGCTCGATGGGCGAAAGAAGAAGGGATAGAACAAGTCGTGGCGGCTGTGACGTTCACGGAGAGTCCGGTACACACCGATGAGAGCTACAGCCGAAACATCAGAGCGTACAACGCCAGTCGGTACGTCGATTCCGTCTACGTCAAAGATCCTGGTGGGTTGTTGACTGTCGAACGGACCAGACAACTCATCCCGGACGTCCGAGTAGCTGCCGGTGACAAGACACTCGAACTGCACAGTCACTGCACCACCGGCGCGGCATCTCATCTCTATCTGGTTGCGGCCGAGCTCGGGGTCGACGTACTGCACACCGGCCTCGGCCCGCTGTCCAACGGCACCGCGCAACCAGGCTTGGAAAACCTGGTCGGAAACCTCGATGCACTCGGTATTCCGGTGCAGGCCGATCGCGCTGCAGCGAACGCTGCAGCCGAGGTTCTTTATGCGATTGCGCGTTCCCAGAACTTGGCCGCGGGTGCACCCGTCGAGTACGACCTCAGCCCTCACGTCCATCAGGTTCCGGGAGGAATGATGGGCACACTCAGGCGTCAGCTCGGCGAGCTACGCATGCTCGATCACTTGCCTGCCGTCATCGAAGAAGCCGGCCAGGTACGTGCTGATCTCGGTTATCCCATCATGGTCACCCCGTTCAGCCAATTCGTCGGCAGTCAGGCGCTCATGAATGTTCTTGCCGCCCAGTCGGGACAAGAGCGTTACAGCCGCATCCCCGACGAGGTCATCCGATTCGTATTGGGCCACTTCGGAACTCCTGAGGGCGAGATTGCGCCCGAGGTACTCGAGAAGGTCTCCGACTTACCCCGTGCCCGCGAGCTCGACCAACCAGTTCCTGAACCGACCCTGGAGCAACTGCACGAGGAGTATGCCCGCCGATTCGGGCGGCCGGTCTCCGAGGAGGAGCTGCTGTTACGGAGCGTTCTCCCGCAGGACCAAATCGAGGGCATGCTCGCTGCTGGGCCGGCACCTCGGTGGTCGGCCGGAGGCACCGGCAGGCGCAATGGCCCCGTCACTTCCGTGGCGGAATTCGTAGCGTCCGTGAACGAGCTTCCCCGATGGAAGTACATCGCAGTCGAGCGCGGCACCGAGCGAGTCGAGTTGCGACGCAACACAACAGGAGATTCACAGTGAACCACGACGAACTTGTCGATCGACTCGCCCGGGTTCGGGGCGTGATGTTCGACATCGACGGTTGCCTCGTCCTCTCCAATGGGCCCAGTGGGAAAGGTGGCCGCGTACTGGCCGGAGCGCGTGATGCCATCGATTTCGTTCGGCGCACACACCGCCGTATGGCTGTGTTCACGAACGGCTCCATGCAGACGCCCCACCAGATCGCCGAGTCACTGCGGTCGCTCGGTCTGGATGTGCGAGACGAGGAAGTGATCACCCCCGCGGTAGTGGCCGCCGAAACAATGCTGGTTCTACATCCAGGTAAGCCGCTGCTCGTGTTCGGTGGACATGGTGTGCAACAAGATTTTCTGTCTCGCGGACAAGATCTCGTGGATCTCGATCGCGCCTTGGCAGGAGAACCGACGGATGCCGCAGCAGTAGTCATCGGCTGGGACATCGACTTCGGGCGGGACAAGCTCCAGGTCGCGGCCGAGGCGGTCTATGCAGGTGCCGAAATCTACTGCACGTCCGACGCCCGGTCCTTCGCATCCGCGAATCGACTGAACGTAGGAGTGTCCGGTTTCATCGCAGCGGGACTGAGCCACGTGACCCAACGCCCGTACCGCGTGCTGGGCAAACCTGCCCCCGAAGCATTCGATATCTTGACGCGACGTCTGCAGGTTGCGCCCGCGGAAATGCTGATCATCGGAGACGACCTCACCCTGGAATGTGCGATGGCCCGACGAGAGGGTGCGCTCGGTGCCCTTGTCACGACGGGAACACATTCGGCAGCGGACGCCGAACTGGCTCCGCCAGAGCAGCGACCCGACTTCGTCGTCGAGCATCTCGGGCAGCTGCTGGAGTTGTTCTCCGCGGCCCCAAGCTCTCTCGATCCCATTTCTCCGGATCCCAGCTCGGACAGGCGAGGACACGATGTCAGTTTTCGATAGTTCGACGGTCGAGCGAACAGTGACCTGGCAGCCCAGCATTCGCCAGCAGCAGCAGTCCAGGTTGTGGGACTTCATGACGTGGGTGGGTGAGCACCGCCGAATCCAGCTGTCCGACTATCGGGAGGTCTGGGATTGGTCTGTTCGTGACGTGTCCGATTTCTGGGACTCGGTGCGGCAATATTTCGGCGTTGTCGGCGAGGGATTCGACGGACCTGCGTTGGCGGAGGAGCGAATGCCGGGGGCGCGGTGGTATCCGAACGCCCGGCTCAATTTCGCCGAGAACGTCCTGCGGCACGCCCAGGATCCGGCACTGGCGGACACCACCGCGCTCGTGACGGTGACCGAGGAGAATGCTGTCGCCGGCTTGACCTGGCGACAGCTCGAAGCGCGGGTGACATCGCTCGCGTATCACCTGCGACAGCTCGGGATCGAATCCGGTGACCGGGTTGCGGCAGTCCTGCCGAACGTACCCGAAGCGATCATCGGACTGTTGGCAACCGCGAGCATAGGTGCGATCTGGACCATCAGCTCGCCTGATCTATCCGTGGACGCCACGCTGGACCGGCTGCGACAACTGGAACCGAAAGTCTTGTTGGCGGTGGAGGGATACCGATTCAACGGTAAAGACTTCGACCGTCGTGAGCACCTGTCCGAGGTGCACGCGGGTCTGCCGAGCGTGCAGCACGTGATCGTGGTCGGCGACCCGGTCGCTGCGGCGCTCGACACCGCCCGAGATCTGATCACCTTCGATCGGCTGGTGCACGATTCGGCCGACGCAGACTACTGCCGTGTCGGCTTCGATCACCCGCTGTGGGTACTTTTTTCCTCGGGCACCACCGGTGCACCGAAGGGAATAGTCCACGGACACGGTGGGATCACCCTGGAAGCACTCAAGGGCACCGGTTTGAATCAGGACATGGGCCCAGGCGATCTGTACTACGTTGCTGCCAATACGTCGTGGATGGTCTGGAATACCCTGGTCAACAACCTGATGTCGGGTGCATCGGTCGTCACCTATGCCGGTTCGCCGACGTTCGGTCGTGCGGACCGCCAATTCGAGATCATCGCGCTCACCGGCGCGACCATGTTCGCCGCGGGTGCAGCATATTTGTCCGTGGTGGAGAAGTCCGGTCTTCGGCCGTCCGCGGAGTGGGACCTGTCGACGCTGCGGGCGATCTTGTCCACCGGGTCGCCACTCCCCGATTCGACGTGGCGGTGGGTCCACGACGACGTGAAACACGATGTCCACCTTGGGTCCGATTCAGGGGGCACCGACATCTGCAGTGGCTTCATAGGTTCGAATCCACTAGAACCCGTCCATCTGGGAGAACTGCAAGGCCCGTTGCTGGGGGTTGCCGTCGAGGCGTGGTCGGAGGCGGGTGAACGCGTCATCGGTCGCGTCGGTGACATGATCGTCACTCGCCCCATGCCGTCGATGCCCGTCTTCTTCTGGGGGGATTCGGACGGCTCGAAGTATCGCAACTCGTACTTCGACAAATTCCCGGATGTGTGGACACACGGAGACTGGATCACCGAGACGGTCACCGGTGCCTTCGTGGTACACGGTCGTTCCGATGCGACATTGAACCGTGGGGGAGTTCGCCTCGGAAGCGCCGACATCTACGCCGCACTCCAGTTCGTTCCGGAGGTGTTGGACTCGTTGGTCATCGGAGTCGAACTGCCGGACGGTGAGTACTTCATGCCACTGTTCATCACCCTGGTTCCAGGCGCGACTCTGTCAGAGGATCTGGACGCAAAGATCCGAACGACGATACGCGAACACACCTCGGCCCGGCACGTACCGGACCAGGTGATCGTTGCTCCGCAGATCCCTATTACCCATGCCAACAAGAAGATCGAGGTTCCACTCAAGAAGCTCTTCCTCGGGCACGATCCGGCAACTGCAGTCAACCGGGGCTCGCTTGCCAACCCAGAGGTGATCGACTGGTACATCGAATTCGCCGCCGGATGGGGTGCGGCGAACCCCGGGGTACCAGCCCGCGCACAGGGCAACACACCGTGAAATCGACGATGAAGGTAGACCGATGAGCAACAGATATGAATTCGCAATCGATTTCGACAAGGTCGACGCGATCGACATCCATACCCACGTCGAGATCGACGGCTGCGGGCATCGTGCGCTCGACGACGAACTGATGGCGGCCTCCGAGAAGTACTTCAAGTCGGGGGAGGAACGGACCCCTTCCATCGACGCGGTCGCCGACCATTACCGTGCGCGAAACATGGCGGCGGTCGTGTTCACCGTCGATGCAGGTTCGGCGAGCGGGCATTCCGCCAATTCCGTCGAGGAGATAGCCGAGGGTGCAGCGCGGAACAATGACGTGTTGATCCCATTCGGATCCGTCGATCCCTGGCAGGGCCGGCTTGCAGTCCGGCGAATTCACAGGCTGGTCGACGAATATGGGGTACGGGGATTCAAGTTCCACCCCAGTATGCAGGGATTCGAGCCCAACGATCGCCGCTTCTACCCGCTGTACGAGGCTATTACGGAGGCTCGCGTTCCAGCGCTGTTCCACACCGGTCAAACCGGGATCGGAGCGGGTCTGCCTGGTGGGCACGGCATCAAGCTTCGGTATTCCGATCCCATGCTCCTCGACGATGTGGCAGCAGACTTCCCGGATCTCACGGTCGTAATGGCTCATCCGGCTGTTCCCTGGGTGGATGCGCAGATCTCCATCGCAACCCACAAGGCGAATGTGTATATCGACCTGTCCGGGTGGTCGCCGAAGTACTTCCCCCCGCAGTTGGTCAAGGCCGCCAACAGAATGCTTCGTGACAAAGTGCTGTTCGGATCGGACTTCCCCGTCATTCAGGTCGACAGATGGATGGCGGACTTCGCGAAACTCGACGTCACACCCGAAGCCACACAAGCGATTTTCAAGAACAACGCCATGCGGGTTCTCGGTATCGATCCATAACGAAAACGAACACCTACCTGCTGCTACCTGTGGCTCGGGTCTGCGTGCACAACCCTGTGGCCGCCTTGGTCCTTTGCCCTGTACATCGCCGCGTCTGCGCTTGCCGTCAGGAATGACACAGCAACGTCGATGTCCGTGGGCAGCCGGTCCCACAGTGAGTTCGCGACGCCAAGCGACGCCGTGATCGGTGTGTCGTCGTCTATGTCGTACACCGATGCCACGATGCGGTCGGCGCATGTGCGCGCCTCGTCACGGGTCCCGAAGCCAACGACCGTGAACTCCTCCCCGCCAACGCGGGCCGCGACCGAAGGTGGCTGACAAGCCTGCTCGATTCGACTCGCGGTCCGTTGGAGGACCTGATCGCCGTAGTCGTGGCCGAAACGGTCGTTGACCGTCTTGAATCCGTCGAGATCGATTGCGATCGCCCACAGGGGCGCATCGCTCCGCCTGTCGAGACAGAGATTCTTGACGGCGGCGATCAGACCCCTTCGGTTTCGAAGTCCGGTGAGTGGGTCGAAGTAGGCACCTGCGGCATCCTGGCGAAGGTGGGATACCAGCGCCTGCGAGACTATCGACGAGGTGAACAGGATGATGAATGCTGTCCCGCCGGCCGTCAGCAATGTGGGGACGGGCCATGTTCGGCCTGCGATCCCCAAGACCACAAGCACGACGAGGACGGCGAACGCGAAAGCTTGTTGTGTGGCGAATATTCGGCCGCCGTGGAACGTCGCCGCGTAATTGCCGATTCCGGTGAAGATTGCCGCAGCGAGGATGCTGAACGGGGACGGTGTGATGCACATCAGCACCGACGCAGTTCCAATGTCGCTGCCGACGAGGTACGCCAACGATGCGCGTTTGGTTTCGATTTGGCGTTTGAACGCGACCGCGAAAATGGCGAACGCGACTCCAGCCAAGGTTGCCACGACGGCCCGCTTGGGCGTCCCGACGATCAAGTCGGGGGAGAGTAGGAGGCCGACGGCCGCCAGGGTATGCAGTGCGCCGAACGCACTCATCAGCGTCGCGTATCGCCTGAGGAATGGATGGCTGCGGTGGTACGCGAGCAGCCAGTCGTAGTCGACCGAGCTGTTCCACCACATCTTCAGTTCACCCACAGTAGGCCAGCTTTCTCGTACATCGTGTTCGTTCGCGCTGCCTCCGCCGCCTATGAACATGGTTCTTCATACTGTAAACCCGGTTTCGGACCAACCCGCAGCTGCTGTTGAGTCTGTTGGGCTTCAACCTGGGCATCGAGATGATGCAATTGGCGATTGTCGGAGTCGTACTTCCGTCGCTGGTCGTACTGGCGAATACGCGCGCGCATACGCCGACACGTGTTGTCGGCGCGGCCGTTGCAGGTGTCGCCTCGCTGGGGGGCTCGCTGATCGAATCGGGATGCCGAACATCGTTGCGGTGCAGGCCGATCGATCAGGCGCGACGGGGCCGTGGCTCATCGGAGCTCTTGCTGTCGCGGCCTCTGCGTGCCTGGTGGTTCGTCGACAAACCAGGCATCCGCTGCCCGCTGACGGACGAACCCAAAAGATCAAGGTCTTATGCTGATCGTGACCCGTCGTGCTGCGAGCCTGTAATTAAGATGGAAGCACTCATATTCTGCCGAGAAAACGCAGTTCAATGAGCGGCAATGAACCGCCTGAAAGGGCGATCGACGCTAACTGCGTGTCGGAGTGCCGCTTTGAACAATCGCAGTACCTGGCATTAGGCACCGAGAGATGCCGCCCCATGGTCGGCCTCGTTCGAGCGCGGCGGCAGAATCATAGCCCGCAGCCACCGCAGTGTCATCAACACATTTGTCCTCCGTCGTTCTCGCCTACGCCTCGGATGTCTATGTATCGGGAGGACGGTCGTCGCCGACGGCAGGTCCTGCGAGACATGGTGACTGGACAGGGCATGAACTTCGGTGTCGCACCCTGTCACATGTCGGTACCCACGAGGGGTGGATTCGGGTGGTATGCCCCGGACGATTGATAGAGGTCAGAGCCCCTGCGATGGTTCCACGCGGACGTGTCTGGTTGTTTCGCAACGTACGTGTAAGCGAGCGGTCAACGGTTCGATCCCGGTAGGAGGCTCCGCTGCTCCGACCCCGATGCCTGGGCCGGAGTCTTTCTGTCCACCCTCATCAGCAATCGGCTCCTCGCTTTGGTAGATCCGACGCCGATCCGGAGTCCGGGATTTAGATGTGAGGAGTCGATCCGCTTCGGTCGCTCGCATCGACCCCTACCGCGAAAATCGACGCCTTCTGTCGGGGTGTCGATTTCGACGGGGGCGTGAACCCGGGCGCTTGTCAGCGGGATGAGTTCTGTGTCAAGAGGCTCGGAGCCTCCGTATCCGATACTCGCGGGAGGCGACCATGATCGCGAACGACGTTCAACGCCCTCAGGCCGGCTTACGTCCGGAGTTCGCTCGCCTCCCCCAGCGAGCGCCGTCACTCACCCGATCCACCGGCTACCGGGTGTCGACTGGTTTCGTAGGAACACGCCCGCGCGATTGTGCGGGCCAAGGATCACTGCTTCGTGACGTCCTCTGGGGTCGGGGCTGCGGACACCCGGTGGAACGAGATGGTGAGTACTGGCACGATGCATACCTCCACCACAAGGGCGATGTTGAACGGAAGCGGCGGCCATCCGAAGACAAGGGACTGGACGCCTCTCACCACCGCGCCACCGAGTATTGCCACAAGCACAAGAATGACGACTTGGCGGCGTTCACGCGGGCGGCGAATTGCCCACAGCAAGGTCAATCCCAGTGTGATCCATACGCCATTGAGAAATCGATATTCGCTATCGAAGTAGTCCGATCGTTCAGACGACATGCCTGGGCCGAAGTACAGGCCGACCGCAGCACCCAGGGCTCCGGTTGCTATCGGTATCAGCGCTAGACCAATCAGTCCTACAACGACGAGCCGCCGCCGAAGATCGCCACGTGGGAGCGCCTAGGCTCCCATCTGCTCTGCCATGAACTTGCCCCTCCGATCGACCCTGGCGATCGATTGGTAGAACCACACATGAGGCGTTGTACCGTGCCTCGTCTCATACCGGTTTCGGAGCAGACTGCTACCGCGGGATGCGGCCGGTCAAGTGGGTTCGATAGATGGGTCGACGTCCGCCGCATTGTGGACTTCGAGCCATGCAATCATATCGCGCGCTTCGGATCGTCGTGCTGCGCCGAGGGGTGTTAGTCCGTCGTAGCCGATCCAGTCGATGTCGGCCCCGTGATCGAGCAGTACGGCGGCGGTGGCGACGTGGCCTCCGTGGCAGGCACCCCAGAAACTGCTGGTGATGCTCTCGTGGGTCGGATGCTCGGTTTCCAGATGCTGGTCGACTGCGGCGACGAGTCCGAGGGCGGCCGCGTCGAACAACGTGGTGGTCGCTCCGCGCTGCACCAGCCGACGCGCGGCGCTCCACTGTCCGAATGCGGTGGCGTCCGAGAGTGGTGTGCCTCCGGCTATGACTGCGCCGCGGGCATCGATGTCGGCACCCGCATCGAGAAGTGCGTCGATGGCGTCGACGTCATCGCTGCTCGCCGCCCAATGCAGGGGTGTTTCACGATGTTCCCCTGGGAAGCGGCTATTGGGGTCGGCTCCGGCCGCGATTAGGGCTCCGACGGTTGCTCCGACGTCGGGGAAGTGGCCGGGCCAGTCGGTGGCGACGTGCAACAGTGTCCGACCTTCGCGGCGCGGAATGTGTACCGACGCGAGTTCGGTGTGCTCGGCCAGCAGGCGCTGCAATGCCTCTACATCGCCCGAATGTATTGCGGCTACAGCGGATTCGTGGATCAGATTGTCGACGAGCGCGTCGAGGATCCACTGGTCGGGAGGAATCCCGGTCGTGCCGTCTGCCGTGTCGTAGAGCCGGCACTGCATTCCATACTGGAGCGGGATGTCTCCGGCGTCGTGCGATGAATGCGGGTCGGTGTCGGGTTCGATATCGTGGCCATCGACGCGCACGCTCGGGGAACCGCGAAACTGCCGAGCCTGGGCTTGATCGTTGTTGTCGATGCGGCTGAGCGTCACCGCTGCTGTGATGGCGTTGTCCTCGAGCAGTTGTCGCAGATGCGGCAAGAACAGTTCGTAGTGGGGGCAGCCGTCGAAATACAGGACTTCGATCGACGGTGGCTCGTCCATGATGGAAATATCGGCAATGAGGCCATCTCGGATGGTTACCTGGACCAGCATTTCGGGCGGCACATCAACGCTGCTCGGTGCCGCGATAGTCATCCGAGCTGTGAACACATCGCCGACGCTCGATGAACCGGTGGGCTCGATGTCCGCGACGCGCAGAGCCATCCCGCTCGCAAGGAGTCCGGCGTAATGATCGCCCGCTTGCTCGCGGGTAATGCATTCGTGGCCTGTGCCGCGTCGCTCGCCGCCCCACCGGACATCCTCGGCCAGCAACGCTGTGAAGGCCTCTCGGGTACCGGTCGCCAGCGCTGCGGCAATACTGACGCCCACCTGGTCGGCGCTGTCGGAGCTTTGTTGTGCGCTCATCCGACTCCTGTCCTGACGCCGCGCGTGCCTGATGTTCTGGTGAAGCCGTTCGGAGCAAAGTTGCCCACGGTGCGGCCGGTGTTCACGGCCTGCGACTGGAAGAGCACCGGAACATCTCTCTACCGACTATAAACCTCCGGTACCGGTCCTACGGCGGGACGGACCGCTGTGCGGGAGACGGGCTGTGCCACTTTTACGCAATCGATGAGTAGTCTCCAAGGGCGCGTCGCGGCGCAGACTTCGGTGTTACGAGCGTGTCACACGTCGGTACCTACGAGGGTGGATTCGGGTGGTACCGCCTGGACGATCGATGCTGTTCAGAGCGTCTGTGGTGGTTTCATGTGGATGTATCTGGTTGTCTCGCAACATACTTGTAAGCGAGCGGTCAACGGTTCGATCCCGTTAGGAGGCTCCTCTGCTCCGATCCCGCTGCTGGGGTCGGAGTTTTTCTCTGCCCGTACCGCCGCATCGAATCGGCTCCCCGGTTTGGAATATCCGACGCCGATCGGAGTCAGGTATCCGAAACGGAGGAGCCGATTCGAGGGCGTGGGGCGTGGATCCGTGTTTCGGTTCGGCGTCTGTTCTTCGCTTTCGGACGTTGTTTCTCGGCGCGGTCGCGATCGACTGCCTCGATGTTCGCGTTGATCGCTCGGCGAAGCTTCCTGAGGGTGAATGCGGACAGCGGCAGGCTGATACCGAGTGCGATGAGCAGCACCAACACGACCGGCACATCGAGGCTGGTCAGTGCGTCGACGGCCAGGATCACTCCCGCCGCTACGCAGACGAGCAGAAGCTGTGCGCCGTTGTAGATCAGCATATGAAGGGCGAGCTGCCCCTTCGCGGTCGCGGGTCTGCGGGTCAGTGGCATCAGCTGTCCTGTAGTCGTAGTGGTTCCTTGAAATCTCATCAAATACCAAGTCGCACAGTAATTGTCAGTTGAGTTCCATGTACTGGATCACGAAGCGTAACGGTCACGTATGCGAACGAGTTTCGGTGCCGATTTTCTTGAGGAAGTCGTTGTAGGCGTTCAGTTCGCTGTACCCGTCCTCTTCGGCTCGGCGGTCTGCGGTGGCCGATTCGTCTTTCTCGTCTCTGTTCCACCGAATGCAGAAGATGAGTACGACCAGTAGCGCGACCGGTTCACCGTAGGACCATGCCAGTGCGCCGGCGAGTTGCTGATCGGCTACCGGATCGACTCCCCAACTCGGGGGAGGGGAGGCGAACGTGGCAAGCATCGGGGTGCTGGACATCATCAGGATGACACCGAAGAACACGTGCAGCGGCATCTCGACGAAGAGATCGAACATGCGGCCCAGGTTGCTCTGCCGGATCGGGAGTGGGCCGACGGCGAGCACGGGGATGATGAACAACAGTCCGCTGGCGAAGAAGAAGATCTCCATCGACACGTGCCCGATTTCGGTGCCGGCGAGCGCGTCGAAGATCGACGACAGATACAGGCCGTAGTAACTGAAGAGGAACAGCGGGATGGTCAGACCGGGATGTAGTGCGATGCGCCCGGCGCGGCTCCGCAAACCGGTCAGGGCGGCGATCAGTACCCATCGGCCGACGCCGTGGTGGGAGGTGGCTCGCAGCAATAGTCGTCCAGGGGAGCCGACCACCAGCAGGGGTGGGACGAGCATCGACAACGTCAGATGCTGAAACATGAAAACACTGAACAGGCTGTATCCGTAGCGTTCGATCTGCAGGCCGGTCACCAGAACCAATGCCGCGCAGCCGATGAGGAAGCTGAAGCTGCGCCCGCGTGACCATGCGATACCGCGCCGGTGGATCCTGAGCAGTCCCCAGCAGTACAGCCCGGCCATCACGATGCCGGCTATGGGCAGTATCGGCAGTGGTGGCAGATCCCAGCTCAGTAGGGCCGCCAGTGTCGGGGGAGCCTGGGGAGGATCGACGGCAGCGATGTTCATCGGTGACCTGTCATTGCCTGTTCTTGCCTCGTATCACCAGGGTCAGGGCGATAGCGGCGAGCGCGATAACCGTGATGCCCACGATGGAGAGCAGCAGCATCGTGTTCTGCTTCGGTGGCCGGTCTTCGCTGGCGGACGGATTGTTCGGATCGTAGGCCTGCGCGGTGGTCGTCGCCGGGGAGCTCGGTGAGGTGCTGGATGCGGTGTCGGTCGCTGCGACCTGGACCGAAAATGTGTACGACCCCGTGATGGGGTGCCCGTCTGCTGAGGTGACGCGGTAGCCGACGGTGTACTTGCCGTTGGGCAGGCCCTCCTTGACCATGACGGACACGTCAGGGCCCTCGACCGTGGCCGATCCTTGCGCCCATTGTTCGTCGTCCGGTCCGATGAGGCTGATGGTTGCGAAGGATTCGTTGATGTCTTGGTTGAACACCAGGCCGACACCGTTTTTCGGCGCTAACTCCAGTGAGGCGTCGGCGGGTGGATCCGAGCTGACGAGTTCGCTGTGTGCTGATGCCGGAGCCGCCCCGAACAGCGCTGTACCGCAGATGATTACGGCGACCATCATCCACCGATTCACGGTCGGTTCTCTGTTCGATCGAATTCGATTGTCAGCGCCGTCATGGGACCGCCTTCGTGTCGCACGCGAATTGCAGGATGCGTACGACAGGCTATCGCAAATACTATGAAGCATAGTATTTGGGTCGAGTTCAGGTCAGCAGGACCGCACACGCAGCGGCGGAGACTGCACTGAGTATGAGGATGGCCAGTGCCGCCGGCACGACAAGTGGTAGTACTGCGGCCGCGGCATAGGTGCCTGCTCCGGGTTTGCTCGATATGAGCGCGCCCGTGTCGAGATGATGCAACCGCTCGGTGGTCGATTCGCTGATCAGACCCAACGCCCACAGGGGGCGAGCGGAATTGGCCTGCGAGACTGTCGAAAGCGCCGACCGCACGGTCTCGGCGCTGGTCGCCGCAGCGGCGACCCGATCGGCCGCAACCTCGACCAACACCCGTACCGCGGGCGGCGCCGCAGTGAAGAGTGGGACGAACGGCAACGCTGAAGCCAGGATCTCGCAGATGTTGACGATGCGATGGTGGTGTCCGCGCAAGTGGGCTCGTTCGTGGGCCAGTACTGCGCGTTGCTCGTCGGTACCGAGGTGGGCGAGCAAGCCCTCTGTGGCGACGACGTAGCCGGGGCGTCCGTCGATGCTGTAGGCCAGCGGCATCGGATGATCGAGCCACATGATCGGTTCGGGTCCGGAATCGGTGCGAGCAACGACGGCGATGACGTCGCGGTGGTAGTCACGCACCTTAGACCGCGTCCGGAGCTGGCGGCGTGCCGAGCGCATGACTCGCGCAGTCGCCGACACCGCCAGAACTGCCGACGTCACGGCGACGGCGTCGCCTATCCACGGCTGCGCTGCGTGTTGCAGCGATCCCAGGCATCGAATGGCGAGTTCGAGCAGTCCTTCGGCGGGTGCGTGGCCAGGCCAGAGCAGCACTATGACCGCGGATCCGACGAGGAAGAACACCCCAACGATGCTGCCTATCCAGGCGGTCAGTGCGAGTGTGGGACTCACGCGCCTGGTCATCGACACCAGCAAGGCCGGCATCGCGACGGCCATGATGCCCGCGGCGACGAGCAGCGTCAGTGCGGCGATCACCGATTCACGTCCGGCAGGTTCCCACGTAGAGCGTGGAGTTCGTCGTCGGTCACGGTTTTCGCGAAATGCATCAGGACCGCGGCCGAGTCGGTGCTGGTGTCGAGGATCTCGCGTAGTGCCTGCGACGTGGCTTCCGCTCGTGACTGCACCGGGGAGTACAGGTAGGCGCGTGACTGCTTGACCCGATCCACCCACCCCTTCTCGTGGAGGTGGGTCACGACTGTCAAAATGGTGGTGTAGGCGAGTTGGCGGTCTGCCAACAGTGCGCGAAGGTCGTGGACCGACTGCGGCTGATCGCATTCCCACAGAACGTTCATCACCTCTGCTTCGAGGTCGCCGAGCCTCTTCATCGCACCCGTTCTTCTTTCCTCGTGTGTCAGCTGAGATCTACCCCGCGCGCGGACAGCCATGCCTTCGGGTCGGACTTCGTCCCATCTGCCTGCCATACCTCGTAATGCAGGTGCGGTCCGGTGGACTGACCCCGATTGCCTACCGTAGCAACGAGCTCGCCGGCCTTGACGCGTTGACCGGCCGTCACCAGCGCCTGATCGATATGGCCGTAGACACCGATCGTCCCGTCGTCCTGACGGATGCGTACCCACATCCCGAACCCCTGGGCCGGACCGGACTCGATCACCTCACCGTCGGTCACCGACACGATCGGGGTGCCGATGGTATTGGCGATGTCCAGACCGTAGTGCGTGGTACCCCACCGCGCCCCGTAATTCGAGGTCAGTGTCCCCGACACCGGAACCGCTGAGAGCGGGCGACGCGCCTCGGCGTCGCGAGCGGCCCGCTCGGCTGCCCTGACCCCACCCTCGGCCAGTTGCTCGGTCAGCCTCTGCGCCATCCGGCCGACATCGAGATCGGCCAGCTGCACTATCTGCGGGGGCGCTATCACCGACGGGCTCGGCGGCAACGCGGCTCCAGCGGACTGATCGACGCCGGCTGCGCTGAGCGCAACGGTCTCCTCCGAAGCAGCGTCCGGCGATGAGGCCGCAGCAGAGAGAAATGCACCGACGGCTACCGATGCAGCTATGGCACGTCCACCCGGCTTGGGTACTCGGCGGCGATGACTCCCGCGCCGACTACGCCCCGAGGCGCTCTCGACAAACAGGGCGTCTGCGGGCGAGACGTCCGCTGCAGCAACATCGCGCGGTATCTGCTCGACCTCGATCAGGTTCCGTGGCGTCCGACGTGGGGTGACGTTCTCGGATGCCTCGCGGATGACGGCCGGGACGTACACAGTAGACGCGATCGAGGTCGGGTAGTCGGTCCTTGCCGCGTCTGCAGCGTTCCGCGCAGGATCGATCCTGGATGCGGTCACGAAGCGCGACGGTCCGAACCCGGTCCGCAGATGACGGGGCATCGCCGATGCCGATGCGCGTTCGCCGCCGCGGCCCACCGGTGCTGCGTCGTCGATCGAATCGGGTGTGCGATGTCGAGCCAAGATCACAATCCTTGGTTGCTCACGAGGCCGAGAGACTCGCGAGATAACGAAATGGTGACGGTCAGGCCACAGGTTACTACTATCGAGCATAGTTTTTCCACCCTGGCTCTGGATCTGGCCGATGCCGGTGGCGGAAGCGTCATCGGATGACTGGCGAGCGAGGTGGCGGCGCTCGACTGATCGCTGTCCCCCCAACAACGCCACCTTCGGCCGCACGTATATGACTTATCGGCAACTCGTCATGTCGCGGGTGCGATTGCTGCACTGGCCTTTTGACTGCGGCGACGATCTCGGGCAGCTGCGCCTGCCTGGTCAATTACTATGTCACGTAGTATTTGTTATGCGATCGCGGAAGGGTGGGTGGCGGTGACAGCCGACGAACGCCCGTCATCTGCAGCTCAGGGACGATGGGGCAGAGCATTCGCCGTGCTACGCAACGGGTGGCGGCAGCTGACCTCGATGCGTACAGCGCTGGTGTTGCTGTTCCTGCTCGCCGTCGCAGCGATCCCCGGTGCCCTGTTGCCAGGCCTGAATTGATGTCGTCGGTCAGCGGCCGGCCAGAGCGTCGGCGAGGTCGTGCGGGATCGGTGTCGTCAACCCGGCATCGACGCGTCCGGTGTTGCCCATCGGGTAACGCTTGGACCACGATTCAGTGGCACCCAGCACGAGCCGAATCAGCTGCCCCCATGATTCGTGCCGGTCGCGCTCCTGCAGAGCTACTTTCAACATTTCGAGGTGGTTCCGGGTATGCAGCCAAGGGTAGGGCTGCGGCAGAATATGCGCCCGTTCGAGATGGTGCCACCGCACTTCTGTCGTCGTCGACGCCGCTGCTGCGTTCGCTTCGATCACGTAAAGCCTGCGGGCAGTGCGGTTACCACTCACAGCACTACCGTCTTCCATACCTGAGATCGCTACGTGCGAGCGCGGGGTTGCAGCAGGAATCCTCGAACTCCGGTGCAGGTGCGACCGTGATGTCGAGGCCACTCGAAACCACGGGCGGCGGGATGAACCCGGGCAACGGCGTCGTGCGGGCGGCACGAATTGCGTTGGCGATCACCAGGACTTCTGCCAGCTCGTGGACGAGAACCACGGTGGTGAGGCTCAGAATTCCGGTTGCAGCCAACGGGACGAGGATGCCGATGATGGCGATCGACAGGGCGATGTTCTGGACCATGATGCGGCGGGCATGCCGGGCGTGGGCCAGAACTTGGGGTAGATGTCGCAGATCTTCGCCCATGAGAGCAACATCGGCGGTCTCGATGGCGACATCGGTTCCCATTGCGCCCATGGCGATTCCGATATCTGCGGTCGCCAAGGCGGGGGCGTCGTTGATGCCGTCGCCGACCATGGCTATCTTTCTTCCGGCCGCGATGTCGGCCAGCAGGGAGGCTTTTTCCTCGGGTAGTAGCTCGGCGTGGACGACGGTGATGCCCGCTTGTGCGGCGAGAGTCCGCGCGGTGAGCGGGTTGTCTCCGGTGAGCATTGCGGTGTCGATTCCGAGGGCGGTGAGTTGTCGGATGGCATCGGCGGCCTCGGGGCGGAGTTCGTCGCGGACGGCGATCGCGGCAATCAGAACTCCTGCGCGCTCGACGAGAACGACTGTGGCACCGGCGGTTTGCAGTCGTGCGATGTCGGAGCGGAACATGTCGGTGTCGAACCAGCTCGGTTTTCCCAGCCTGATCGTCTCCCCGTCGAGGGTGCCGGTAAGGCCGTGTCCGGGGATTGCGGCGACGTCGTCGGCTGCCGCGACGGTCGATACGGCGGCGAGGATGGCGCGGGCGAGTGGGTGCTCGCTGCGCGCTTCGAGAGCAGCCGCCGCGGCGAGCGCGTCGACCCGGCTGATGCCCGGGGCGGTGACGACGTCGACAACCTCCGGTGTTCCTGCGGTGAGGGTGCCGGTCTTGTCCAGCGCTACGACACGAATGCGGCCGAGTTCCTCCACGGCTGCACCGCCTTTGATCAATGCCCCGTTGCGACTCGCTGCGCCGATGGCGGCGACGACCGACAAGGGAACGGAGATCGCCAGCGCGCACGGTGATGCCGCGACCAGGACCACCAGTGCTCGTTCGAGCCACAGCATGGGGTCACCGAGCATCGCGCCCACGCCTGCGACGAGGACGGCGAGAATCATGATCGAGGGCACGAGGGGGCGTGCGATCCGGTCGGCGAGCCGCTGGCCGGACCCTTTGCGGTCCTGGGCCTGCTCGACGATATGGACGATACGAGCAAGAGAACTGTCGGACGCCGACGCGGTCACGGAGATCTCGATGGCCCCGCCGCCGTTGATGGCACCGGCATGGACCTCGTCGCCGACACCGGCTTCGATCGGCACGGATTCGCCGGTGATCGCGGACAGGTCCAGGTTGGTCGATCCGCGGGTGATGGTTCCGTCCGTGGCGGCCCGCTTTCCGGGCCGCAGCACCATGGTGTCTCCGATGACGATGTCGTCGGGAGAGATGATCGATTCGGTGCCGTCTCGGATGACCGACACCGTCGGCGGCACCAACGACAGGAGGGCACGAAGTCCGCGTCGAGTCTTGGTGACCGCGTATTCCTCGAGCCCTTCGGCGATGGAGAACAAGATGCCGAGCATCGCGGCCTCGGGGATCTGCCCCAACGCGATGGCTCCGACGAGGGCGATCGTCATCAGCGTTCCGACACCGATGCGGCCGTGCCGAAGGTTTCGCAGTGTCGCAGGAACGAAGGTGGCCGCGGCGAGGGCGGCGGCTACCAGTCCACCTACGGTCGCTACCGTCTCGGCACCCGATCGGCCGATTGCCCACGACACGGCGAGAAGGATCGCGGCTGCAGCAGCGAGTTGCAGTTCGCGGACCTGCCACAACCTCTGGGGTGTGTCGTCGACGGCACGACCGTCTGCGGACGGTGGTGTGGAGGTGGGTCCGCAGCACGCGTCAGCCACGGTCGACCCCGATCGGCTCGATGAACGAGGCGGAGGACAGGGGTTCGGTCAGTGCCGAGAGCAGTCGCGAGCCGCGATCGGTGAGCGAGTACATGACCAACTTCCCTGCTCGGGTCGATTCCACGGTGTCGGCTGCTTTGAGTTTGCGGAGGTGGTGCGAGACCAGTTTCTGGCTCTGCCCCACGATCCACGCGATATCGCAGCCGCACATCTGTCCGCCGGCGTTCAAGGCGAGGGCGATGGTCAATCGCGTGGGGTCGCCGAGCGCGCGCGCAGCGTCGGCGAGTCGTTCGACGTCGCTCGAGTCCGGAAGCGAGGCGCGGACACTTTCAGCGTGGGGGAGATCCATGCACAGCAGATCGCACGAGTCGAGAGGTTCGAAAGCCATGAGAAACAATCTAACAACCATGCGATCGAAACGAAAGGCATGAAGTCGACATTCATACGATTGTTAGTATGAATGTCGAACCGGCCGATCCCAGCGAGCCCACAGTCAGTTGACGCAACCCGAGAAGGACTTGAATGAGCCGCGCGTTGAAAATTTCCCTGTCGCTGGTGGCCGTGTTCGCCGCCGTGTTGGCCATCTTTCTGGTCGTGGACAGATCCGGGTCCCCGGATGCCGCGGCCACAGAGCAAGCCGCCACCGACCCGGCCTCGATCGCGGTTCGCGAGAACAGTCACCGGTTGAACTCGGTGCCCGACGGACGGGTCACGTTCGTGGAGTTCCTCGACTTCGAGTGCGAGGCATGCCGATCCGCCTACCCGGCGATCGAACAGTTACGTGACGAGTACGGCGACCGGGTCACGTTCGTCGTTCGCTATTTCCCTATCGCCTCGCACTTCAACGCCGAACGTGCCGCGCGCGCAGTCGAAGCCGCAGCCCAGCAAGGCCAGTTCGAGGCAATGTATCAGCGCATGTACGAAACCCAGGCGCAGTGGGGCGAACAGCAAACTCCGCAGGACGAGCTTTTTCGCAGCTTCGCCGTCGAACAAGGGCTCGACATGAGCGCATTCGATGCCGCCTACACCGACCCTGCGACGCTCGAGCGTATCGAGGCCGATGTTGCGGACGGGATGGCGCTCGGCGTGCAGGGCACACCGACCTTCTTCCTCAACGGCACCAAGCTCGAGCCCACCACGTACGGAGACCTCACCGATGCCCTCGACGCTGCCCTCGGCTGACCCTGAGACCGCCGATCTGGGTGGGGGTGGACCCTTCGATCGGAGCCTGCCCTGGCTGCTGCTCTTCGGCGGGTTGACCGGACTGCTCGCCGCGTTCGTCCTCACGGTGGAGAAGTTCGCTCTCGCAAGCGATCCTGCCTACGCGCCCACGTGCAGCATCAACCCTGTCCTCAACTGCGGATCGGTGATGGACACCCCGCAGGCGTCCGCGTTCGGATTCCCCAATTCCCTGCTCGGCATCGGCGGCTTCGCGGTCGTGGCAGTGATCGGCGCTGCTCTACTCGCAGGTGCGGTGTTCGCCCGATGGTTCTGGGTCGCAATGCAAGTCGGTGTCACGGTGGCAGTTGTCTTCGTGCACTGGTTGATCGTGCAGTCCCTGTACGAGATCGACGCGTTGTGTCCGTACTGCATGGCGGTGTGGGCGGTGACCGTACCGATCTTCTGGTACGTCACCCTGCGAAACCTCGACCGTGCCGGGTCGAAACCCGTTCTCAGACAATGGATCGAGTTGTCTGTACGCAACCATTCTGTTCCGCTGACCGTGTGGTTCCTCGCGGTGATCGCCCTGATCGCGCAGCGCTTCTGGTCGTACTGGTCCACACTGCTCTGAGCCGAAAGCAGACGCGTGCACCTCGGACGCGGGTCAAGGGTTCGATCCCGCTGCTGGGGTCGGAGTTTTTCTGTGCCCGCACCGCCGCTGCGGATCAGCTCCTCGCATTCGCACATCCGACGCCGATCGGAGTCGGGTATCCGAAACGGAGGAGCCGATTCGAGGCGTGAACCATATCGACGACCGCAGCGAAACTTTCGCCACGAACCCTCAGGCGCAACGCGTCCAGCCGCGACTGTTTTTTCGGATGAACCACTCGTGATGTCTTTACACTGCGACTGTTTCGGCCATCGGGGCCGGCGGCAGCGGAGGCTGGGTGCGCTGCCACGCTGATCCGTATCGCGTGTACTGCGCCGGAGCTTCGATCGGTTCCCGAAGTTCATCGGCAGCAGTGCGGACCCAGAACGGATCCTTGAGCATCTCTCGCCCGATGAGTACGACGTCAGCGCGTCCATTACGCACGATGTCTTCCGCTTGCTGTCCGGATTCGATGCGCCCGACTGCGCCGGTGCGGATGCCGACCTCCCGCCGGATGCGCTCAGCTGCTGGAACCTGGAATCCGGGAAACGAGGACACCTTGACCGGCGCTGAGCCGCCCGACGATACGTCGATGAGATCTACGCCCTGCTCTTTCATCCACCTACCGAAAACGACGTAGTCGTCGGGGGTGTTTCCTTCGTCGACATAGTCGGTCGAGGAGATGCGGACGAACAGGGGGCCGCTCCATTCGCCGCGCACCGCGTCGAGAACTTCGCGGACGATGCGGTAGCGGCCCACATGATCGCCTCCGTACTCGTCGGTGCGCTTGTTGGAGATCGGGGAGAGGAATTCGTTGAGCAGGAAGCCGTGGGCGGCGTGAACTTCGATGACGTCGAATCCCGCCTCGATCGCGCGCTTGGTGGCGGCGCGGAACGCTTCCACGATATCCGCGATGCCCTCCACGGTCAGTTCCTCGGGGACGCGGGAGTCCGGGCCCCACGCGATCGCAGAGGGAGCGACGGCAGTGCGCTCGGGTATCCCCAATTGCCTTCCGGCGTGGCCGATTTGCACACCCATTCGTCCGCCGACCAGGTGTACAGCGTCGACGATGCGTCGGAGGTTCGGGATCTGAGAGTCGTCCCATATTCCGAGGTCGCCTGGGCCGATCGGGCCGTTCGGTGCTACCGCAGCGGTCTCGGTCATGACCAGACCCGCGCCGCCGAGTGCGCGGGCTCCGTAGTGCATGACGTGGAAGTCGGTAGCGACTCCCTCGGCCGTGGCCGAATGCATGCACATCGGTGACATGGCGACACGATTCCGAAAGGTCACTCCGCGGATTTCGTACGGCTCGAGCAGTGTTGCGGACAAGGAAACTCCTGAATTGCTGGCTGACCGCCAGCGGAAAGATGATGAATCGAGGGTGTGTCGCACGTGGCCGATGGCGACAGCATCATGGTCGTTTCTCGCCGACAGCCTCGGCATCGGGACCACCAGGGCCGGTAGCTCCGATGTCGACGGCGGTAACGGTGTCAGTTCGTGGGCGTGGAGTGCGTGTGGAACGTTTTCGCCACGATCTGCCACTCACCGTTTGCCTCGAGCAGGTGAAAGAAGTCGCTGAACCGAAATCCGTCGAGATTGTCGGAGTCGACGCGCGCACTCGCGACAGTGCCGACGATGTCGACGGTCACGATTGCCGAGTTCGGGGTCGAAGGCTCGAAATCGTTATCGATTCCATCGAACAGCGCCTGGATGGGTGCGCGCGTCACTCCGGACTCACCCACAGTGAACATCGCGGCGTCGGGATGGAAAGCAGGCTGCATGATCGAGCTGTCTGCCTTGGCGCAGCTCTCGAGATACTTCGACAGCGTCTTTACAACGGCTGTGTATTCCTCGACGTAGGTCTTGTCGGTCATATTTGCTCCTCGGCTTCGTTCAGGGATCTGTAGCGCGCGCTACAGATGCTAATGTAGTGGGCGCTACAGAATTCGTCAAACGGGAGGCTGCCATGCTCGACGGGACACCGAAAGGCGCTGCGAAAGGACGTACCCGGGGCTTCGACAAGCAGCTCGCCCTCGAATCAGCGATGGACATGTTTTGGCAACACGGCTACGAGGGGACGTCCGTCAGTGAGTTGTGCGCGGGTATCGGGATCAAGCCCCCCAGTCTCTACGCGGCGTTCGGCAGCAAAGCGCAACTCTTTCTCGAGGTCCTGGAGTACTACGAGCGCACCTACTGGGATCCGGTCTGGGATGCCTTCGAGCGTGAGTCACACGTGATGAGTGCATTCACTCAACTTTTCGCGGACACGGTGAGCGTGATCACCGCGCCAGGCCCGCATCTCGGGTGTCTCGTCACGCTCTCGGCCGCCAGCTTGGTGGATCGCGACAGTGATGTAGCGCGCGCGCTCGTCGCCATCGGCGACGACGGACTGCGCCGCTTCGAAGCCAAGCTCGATTTCGGTATCCGAGACGGTCAGATCTCCCCGAAGGCCGACACACTCGCGCTCGCACACTCCGCGAGCATGATCGTCGACGGTCTTGCAATGCGTGCGCATGACCGGATGCCACCTGAGATGTTGCGACGGCTTGCGGCGGTGGGGACCGACATGATCCCCGTGTCGGACTGATGAACCCACTCCCCGCTCAATCCCGCCGCAACCTCCACGCATCGCAGACGCGTCATCGCCATCGGACTTCCCATCTCGACGAGCTGGCGTCCAGGCTCGGCCCGATCGTCGCCCTGCCTCCGGTCTCGCTGACTGCCGGCGCGGTCAGGGCTTGGTCGGCCACCATGAAGCGGGCTGGTTGGCATGGCTACTTTCGTAAATCTGTCACAGCTCACTGTGCACCTCGAACCTCGGTGTAACGACTCAGGCGGGGTCGACCGAAGCGATGGAACGGAAGTTTTGTCGAACGTGCTCGGTCCGATGGACCGGTTGTAGACCGAATTGGGCCGTGGCCCGAATATGCTCGTCTCATGGGGGATGACACATCGAATGGGACCGTTGAAATCGACTACCGCCGAATAGGTACTGGGGCACCGATGCTCCTGATCCACGGAATCGGGCACAGGCGTCAGATGTGGGATCCGGTGGTCGCGCGCCTGAACGGGGACTTCGACACGGTGTCGGTCGATCTTCCGGGCTTCGGTAACAGTCCGCCCCTGCCGAAGGGAGATACCCCGACCCCGCACCGCCTCGCTGACCATCTCGAGAAAATTCTCGACGAATTAGGTTGGCCCACTGCTCATCTCGTCGGAAATTCGCTCGGTGCCTGGGTCTCGTTGGAGCTCGCCCGGCGTGGTCGTGCGAGCTCGGTGTGCGCGCTCATGCCTGCAGGCTTGTGGCGCTCGACCGGAGGTGTGGGTCACCAGCGACGAAAAGCACTCTTCGCGATGTGGACCAACGGAACACGGTTACCGATGGCAGGTCTGCTGATCCGCAATGCGGCGCTGCGTACCCCGGTGTTGTTCGGATTGTTCGGCCGTCCGTGGCGCATTCCCGCAGCCGACGCCGTCGGTGATGCGGAGAATTTGCGCACCTGTGATTTCGCTCGGACCATGTCTGCTCTCGACGGCACCCGATTCGAGGGCGGCGCAGAGACAGCGGTCCCTGTCACGGTGTTGTTCGGTGGTCGGGATCCGCTGATCCGCGTCCGGGAAACCGACCTGGGGCTGCTTCCCGACTCGACGAGAGTCCTGTTCGAGCGGCATCTGGGCCACGTTCCTACCTGGGACGATCCGGACTTGGTGTCGAGGATCGTCAGGGAATCGACGTTGTAGTCGTTGCGCACACAGCCACATGGCATCGGTTGGATCTGACCGCACGACAGCATGATCGGTGTCGGCAAGAGGCTTGGTGATCACGTATTCGACCCTGAACGAGGGTGACTGTGACTGCGAACCATGTTCGAGTCTTCGGACCGGCTGACCTCCGGAAATTGCTCGCCTTCCAATGACGATGGTCAGTGGGCCGCGGCGTCGTGGGCCTATGCGAAGGCAGCCACGTTCGACGGTGTTTTCGGTTCTTGTAAGTCTTGGGAGGGATTGTCGTTCAGCGGTAGAGGGGTTCGAGGAATTCGTGGACGTCGGGTGCGACGTTGGAGAACGTCATGGGAACGTCCTTGCCCAACAGGCCCTGCAACAGCAGTACCGGGCGGTCGAACCCGGTAACCGGTGAACCCTGGTACGTGCGAAGCAGGTCGACGATGCCCCGGGTATCGCGGCGAGAGGTTCGACGAACATGTCGCCGAGCGCTCGACACTGCACGCGGCAGCGGAGTTGGCAAGGAATGCGTCGACGACGAGTCGACGAGGACAGCGAATGCCTAGTTGGGCGATCTGAGTTGATCGGAATACCTGCAGCACTGCACAATCGTCGTCCGCGCAGTGGTGGACGCCGCGGTAGGAAGTCGAGTTACGACTGACGTACACCAGCAACCGCATCTCGACGAGACGAGTTGTCAGATAGTCGAAGTGGCAAGAGTGCGCACGAAGAACTCCACCTGATCGTGAACGAACCTCTCGAACCACGGATCGACATACGGGGCAAAGTGCTCGCAGTCGTACTCACGAACCTCCACCCGGGCAATACGTTCCGCGCACCTGCGGCTGGCGGCAACCGGGGTGACCACATCTTGCGACCCGATTTGCATCAGCACCGGGCACGTGATGTCGCGCGCGCGACGATTCGGCGAGAACCCGGGCATCGCCAACGCGGCACGAGCGCCGACGGTGTTGTCGTCAGTGGGACCCTCGGACGCGGCGAGTATGCGTTCGAACCCCGCCGGCGCATCCGGTGACGTCAAAAACGCGGTATCGCCAGGCTCCCCACACACCGGCACATACACCGGAGCCGTCCCCCGCACACCGGCAACCACATCGGCCACCGCGACACGTGAAAGCCGCGCGCTCGCCCGAAAACCCACGGACCGCGCAGCAGCCAACCCACTCACATGCGGAACCTGCGCGACCACTGCAGCAAGCTCCCGATCCCGCGCAGCCAACTCCAGAACGTGCCCCCCGGACAACGACGTCCCCCACGCCCCCACGCGAGCCGGGTCGACGTAGTCGAGTGATCGCACGAAGCCCACTGCAGCATCCCAATCGGCGCGTTGCCCACGGATCGACAGCATGTGTCTGGGCGTCCCACCGCTGGCTCCGAAACTGCGGAAGTCGAACGCCACGGCTACCAGACCCGCCGCCGCGAATCGCTCGGCGAACGCGTGTAATCGAATCCCCTTGTGTCCACCGAAACCGTTGGCGAGAACCACAACCGGCATCCGCTCGTCCGATGCCACTGTGGGTCGATACACCCACGCCGAACACTGCTCGCGGAATGAAGTGAAGGTGGCCTCCAAGCGACTGAACGAGTTCATGTCGGTAATCAGACCCCACCGCCCTCATTCTGTCAACGCCCGTGAACAGATGGCATCACATGCCGAGTCCCGATCACTCACAGCACGCAGTCGCGACCCCCTCGCACAGCGCAACCATGTGATCGACCAATCGGTCGTTCGGCACTTCGAGCTCGCCGTCGTGGTGGGCAACTATCAACTCGATGACCGCCCCCGCCAACGCTCGCGTCACGATCCGAATGTCGATGTGCGGCAACGGCGGCGGTAGGCAGAACTCGATGATTGCCGCGATCTCTCGAACTGAACTACGTTGGCGCGCCGCCACCTCCGGGTCGGCCACGGCTGCCTCGACGAGCTTGATACGTGCAACCCGAGAATCGGATGTGAAGGCATGAAGCAATGCCGAGGCGCCGGCACGCAGCCGTGAAGACGGCGACGGGTCAGCCTCCATGATCGAATGCTGCACGACGCGCACCATGTCCTGGTGGATGCGATCGTAGACGGCACCGAACAGTCCGGCGCTACCGTCGAAGCTTTCGGCGAGGTAACGCGCTGCTACTCCACTGTGATCGGACAGCCTGCGCACGGTCGTCTTGCGGTAGCCGAGGGTGCCGAACAATTCCAAACCGGACGCCAGAAACAGCTCGCGGCGTTGCTCTCGTCGAGCGTCCGGAGACAGGCCGCTGTACGAGCGACCAGGTGCACGCGATGTCATAGCCTCAGTATCGAACTTGCACCGGTGATCACGCGACTCGACCAGTCTCCAACTTTCGAGGTGAACTCAACTTGTACATGCCGAGTGGACACCACGGCTGATTCGCAGGGAGGTGCAGCGCAAAACGCCGCCTACGTTTTCGCGCGTCGGTGGGTATCACCGGGCTGACGATCTCCCAGAACTCGTCACTGAACAGTCCACGCGCGTCATCGAAACATCGCCGCTCACACCAGCTCACATCCGGGAGACACTCTGCAGTCGGGGGAGCCCGCAGCCGCGCCACGATGGCAACACCTCTTGTTATTGCCGGCGGTTACAGACACATTTCGATCAGAGTATGTCGAAAAGCATAGAACAGGATCGAAATGACATCGCACATCGACTCGTCGAAGACCTCACGACAGGTCAGCCGACAGTGGTTGGTGCTCTCCATCGTCTGGTCTGCGGCGCGGAATTGTTGGTCGTGCTCGACAACACCATTGTGAACGTCGTCGACCACCCGCGAGATCGGGGGGACTTCGGGTGTGGCTGTGCTGGGTTCGATCATGCCGTGGTCGACGCCGTTCCGGACACCCTCATGAATCCGGACCAGAAGAACTTCGCTGGGGAAACAGTGATCAGCGTGATCGAAATCGTCACATCACCTACCCTGGCGCTGACCGATGAGCCGGCGCAGGAACTCGTGATACCGCCACGCAGGTCGGTGCATGCGTGGCGCACCTTGTTATGATTGGGGGCATAGTGATCCCGACCCGAGAGGTGTGCGATGCCGAGACGGTCGACCGCACGCAATGACATGCTGCACAGCGCCATCGCTTTGTTCAGGCAGAGAGGCGTCGAAGCTACATCGGTCGCCGACGTTCTGGAGCACGCGGGCGCTCCGCGAGGCTCCGTCTACCACCACTTTCCGCAGGGTCGGCCACAGCTGGTGGAAGAGGCAACCCGATCCGCCGGTGCGTTCATGGGTTCGATGATCTCCGCAGGATTGACAACCCTCGGTCCGATTCGGACGGTCGAGGCAATCATCTCCGGATTTCGTGACCAATTGTTGGCAACCGATTTCGCATCAGGGTGTCCGGTTGCCTCCGTCGCGATCGAAGGCCCCCAAAGTCCAGCAGCGCTGGCTGCGGCGGGGGAGTCCTTCACCTCGTGGGAGGACACGATTGCGGCGTCACTGTGGCAGCACGGTATTGCTCAGGATCGAGCCCGCGGGTTGGCGACGATGGCACTCTCGGCCGTCGAGGGGGCATTGCTGATGTGCAAGGCCCAGCGGAGCACCAGGGCGCTGGACCGCGTCGAGAAAGAACTGATGTTCCTTCTCGACGCAGTCATCGATTCGTCAGGGTAGCCGGGCTGCAGAGCTGGCCGTCACCTGACGAACTGCATCCGCGACAGGCGTTGTGCCGTCGGTGAGTTCGACGATGGTTCGGGTGAGCAACGGTTCTGCCAACGCTGCCGCGATGAAGGAAGCGACGTTGTCGCGGCGTACGTCACCGTGCTCGATGGCCAGCCCGGCGGTGACGGTGCCGTCGCCTGGCTCGTCGAGAAGTACGCCCGGCCGGACGATCAGCCAGTCCAGGTCCGTATGGGTCAGGTACACGTCGGCTGTCTTCTTGGTGCGCATGTAATGCTCGAAGCCCTCGGAGGGCTGCTCACTGCGACCGGATTCGGGGAACGCCGACACAAGGACGAACCGCTGCACGCCTGCGGTCCGCGCTGCGTCGGCTGCCTTCTCCAGTCCCTGTCCGTCGATCAGAGTCGTCTTGTCCATGCCGGTGCCGTGTGCACCCGCGCTGAAGACGATGGCGTCGTGGCCAGCGAAAGCTGTGGCGAGCGTGGCGACGTCGTTGTCGATGAGGTCACCGAAAACAGCTGTTGCGCCGGTCGATTCGACCTGTTCACGGTGATCCGGGTTGCGGATCATCCCGGAGACGGTGTCACCGCGTGCGGTGAGGATGGTGCCGAGCCTCGAGCCGATGCCGCCGGCAGCTCCGATGATGAAAGTCTTCATGGGGTGTCTCCTCGCTCAGAGTGCGTAGTCGTACTGTTCGATGTATCTGGGGGACGCTCCGAGTGCATCGGCCGCGTTGTTGGCCCAGGACGGATCCCGTAGCATCGCTCTCCCGATGAACACGGTATCGGCCGATCCGTCCTCGACGAGGGCTTCTGCCTCGTGCGCTCGCGAGATCCGTCCGACTGCGGCTACCGGCATGCCGGTGGCAGACCGTAGCTTTCGCGCATACCGAGTCTGGTAATCGACGTCGCGCGGGATCGGGACGACATCGTTGCCTCCGGAGGACGCGTCGACGAGGTCGACGCCGTGCTCGCGGGCGCGTTCGGCGAGCTCGATGGTCTGTTCGATCGTCCACGACGGTCGGTTGTCGTCGGGGTTCTCGTCTATCCAATCCGTGGTGGAGACGCGCAGCAGTACCGGCAGATCGTCGTCCCACTGTGCGCGGACCGCGTCTATCGCTTCGAGGACGATGCGCATACGGTTTTCCAACCTGCCGCCGTACTCGTCGGTGCGCTGATTGGTCAGCGGCGACAGAAACGAATGCAACAGGTAGCCGTGAGCGGCGTGCACCTCGGCCACCTCGAATCCGGCGTCGCGGGCGCGACGCGCAGCCTGACCGAAAGCATCGATCACACCGGCGATGTCCTCGATGGCCAATTCGGTGGGGACGGGGTGATCGGGAAATGCGAGAGCGCTCGGACCGACGGCTTGCCACCCGAAGGCGTCGACGTCCACCGGCAGTCCACCGACCCATGGACGATCCACTGATGCTTTGCGGCCGGCATGTGCGAGTTGAATGCCGGGAACAGAACCACCTGCTTCTATTGCGTCGACGATTCTCGCGAAGTCTGCGACGTGATCGTCGGACCAGATGCCGAGGTCGTAGGGCGAGATTCGTCCTTCAGGGACAACGCCCGTGGCCTCGACCATGACCATGCCGGCACCGCCTGCAGCCCGTGATCCGTAGTGCGCGATGTGAAAGTCCGTCGGACGACCGGCGCGATCGCCGGCGGCATCTGCACTGTAGGTGCACATCGGTGACATCCACACTCGGTTGGGAATGGTCAGTCCCCGTAGGGCTATCGGGTCGAACAGTGTCACTGCTGTAGTCCTTTTCTTCGATGCAGGTGCTTAGTACGATCAAAGCCGTACTACGTCTGCGACCGTACCATGTAATATCGGTCGGGACGAGAACAGGAGAGTGCATGCGCGAGCTGCAGCATCCGGCACCGGGTGACATCGACATCGATGCGGTCTTGACCGCGTTGGTGGATCCCATTCGACGACGCATCGTCTGTCAGTTGGCCGACGGTCATGACGACCAGGCGTGCATCGCATTCGACCTTCCGGTGAGCAAGTCGACATCGACACACCATTTCCGTGTTCTGCGCGAGGCCGGCGTCATCGAGCAGCGCTATCAGGGGACCGCAATTCTGAACTCGCTGCGGATCGATGCGTTGGACGAGCGTTTCCCGGGCCTCGTATCGGCCATCATTTCGGCTGAGCGCGCCAGGGACTCCGCACCGGCCGATCGGAATCCCGCAGTCTGACTGCGAGCGCTTCTCGGGCCTTGTGCATGCGCACAGGTTTCCGCGTTCAGACGTGTTGTGGCAGCTATCGCGACGGCGAACCTTCTCGACCACCATGAGTGGGAGATTGCGTCGGCGAAGGGATGAACACTGTGATCATGACGATCCGCTGGCTCGTTCGCATGCGATCCACGAGGCGAAAAGCCACAGTAGGGGAGGCGTTGGAGACGCGGTTTCGGGTACTTCTCGTCGATCTCGACATCCTGATGCACATGACGAACGGTCGATACCTGTCCGTTCTCGACGCTGCCCGGATTTCGTACTACGCGAGAACGGGGCTGTGGAAGCAGTTCCGTGCTCGCGGGTGGAGCCCGGTGGTGACCGCACAAACCATCACGTATCACCGGTCTCTCACCTTCCCGCAGTCGTACCGGGTGCGGACACGCCTGTTGGGCACCGATGCCAAAAATCTGTACTTCGAGCAGATCTTCCACATCGGCGAGGTCGATTACGCGACCGCGTTCGTGTCTGTTCGCTTGACGAGCAAGGGCCACGGCTCGGTGAATCCCGAGGAAATCCTGGGTCTCGACGCCGCGTTCGCCTTGCCCACAGATTTGCCGTCTTCGGTCACCTCATGGTCCGAATTTTCCCGAAATCCATACTCACAGAACGCGAGAGAATCATGGTGAAGACTGTGCCCGACGCGAATCCCGATCACCACACCCTGGCAATCATCGGCTCAGGGTTTGCCGGTCTCGGTGCGGCTATCCGGCTGGAGAAGTTGCATGGTGGCAGCGTCGTCATCTTCGAGCGGGCGTCGTCCCTGGGTGGTGTGTGGCGCGACAACGACTATCCCGGCGCGGCCTGTGACGTGCAGAGCCTGTTGTACTCGTTCTCGTTCGCACCCAGTCACAGGTGGCGACATACTTATGCGCGACAGACGGAAATTCGCGGGTATCTGGAAGACCTGGCGCGAGAACACGGATTGATTCCCCGTCTCCGAACCGACTGCGCCGTCCAATCGTTGACGTGGGACCCGGGTAATTCACGGTGGCTGCTCGAGACTGCGCGAGGTCGGTCGACCGCAGATCACGTGGTGCTCGCCACCGGTTCACTCGCAGACCCCTCGTTCCCCGCTATCGACGGACTCGACACCTTCGCCGGCCCCGTCTTCCACTCCTCGCAGTGGGACCATGACGTCGACCTCTCGGGGAAGCGCGTGGCCGTCGTGGGCACCGGCGCATCGGCCATCCAGTTCGTGCCGAAGATCCAGCCGATGGTCAAGTCGCTGAAACTGTTTCAGCGCACGGCACCGTGGGTGATGCCTCGCAACGATCGGCCGATTCCGGAGGCCACTCGAAAACGACTGCGAACGGTTCCCGGATATCAGCGTGCATCCAGAGCGGTTATCTACGCCAAACGTGAGATCAAACTGCTGGCTTTCCAGCATCCGGCTTTGATGCGTATCGGAGAAAAGGAAGGGCGAGCACATCTGGCGCATGCCGTGAGCGACCCCGCGCTGAGGGAGAAGTTGACGCCCGATTATCGGATGGGCTGCAAGCGAATTCTCCTGTCCGACGAGTACTACCCGGCGTTGGCCCAGCCGAACGTCTCCGTCGAGAACGGGGGAGTAGCAAGGGTGACACGCACGGGAGTCGTGGACGCCGAGGGCGGAGTGCACGATGTCGATGCGATCATCTTCGGTACCGGGTTCGATACGAGCCGCCTTCCGTTGACCGACAAAGTGTTCGACCACAATGGGCAGTCGATGGCCGAGAGCTGGGGCGACAGCCCACGGGCATATCTCGGCACCTCCGTCGCGGGCTTTCCGAACCTCTACCTGATGCACGGGCCGAATATCGCGCTGGGGCACACCTCGGTCATCATGATGTTCGAGTCGCAGATTCAGTACATCGGGCGGGCGATGAAGCGCGCAATCCACACCGGTGGCTCCATCGAGCCGACGCCGCAGGCTCAAGCGAAGTACTCGTCCGACATCGATGCACTGACCGATGGAACGGTGTGGACCAGCGGTGGTTGTAAGAGTTGGTATCTCGATCCTTCCGGTCGCAACAGCAACCTGTGGCCCGGCAGTGTCCTCGGATATCGCTCTCGCGCAATCCGATTCGATCCGACAGAGCACCTCGTGCGTACCTCTGGGGGACCACGATGACATCCGAGGCAATCGTTCTCCTGCACGGTCTCGGCGCTTCGGCCGCCGCCTGGGATCGGGTGGTGCCGCTCCTACCCGGCAATGTTCTCGCGCTCGACCTGGCGGGAAGCGAAACCATCGAGCACGATGCGCTTGTTGTCGCTCGTGAGATACGCGTGGCAGGTTTCGAGTCCGTGACCGTCGTAGGCCATTCACGAGGCGGCCTGGTCGCGACGGCACTGGCCGAGCAGTACCCCGCGCTCGTACGCCGACTGGTACTCGTCGCGACGACACCGACCATGTCGAGTCGTCTGACGGCGCGGGGGCTGTCGGAAAGGATCCTCAAGACACCGCTACTCGGCGACGCAGTGTGGGCGATGCTCCCCGCGAAGAAGCTGCGCACAGGGCTCGGCTCTGCGTTCGCGCCGGGCGGTCCCGTGCCGGAGTTCGCGGTAAAGGACCTGGTGAACACCGGTATTCGACGGTTCCGCACCTCGACCTCCTCGATCGACCACTACCTCGAAGAGCGGTCGCTCTCGAAACGGCTTGCTGCACTTGGCTGCTCGATCTCCGTGGCGTACGGACTCGATGATCGACGAGTGGACTCCACCGAAATGGCACTCTCTGCGAGTGATCCGAGAATCGACGCCTACCCACTGGAGCACGAAGGCCATGGTGCACCGTGGAGTTCGGCGGGTGCCATCGCCGCCGTCATCAACGAGCAGGTCGCACCGTCGGAAGCTCGCCGCCCGGTGCCTGCGCACAGCCCGCGCCTACGTCCGGTGAGGTGGACACCGCCTCGGTCCACCGACCGCGCGCGAGAGAAAGAAAGCGTAGTTCCCATGGGCCCGATCAGACGCGTCGAGCTGCCGGGCCGAGGTCCGGAGGACGTTCGGTTGGATTCGCAGGGACGAATTCTCACCGGACTCCATGACGGGAGGGTGCTTCGGGTGACCCTTGTCAACGAGACCACGTCCACTGTGGAGACTCTCGCCGATACGGGTGGCAGGCCCCTGGGCATCGCCGTTGTCGACGATACGACCATTCTCGTGTGCGACAGCGAGCGCGGCGTTCTGCGCGTCGATCTAGACAGCGGTGGCGTCGAGGTGGTGCTGGACCGCCTCGGCGACGTTCCGATCACGTTCGCGTCCAACGTCGTTCAGGCTGCATCGGGCAACATCTATTTCACCGTGTCCACGCGCAGATTCGGCTTCGACGACTTCCTGGCAGACTTGCTCGAGCATTCCGGCACCGGCCATCTGGTGAAATTGACACCTGACGGCACGGCGCGGATCGTCGTCGACGGCATTCAGTTCGCGAACGGCCTGACGGTGTCAGACAACGAAGAGTTCGCAACAGTGGTCTCGTCGGGAGACTTCGATATCACTCGGTATTCTCTCGTCGATGGCGCACCGTCGCCACGAATTCTGATCGACAACCTGCCCGCGTTTCCCGACAACGTCTCGATCGACGGCGACCTGACGTGGGTGTCTATGGCGACGCCCCGGAGCGCACTGCACGATCGGGTGGCCCGCATGCCGGGAATCCTCCGCCGGATCTCGTACTCCTTGCCGGAGGAGCTGCGGCAAGGGGAACGGACTACGTGGGTCATCGCGATAGACGGCGACGGGTCGATCGTCCATGACCTGCAGTCGCCAACGCCCGATTATGCGATGGTCACCAGCGTTGTGCGCCGCGGATCGCAACTGATCCTGGGCAGCATTTCGGAATCGGCCCTTGCCGTCGTAGACCTGCCCACCAACCCACCGGAGGTTGCTTCATGACCGCTCAGTCGCTTTCCGGACAAGTCCTCGTCATCACCGGCGCAGCAGGTGGGCTCGGCTCGGCTACCGCGATCGAGTGTTCTGCCCGCGGCGGCGTCGTCGTTCTCGTGGATGTGGACGCCGCTGGTCTGGCCCGGGTGGCCGCCACTATGCCGGGGGAGTGCGACACGCACGAGTTGGACGTTCGCGACGCCGAGGCCTGCGACCGAGTGGTCGAGGAAATTCTCACCACCCGTCGCCGGATCGATATCGTCTGGGCGAACGCCGGGGTGTCCGATTACGGCCCGATCGACCTGCTCCCCGAAGGAACGTGGCAGCGCATCATCGACATCAATCTCATCGGCGCGCACAATATCGTTCGAGCGGCATTGCCCGCCGTCATGGAGTCCGAAGGATACGTTGCCTTCACCTGTTCGTGGGCATCGTTCGCCCACCAACCCGGACATTCGGCGTACGCAGCGGCCAAGGCAGGTCTCGAGGCCTTCGCCAATTCGCTTCGACTCGAACTGAGCGGAACCGGCGTACGGGTCGGGTCCTTCCATCCGGGGTGGATCGACACGACGCTGGTCACGAAGAAACTGGACCAACCGGCGTTCGCTGCGCTGCTACGGGCTCTTCCAGGGCCGTTCGGTGCTGTCACGCACACGGACAAGATCGTCCCACACTTCGTGCGCGCACTCGAAAACCGTTCCTCTAGAATGGTCTACCCGCGTGCTGGCAGGATTCTCCTGGTCCTACGATCCGTGCTGACCACGGCACCCTTCACCGCCCGCAGTCGAGCCATCGCACCCGAAATTCGCCGACTGTCCAAGCGGGATATGACACGATCGTAGGGACGGAGGGCGATTCGATGACCGAAGACGGTGACACCACCCGGGAGCGGGAGATCGCGGCCCGGATCTCGTCGCTGATCGACGATGCCGATGTCGAGTTGGATTCAGTGGCATCGAGGTTGACGGATCTGTACCGACAGCGGATCCCGGTGTACGACTCCGTCGCGCACGAGGAAGTGCAGCGCAACACCAGGGCCGTACTCGACATCGTTCTGTGGCGCGTGCGCAGTGACTCGCCCTCGGTCGACGAAAGTGACGTCACCGACCTGCTCCGGCGCTGGTCCGATCAGACGATCCCACTCGAATTGGTTGCGCACAGTATCCAACTGGGAGCACGGGAGCTGTTCAAGATAATTCGGCACAAGGCCGTCGAGCAGAACTTGACCACAGCCGCGGTCGATGACATGCAAGACGTGATGTGGGAATGGGCGACGTCCTATTCCGCCGCAGTGAACACCGTGATGCAGGAGCGGGCCGTCACCGGTGCGATTCGACGCGCTGATCTCATTCGACAATTGGTGGAGGGATCGTACCGACCCGCGTCGCTGAACAGCGATGCGAGCGAACACGGAATCGATCTCACCCACGAGTATCGCGTCGCCTGCGTGGTCTGGGACGAAACGTCCAAGTCTTCCGATGCGCGGGCGATGTTGCGAATGCGCTGCAGTGCAGGCCTTCTCGAGGTTGTCGACGCGATCATCGACCGTCATCTGGTGGCACTGTTGCCCAATGTTCCGGATCGCCTCGAGTGCTCCGTCGCCATCGGACTCGGCGATGCCAGGACGGCCTCCGAGGCGCGATCTTCTTACGAGCAAGCGCAACGTGCACTCTCGCTTGCCGTGACGTTCGGGAGAACGGGCGTGGTGGATCTTGCGGCTCTCGGTCCGCTTCCCCTTCTTTCTTTCGCGGATGACGTGGCGGAGCAGATGGCTTCCGTGCACCTCGACCCGCTACTCGTACGCGGCGTAGCAGGACGGGAGATCATGGACACCGTCGCAACGTATCTCGACCACGACCGCCGCGTCGACGACACCGCCGCCTCGCTCTTCGTTCACCGCAACACCGTCCGCAACCGCGTCGCCCGGTTCGGTGACCTCACTGGACTGGACATCGACTCGACTGCGGATCTGGTGCTGGCCTGGTGGCTACTGACGCGGGACCGAGCGCAGCGCGCGGCTCTGCAGGACCCCGCTTTCTAGAGCGGGTACCGTCTTCTTCACCCGCGGACGCAGAATCGCGTCCCACAGACGACCGGTGAAGACCCCACGCACGGTGTCCACACCGCGAAGCGCGCCGGGTACGTACACCTTTCGGCGACGCCCGACAATCGTGTTCACGAATGCGTCCGCGCAATCACCTAGTTCTGTCACCACGTTGAACGGCCACGGCAGTTCCTCGATGCCGGCGCGCACAGCAGCAATGCTGTGCTGCGACTCGAACATCGGTGTGCGTACGAATGCAGGATGGGCGACGCCGACGCCGACGCCCTTGTGGGCGACCTCGAGACGTAGCCCGCCGCCGAACGCCTCGACACCCGTTTTGGATGCGGCATAAGCGGATTGGCCCGGAATGTTCTTCAGCGCCGCGGCGGACGAGACCAACAGGTAGTAGCCTCGCTGTGCGGTCACCGCAGGCAGGGTTGCGTGGACGGTCCGAATGACCCCGATGAGGTTGATCTCCACGATCTTGACCAACGATTCGACATCGCTGATGGCGACGGTACCGGCTTCGGCGATGCCGGCGTTGGCGACGACGACGTCGAGGCATCCGTACTCGTCCAAGACCTCTGCCACAGCCGATTCCAGAGATGCGGTGTCCGTGACATCGGCGATGACGGAGATGTGTCTTCCGTGTCGTGTCGTGTCCAAAGATCCCAGGACCGATGCGGAAATTTCGGAGCGGTCGACAAGGACGACATGTGCGCCGAGCGATGCGAGTCGACGGCCCGTTTCGAGGCCGATGCCGGACGCCCCTCCGGTGATGAGAGCGACCTTGCCTGCTACAGACTTCATGATTTTCGGACCTTTCGAGGAATCGGTCATGCGTGGTGAGTCGATTGTCGGGGTTGAGAAGGGGTGACGGAAGGTGCGGCGGTCCACTCGCGGAACCGAGATGATGTGCGCGTGCACAGACTTCGAGCTCGGAGGCATCCGCGGCGAACAGCGCCGCCGATTCGGATGCGCGTCTCACAGGTCTATGTATTATGGCGAACACCATATAAACGGGGGATTCAATGAGGGACAGCATTTCGTGACGTACATCGTGGCCGAGCCTTGTGTCGACATTTAGACAAGGCGTGCATCGAAGAGTGCCCTGTGGATTGCATGTATCAGGGCGACCGGATGTTGTACATACACCCGGACGAATGTGTGGATTGTGGCGCGTGTGAGCCGGTTTGCCCGGTGGAAGCGATCATCTTCGAGGAGGACGTACCTCCCAGGTGGGCTGGCTACGTATCCACGAATGCAGACTTATTCGACGATCTCGGTTCTCCGGGTGGCTCTGTGACGCACATCGTTCCGCAAACGGCAGGTCAATCTTTGTCAACATAGAATCTGGGTGCATTCATGATCGACGCCAATCAGTCCGCAGCCACGTGGAAGAAGAACGCGTGCATTCTCTGCGAGTGCAATTGCGGCATCGAAGTCAAGGTCGATGACGGACGACTGCTCAAGATCCGAGGGGACAAGGATCATCCCGGCTCCCAGGGGTACACCTGCGAAAAGCCGCTGCGGCTCGACAGCTATCAGAATGGTTCCCATCGTCTCGACACTCCGCTGCGTCGGCGTGCGGACGGTACGTACGAGGAGATCGACTGGGAGACGGCGCTGGACGAGATCGCAGCTCGTCTACGCTCGGTGCGCGCACAGTACGGCGGCGAGAGCATCTTCTTTTACGGAGGTGGTGGCCAGGGCAATCACCTCGGCGGCTCCTACGGTCGATCACTCTTCCACGCGGTCGGCGCGCGGTACACCTCGAATGCGCTGGCTCAGGAGAAGACGGGAGAGGGATTCGTCGACACCGAGCTCTACGGCAGTCACACCTCGGGTGACTTCGAGAACGCGGAAGTGTCGGTCTTCGTCGGCAAGAATCCGTGGCAGTCGCACGGAATGGCGCGGGCTAGGCCCACGCTCAAGGAGATTGCTCGTGACCCCGCTCGTTCGATGATCGTCATCGATCCGCGCAAGAGTGAGACTGCCCAGATGGCCGATTACCACCTGCAGGTCAAGCCCGGTACGGATGCCTGGTGCCTGGCTGCGCTCGACGCAACTCTCGTTCAGGAAGACCTGATCGCATCGCAGTGGTTGAAGGCGAATGCCGTGGGGGTAGAAGAGGTTCTGACACTGCTGCGCGAGGTCGACATTGCTGACTACGCGCGGCGCTGCGGTGTGGCCGAAGAGACCATACGCGACGCGGCCCGACGCATCGGACGAGCCGGGAGCGTCTCGACCTACGAGGACCTCGGTATTCAACAGTCGCCGAATGCCACCGTCTGCGCCTACTTGCAGAAATTGATGTGGGTACTCACCGGAAACTTCGCGAAACCTGGTGGAATGCATATGCATTCCTGGATGTTCCCGATCGCTGGAACGTGGTTCCCCGTTCCGCCGGATACGACACCACGTTTCGATGCTGCGCGGCGCGTCATCGGGTTGCGGACGATGCGAAGCGGTGCCGGTGTGATGCGTCGGATCGCGGCACGGCTCAGTGGGAACAGTGTCGGCAGCACGCTTCTGGAACGTGGCGCTCAGACGTCGTTGAAAATGTTCTTCCTCTCGTCCGGGGCGGCAGTTGCGCAACCGATCGCAAATATTCTCGGTAACCCTGCGCAATCCGGTTACACGCCCGTCACCGGAGCCCGCATCGTGTCCGGTCTCATCCCGGCGAATTCGATTGCCGACGAGATCTTGACCGATCACCCGGATCGGCTTCGAGCAATGTGGATCGACTCGTCGAACCCTCTTCACTCACTGGCTGATTCGGATCGGTTTCGCCGTGCCATGAGGAGTCTCGACCTCACGGTCGTGGTGGACGTCGCGCTCACGGAAACTGCTCGGGAGGCCGACTATGTGCTTCCGGCGTCGAGCCAGTTCGAGAAATACGAGGCATCGATGTTCACACTTCATTTTCCGCACAACACGTTTCAGCTTCGTAACCCCTTGATGCCCGCAAAGCCGGGCACGCGATCCGAACCGTTCATCTACGCCGAGCTGATCGACCGCCTCGGTTCCGTGGACAGCACGACTCTCTCGCAATTGCGTTCGGCCGCCGTCGTCGGTCGCGGCGCCTTCAGCCTGATCCTCTTCTCGACGATCGAGCAGCGTCCCGAACTCGCCGGCCTGCTGCCCTACATTCTGTACCGCACCCTGGGATCCACCTTCGCAGAGGGCGAGGAAGCGAAGGCCATGATCTGGGGAATGGCTCAGTTGGCGTGTATAGCGAACCCCGATGCTGCGCGGCGGGCCGGGTACACCGCGGAGGGTGCTGCCCAAGGCGAGCAGTTGTTCGATGCCATCGTGAGCAACGCGCAGGGAGTCACTTTCACCGTCGATCGCTACGAGGACGCGTGGAAATACATCCGTCACGCGGATGGGAAAATTCACGTGAGTATTCCCGAGTTGCTGGACGAGATTCGGCTCTTGGACAAAGAAGAGCCGTGCTATACGAGCGATGCGTACCCGTTCATTCTGTCGGCCGGAGAGCGACGCGCCTTCACCGCCAATGTCATAATCCGTAATCCTGAGTGGCGACGACGAGACAAGCAAGGATCGTTGCGTATGTGTCCTACCGATGCATCCGCGATGGGTGTGGTGACCGGTGATTCAGTGCGCTTGACGACCGAGACCGGCACCGCAACGACGGTCGTCGAGGTCAGCGAGATGATGCAGCCAGGTCACGTGTCATTGCCCAACGGTATGGGAGTGTCCTACCCGACGGAGAACGGCGACGAGGTAGTCGGAGTAGCCCTCAACTCCCTGACTTCGGTGACCCGTCGCGACAAGTTCTTCGGTAATCCGTGGCACAAGAATGTGCCCGTGCGGATCGAGCCCGTCAGAGCTGTCGACATCGTGGATACCTCGGAGAGCACAGACACTCGGATGGCGCGGAGGCTGCGCGGGGTGGACTGACCGCCCCGAGAAATTTCACGATCAGGGCTGACCACAACGGACGGGGTCGCGCTCGTCTCAGCGGGCGAGTGCGACCGTCCGCAGAAATGTCAGTGGATTCGGGCCGTTGTTGACGTACTGGTAGACGCGGTCACTGCGGAGGCGGCCGGACTCGCCGGCCGCGATGACGACCTCCATCGAGTCTGCTCGTACGGTCAGCTCACCGGTGAGCACGTGGAACAGTTCGATCGATCCGGGAGAGTCGGGGCGGCCGCCGTACTGATCGCCCGATACCAACGACCAGAGCCACATATCGGCGACTCGGATACCAGGGGTGGACACCAGTAGATGTGCGGTGCTGCCCAGTTGTGAGGTCCACACCAGTACGTGTGCGGATGCGGAGATCCGTTCGATCGCGATGTCGCCGGGTACCGAGTCTCCGACGAGCTCGGTGAAGTCGGTTCCGAGGCTTCGGGCTATGCGCGTTACCGCTACCAGACTCGGATTGGCCTGCCCGTGCTCGATCTGAGTCAGGAGTCGACGACTCACATCCGACAGGTCGGCAAGCTGCTGCACGGTCAAAGACCGACGAGATCGGAGCCCGCGGATGCGTGCTCCGATCTGCTGCAGGAACTCTCGGGTGAGTTCGCCGTCACCGGCGCCCTCGTCTTCGGGTGTGGAGCCAGTAGGTGTCACGATCTCATACGGCAAAAAGTTGGTCGATATTCTGAAAAGCTTTGAACTCGAGTGCATTTCCGGAAGGATCGAGGAAGAACATGGTCCATTGCTCGCCCGGTTCGCCGGCGAAGCGCACATAGGGTTCGATGACGAATTCGGTGCCGGCGGCCTCGAGGCGTCCGGCGAGTTCTTTGAATTCGTCCACCTCCAGCACCAAACCGAAGTGCGGTACCGGAACCTCGTGCCCATCGACCGGGTTGGTCCCAGCGACGGGCTGACGTGCCTCGGAGGACCCGTCACCCACCTGGTGGGTGACGACCTGGTGTCCGCGGACATTCCAGTCCGTCCACTTCTCGGCCGAGCGTCCACGAGAGAATCCGAGCACGTCGCCGTAGAACTCTCGGGCGGCGTCGATGTTGTGAACCGGAATCGCCAGGTGGAAGGGTGGAATGGTGGAGGCAGTGGGCATGTGCGCAGCGTAATGCTCATCAAATGAGCAGTCAAGTGCCCATGCATGACTGTGCAGGGTGCGGACTGGACATATCGAGACCCGGTTCGACCTCGGGGTCGAACCGGGTCCAGACTGCGCGAACCTCAGACGCCAGGTTGGACCCAACGCCCACTCGCAACGGATTCGGCCATGGCATCGAGTACGTGGGCGCTGCGGACGGCGTCTCGTAGTGTTGCGCCGCAGGGCTTTCCATCCCCGATGGATTTGAAGAAGCGCATGGCCTCGATGACTTTGAGGTCGTCGTAACCCATGGAGGATGCCGAACCGGGTTGGAATGCGCCGTATTCTCCGTGCGAAGGTCCGACGTAGACGGTCGATGCAGGTTGATCCTGGTATCGGTCACCCGTGCTGAGGGAGAGTTCGCCCAGCCGGCGGAAGTCCCACGACACAGCACCTTTCGTGCCGTGAATCTCGAATCCGTAAGCGTTCTGATCGCCGACGGCCACGCGACTGGCCTCCAGAACGACGCGCGCTCCGCTGTGCAGGCGGAGTTGGCTGCTGACGAAGTCCTCGTTCTCGACGGCCCCGCGTTCACCTCCGGCAGCGAGAGCGTGACCGGTGGCGGACCCGCTCGGCTTCGTTCGCTCGGGGACGAAGATGGCAGTGTCTGCTACCAGCGAGTCGATTTCGCCCAGGAGGTAGTAGACCAGATCGGCTCCGTGCGAGGCGAGATCGCCGAGTACGCCGTTACCTCCGCGGGCCCGCTCGAACCGCCAGCTCAATGCCCCGTCGGGGTGTGCCGCGTAGTCGCTGAAGAATCGGAATCTGGCATGGGTGATCGTTCCGAGTTCACCGGATTCGACGAGGGCCTTGGCTTCCTCGACCGCAGGCGCATTGCGGTAATTGAATCCGACGGCCGTCTGCACGCCCGCTTTGTCCGCCGCGAGTGCGACAGCGCGCGCATCGTCGGCGGTCAGGCCGACGGGCTTTTCGATCCAGATGTGTTTTCCCGCTTCGACCATCGCGGTCCCGATGGAGCGATGCAGGAAGTTGGGCGCGGTGATCGAGACGGCTTCGATGGTCGGGTCGGACTGGATCTCGTGCCAATCGGTGGTCGCCGCCGCGAAGCCGAACTGATCGGCAGCGTCGTCGGCTCGGCCTTCGAGCTCGTCCGCGACCATCGCCAATTCGGGGCGCAGGCCAAGGTCTGGATAGTGTTGGTTCAGGCGCGAATACGCCTGGGTATGCACCCGTCCCATCCACCCGAAACCAGCTACTCCGACACGAACAGACCGGGTGGATCGCACAACGAATCTCCTTTTCGAAAGATGTGCGGGCCGGTCCGATCGGACCGGCCCGATACAGCATGTGGGTAACGGACCCGAATTACCGCCGAAGTTCGTGGGTGAGGGTGTCGAGCTCGTCGCCGCCCGCCATTTCCTTCGTGAGGTCGTCGAGTGAGATGTCCTCGTAGCTGCAATCGAGTTTCTGACGTCCACGGTTGAGCAGGACGAAGTGATCGCCGACCATGTACGCGTGGTGGGGATTGTGGGTGATGAAGACGACGCCGAAGCCCTGTTCCTTGGCCGCGGAGATGTAGCGCAGCACCATTCCCGATTGCTTGACGCCGAGGGCTGCGGTCGGCTCGTCGAGGATCAGAACACGCGCACCGAAGAAGATGGCGCGGGCGATGGCAACACACTGACGCTGACCACCGGAGAGGGACCCGATGGGCGCATCGACGTCGGGTAGATCGATGCCCATCTTGTGCAGTTCCTCGATGGTCGTCGCGCGCATGGCGTTGGTGTCGAGCGATTTGAACACAGTGCCTTTGCTGAGCTCCTGACCGAGAAAGAAGTTGCGCCACACGGGCATCAGGCCGACAACCGCAAGGTCTTGGTAGACCGTCGCTATGCCCTGGTTCAACGCGTCCTTGGGGGAGTCGAAAGTGGTGGCCTTGCCGTCGACGAGCAGTTCTCCTTCGCTCTGTTGATGCAGGCCGGCCATGATCTTGATCAAGGTGGACTTGCCGGCTCCGTTGTCACCGAGGACTCCGGTGACTTCACCGGCACCCACGCGCAGGTTGATGCCCTGCAGAGCGATGATGTTGCCGTAGCTCTTTCCCACGTCCTTCAGTTCGATGAGGGGCGTTTTCCCTCCGCCTGCGGGTTCGGATTCGATGGGGGTGTCGGCGTGAATGGTCATGATTTACCTCTTCGCAGCGTAGGTGCGGAACGAGTTGTTGGCGATGACGGCGAACAGCAGCATCGCGCCGAGGAAGAACTTGAACCAGTCGGGGTTCCAGCCGGCGTAGACGATGCCTTGGTTGGCCATTCCGAAGATGAACGCACCGATGAATGCGCCTATGGCAGTTCCGAACCCGCCGGTGAGCAGGCACCCACCGATCACGGCGGCGATGATGTACAGGAACTCGTTGCCGACGCCTTGGCCGGACTGAACGGTGTTGAACGCGAACAGCAGGTGCATACCGACGAACCAGGCGCAGAAGCCGACGAACATGAACAGACCGATCTTGACCTTCGTCACCGGTACACCGATCGCGCGGGCCGAATCTTGATTGCCGCCGACCGCGAAGATCCAGTTGCCGATGCGCGTTTTCATCAATACCCACGTCGCGGCGAGAGTGAAGGCGATCCACCACACCACGGTGATGCGGATCGAAATCCCGAACAGCGAGAACGAGGAGGAGAACACTGCTTTGGCGGAATCGAACCCGTCCATGTCCGAGATCGACTGCGTTGCAACCTGTCCGGTCACCAACTTGGTGACGGCGAGGTTGATGCCGGTCAGCATCAGGAAGCTTGCCAGGGTGATCAGGAACGACGGAATCTTGGTCTTCATCACCAAGTACCCGTTGAGGAAACCGACTCCCAGCGCCAGCACCAACGCCAGCGCGGATCCGATCCAGACGTTGAGGTGCAGGTTGTAGGCGATCATCGATGCCATGATCGACGAGAAGGTGACCGCGACGCCGGTCGACAGGTCGAACTCGCCGCCGATCATCAACAACGACACCCCGATGGCCATGATGCCGATCGTCGAGGACGCGTAGAGCACAGTGGCGAGCGCTTCGGGGGAGCGGAACGGAGGGGCGACGATGCAGAAGAAGACAAAGATGATGATTGCGCCGAACAGGGCACCGATTTCCGGTCGAATCAGCAACCGCTGCAACGGCTTTTGCTTCTTCACTCGCTCATCGACGACGACAGTGTGTTTGGACAGATCCAGATCGGCCTGCGTGGACATGGTGTTCCTTCCCTACTGGTACGACGCCCACCGGCAGCGAAAGTCGCGTGCCGGTGAGCGTCGGGCTCAGCGAGTACCGTTCTTGGCGTACTCGGCGATGGCGTCGATATTGGACGAGTCGATGAACGCGGGCCCGGTCAGTACCGGGGTGCCGCCGCCTACGGTGTTGCCGTTGTTGATGTAAAGCCACAGCGCGTCCACTGCGAGGTAACCCTGCAGGTACGGCTGCTGATCGATCGCCCAGGCGACATCGCCGGACTTGATCGCGTCGACGAGAGCGGAGTTGGTGTCGAAGGTGACAACGGTGGCGTTGCTACCGGCGTTGGCCTTGGACTGGACCGCAGTCAAAGCGATCGGGGCTCCGAGCGCAACGATGTGATCGATCGAGGGATCCTGCTGCAACTTGGCGGTGATGGTTGCCTCGACCGAGGGCATGTCCTTGCTGTTGACGTTGAGGATCTCGGTGCTGCCACCGGTGAACCCGCTCTCGACGCCGGCACACCGTGATTCGAGCGCAACCTGCCCTTGTTCCTGGATGATGCAGAGTGTCTTCTTGGCGCCGTCCGCAGTCAGGCGAGCACCTGCGGCCTGACCAGCAATGGTCTCGTCCTGCCCGAAGTACTGCCCGACGCCCATGTCCTTCCAGGAGTCGAACCCGGAGTTGAACGCCGCCACGGGGATCCCGGCGGCTTCAGCGGCCTCTACCGAGGGAGCCATCGCGTCGGGCTTGGCCAGGGTGACCGCGATGCCGTCGACCTTGGAGTCGATCGCGCTCTGTACGAGGTTGGCCTGGTTGGGCGCTTCGGGGTCGGACGAGTACCGCAGCTCGATGTTGTCCTTGGCGGCTGCAGCTTCGGCACCCTTGCGGATCAGGTCCCAGAAGGTGTCGCCGGGTACCTCGTGGGTGATCATCGCGATCGTTGCCTTCGGGGTATCGGCCGTTCCTGCGTTGCTTCCGGAGTCGGATTCCTCGGGCGCACCGCCGGAGGACGAACACGCTGCGACCGATGCCGCCAACGCGACCCCCATCGCCATTGCGATGGTTCTGCGCCCCAGGTTCTTTGGGGGCCTATCCGCTACCGAACCCAGACGAGACGTCATTTTCCAAACATCCTCTCGATGACCAGACGACCCGCTGATGTCGGGTCGGGCGTACTGCCTTAGGAGATGTAATACCCGTCACACCGGAAAGTCAATAGTTTGTCCGGACATTAGGACTACAAAAGGTACAGACTCGGAGCGGTCAGGATGGAAACTCGATACCCAGCAGGCGTCGTAGCTCGTCGAGGGTATCGAGCGTCGAGGCAGTGTCAGCCATTGTGTGACAGGGGCTTTCGAGCTCACCGCTGGTGATTCGACGGGCAGCCTCCGCGGCCTCGTAGGCAAGTCCCGCGGGGTAGCCGCTGATGTCGTCGACGAACCGAGCGGATCTTCCGTCGCGCAAGGACACGGTGAAGTTTCCCGGTCGGTAGAAGACACCTTCCGTTGCGAGCATTCCTGAACTTCCGCACACTGCGGCGAGGTTCGGTGTGTCGGCCAGGATGGTGGTGTTGAGAACGGCGTGAGCACCTGTCGGTGAAGTGAGAATCGCGGAAATCTGACCGTTCAGCTCCGAGTTCGCCTGCTGTCCCACCGCTGTGACACCGGCCGGCCGACCCAGCGCTTTCTGGGCGAAGTAGACGACGTAGGTCCCCAGATCGAGGAGCGGTCCACCGGCGAGTGCGGGGTCGTAGATTCGATGGTCGGAGTCGAAGTGCTCGCCGTGGTCGGCTAGGACGGTTCTGATCTCACCGAGCATTCCCTGCTTAAAGATCTGGTCGATCACGTCGAACTTCGGCAGGAATGCGGACCACATCGCCTCCATTGCGAACAGTCCCCTGGATCGGGCGAGCTCGGCTATAGCGCGAGCCTGGTGGGCGTCGAGGGCGAGGGGCTTCTCCACCACGACGTGTTTACCTGCTTCGAGTGCGAGCGCCGCGTGCTCGAAGTGGAGGGTGTGCGGAGTGGCGACGTACACGACATCGACCTCGGAACTTGCAACGAGGTCGTCGTAGTTGCCGTAGACGGTCGGGATTCCCCAGTCCGCGGCAAAGGCCGAGCCCCGTTGTGCGTTTCTCGAGGCCACGGCCGAAATCTTCTGAGAGGTGTGGTGACGCAGTGCCTCTGCGAATCGAGCAGCGATCCAGCCCGGGCCCAGGATGCCCCATCGCAGTGCGGGTGCATCGATGGGCGGAGCGATGCGTGAGGGTGGAAGTAGCAATTCTGTGGTCGAAGTCATGACGGACACCCTAGTATCGCGTGTTGTACATATGTCCGGACATTCGGATGTTTTTATCAAGATGGACAGCGAGGTCCCATGAGCGTGCGCGTAGGAGTAATCGGTGCCGGAGTGATGGGTGCCGACCACATTCGGAATTTGCATTCGGTCGTGTCGGGTGCGACGGTCACGGCCGTAGCGGACGTCGATGCGACCCGCGCGGCCGGGTTGGCCGACGAGGTCGGTGCGGATGGCCTCACCGACCCGTACGGCTTGATCTCGCGGGCCGACGTCGACGCTGTCGTCGTCGCCTCCCACGACTCGACCCACGCCGATCTGGTGCTCGCCTGCATTGCGGCGCACAAGCCTGTCCTCTGCGAGAAGCCGCTCGCAGTGACCGTCGACGAATGCTCACGAGTGGTCCGAGCGCACGAGGCTGCGATATCGGGCGGGATTCCCCTGCTCACAGTGGGATTCATGCGCCGCTTCGACCCGGGATACGTCGAGTTGAAGCACACGGTGTCCTCTCGCGCACTGGGAGATCCGTTGATCGTGCATTGCTCGAGTCGAACGGTCACCTCAGGGCCGGGCGGTGACTCGGAGGCCAGTATCACCGGCTCTGCCATCCACGAACTCGATACGGTGCCGTGGTTGCTCGACTCCCCGGTGGTCGAGGTCAGCTGGCACGCCACTCGTGCGAGCACGCGGATCGGCCATCGCCGCGATCCACAGTTCATGTTGCTGCGCACCGAAGACGGCGTCCTGACGACCGTGGAAATGTTCCTCAACGCCGGCTACGGGTACGACATCCGCTGCGAGGTGATCGGCGAAGAGGGCGCAAGCCGTCTGGCGGAGCCGATTCGGACCGTGACCGATCATGCTCTGCGGCACAGCTATTCGTATGCGAAGGACTGGGTCCCTCGCTTCGCCGACGCCTATCGACTCCAGCTGTGCGAGTGGATCGATTCGATCGCCGAAGGGCGTACGTCCACGCTGGCGTCAGCGCGCGACGGCCTACAGGCGAGCGTGGTGGCGCAGGCGTTGATCACCTCGATGCACCGTGGCGGCGGCACAGTCGCGGTCGACAGGACTCTCTGACCGAGCGGTATGTCGTGGCTCGGCCGTTCAGCGATCGACCAGGGTGGTGTCGAAGTAGTACCGGGAAGCGCGGTACACGTGCGCTCCGAACTCGACGACGCGTCCCGAATCGTCGAACGCGGTGCGGTGCATGGTCAGTAGCGGTGCCTTGTACTTTTCGTCGAGCAGGGCTGCCTCCTCGCGATCGGCCGATCGGGCACCGATGCGTTGACGGGCGAGCCTGATGTGTACTCCTCGCGTACGCAGCGAGGAGTACAGGCCCTGTAATTCGAGCTCGTCCGGCTCCGGCGCGATCTCACTCGGCAGATAATTGACCATGACAGCGAGTGGCTCACCGTTGGTGCTGCGGAGCCTGCGGATGGTGACGACGTCTGTCGTGTCGGGGATGTTCAATTCCTGCGCGACGTCGTGGGTGGGCGGACCGACCTGATAGTCGAGGAGACGCGTTGTCGGATTCTGCCCGGCGCGGGCAAGGTCGTCGAACAGGCTGGTGAGCTCGACCGGGCGATGGACCGGACTCTGAACCACCTGTGTTCCGACGCCACGTTTGCGTACGAGCAGACCCTTGTCGACGAGTTCTTGGATCGCACGGCGGGTGGTGGGACGCGACAGGCTCAGTCGTTTGGCCAGCGCGAGTTCGTTCTCGAATCGTTCCCCCGGCGCGAGGACGCCCTGCAATATCGCGGATTCGATTGCTTGTGCAAGTTGAAAGTAGAGGGGAACCGGGCTCGACCGGTTGAGTTCGACGGAAAGTTGCGCCGCCTCGGTTCCAGGCGCCGCTGTGTTCGACGTGGTCACTGGTCTCTCCCGTCGGTCGGTAGGCGCGGTGAGGCGCCGGTTTGTACGAAGTCTAAGCGATGGATAACATCACTTGACCGGAAGTAAGAATGTCAGGACAAACTATTGACATTTGTATGTGAGCTCACGCACAGTGGACGCACCGAAGAACGTGTGGAAGCCCCTTACCGAAAACGAACACCTCACACCAATGGAGTCGATCGTGACCACCTCAGCCGACGCGAACACCGCGGCCTTCGACGTCCTCGCCATCGGGCGAAGCGGTGTCGATATCTATCCTCTGCAGACCGGCGTCGGTCTCGAGGAGGTCGACACCTTCGGAAAGTTCCTGGGCGGTAGCGCCGCGAACGTCACCGTCGCCGCCGCGCGTCTTGGCTGCCGCTCGGCGTTGATCTCCGGCGTCGGCAACGACCCCTTCGGTCTATACGTGGCTGCGGAGCTGGCCCGGTTGGGCGTCGACAACCGATTCGTCGTCACCGACAATCAGTTCGCGACTCCGGTCACGTTCTGCGAGATCTTCCCGCCCGACGACTTTCCGCTGTACTTCTACCGACAGCCGTCGGCACCCGACCTTCAGATCCGCCCGGAGAACATCGATGTCGACGCGGTCCGGAGCGCCCGACTGTACTGGTCGACAGTCACAGGCTTGTCCGAAGAGCCAAGCCGCAGCGCTCATTTCGCTGCATGGGAGGCTCGGGATCGAGCCCCGTTGACCGTGCTGGACCTCGACTACCGGCCGATGTTCTGGGATTCGCCCGCAGCCGCAACGGAACAGGTGCGCCGGGCCCTCGAACATGTCACCGTTGCCGTTGGAAACAAGGAGGAATGTCAGGTTGCCGTCGGCGAAACCGACCCGCACAAGGCGGCCGACGCCCTCCTCGACCTCGGAGTCTCGCTTGCCATAGTCAAGATGGGCCCGAAAGGTGTTCTCGGCAAGACCAAGACGCAGACCGTCACGGTCCCGCCGAACTTCGTCGACGTGGTCAACGGCCTCGGGGCGGGAGACAGCTTCGGCGGTTCCCTATGCCACGGCTTGCTCGCCGGTTGGCCCCTCGAGAAGATCCTGCGCTACGGCAACGCCGCCGGGGCGATCGTGGCGTCGCGCCTCGAATGTTCGACGGCCATGCCCACCGCCACCGAAGTTGCTCTACTCGCCGAACGAACCGCTACGGAGGCTGTCAATGTCTGAGACCACCTTGAGCCCCGCACCCGCGGCCGCCAGCTATGCCCAGGTCACCGAAATTCGCGCCACCGACCCGCAGGCCATCGAACGTGCGTGGGCCACGCGAGTCACCCGCCCGACCATCCGCGGCAACGGCCGTCTGATGATCGTTGCTGCCGACCATCCGGCACGCGGAGCACTGTCGGTGGGCTCGGACATGACCGCGATGAACAGCCGCACCGAACTGCTGGACCGGTTGCGCACCGCGCTCGCCAACCCCGGCGTGGACGGCGTCCTCGGTTCCTCCGACATCCTGGACGATCTCGTGCTGCTCGGTGCGCTCGAGGACAAGGTGGTCTTCTCCTCGATGAATCGCGGTGGACTGGCCGGCGCGTCGTTCGAGTTGGACGATCGAATGACCGGTGCCACAGCCGCTTCCACGGCCAAAGCGCGGATGAACGGTGCGAAGATGCTCACTCGGATCGCACTCGACGATCCGGGCACTCTGGCCACGATGACCGCGTGCGCGCAGGCAATCGACGAATTGGCCGCGGCGAACCTCATCGCCATGGTGGAGCCGTTCCTCTCGCGCCGGGTCGAAGGTCGCGTCAAGAACGATCTGAGTACGGACGCGGTCATCAAATCGATTCACATCACGCAAGGCCTCGGATCCAGCTCGGCTCACACGTGGATGAAGCTTCCCGTGGTGCCCGAGATGGAACGCGTCATGGATGCCACGACGTTCCCGACGCTGCTTCTCGGTGGCGACCCGCAGACTGCGCCGGAGGAGACGTATGCCAGTTGGGCGCGCGCGCTGGAGATTCCGGCGGTTCGGGGCTTGATCGTCGGCCGCACGTTGCTCTATCCGCCGGACGGAAACGTCGAAGCCGCAGTCGGTACCGCCGTGGACATGGTGAGGTGAAACATGAACTCCGAGTACTACATCGCTGCCGGTGCAGGTAGCGCAGACGGTTTCGACGTCGTCGTCACACCCGACAGTGCGGGGTGGACCGAATCGAGCCTGTGGACGTTCACGCTCTCCGCAGGTCAGTCGGTGGACCTGAATTCGGGTCCGGACGAGATCATGGTGCTCCCGTTGGCGGGATCGGCATCGGTGACCAGTGCCGGCACCACGTTCGAGCTCGCCGGCAGGGCCTCGGTGTTCGACGGCCCGTCCGACTTCGCCTACGTCGGGAGAGATTCGGCGTACTCGGTGGCCAGCGCAGCCGGTGGCCGATTCGCCCTGTGCGGCGCACGGGCGAAGAACGAGCTCCCGTTCCGCTACGTGCCCGCTTCGGATATTTCGGTCGAACTGCGCGGCGCGGGCAACTGCAGTCGGCAGGTCCACAATTTCGGCACCGCGGACACGTTCGAGGCCGACTCGCTCATCGCCTGCGAGGTCATCACCCCCGGCGGCAACTGGTCCTCCTACCCGGGCCACAAGCACGACGAGAACACCGCGAACGAATCGGCGCTCGAGGAGATCTACTACTTCGAGATCGCCGACGGGCCCCAGGGCGCCGCAGGTTTCGGCTACCACCGGGTCTACGGCACACCGCAGCGACCGATCGAGGTGCTCGAAGAAGTGCGAACCGGAGATGTGGTCCTCGTGCCACACGGCTACCACGGCCCGTCCGTTGCCGCCCCCGGCTATCACATGTACTACCTGAACGTCATGGCCGGACCGGGTGCCGAGCGCGCCTGGAACATCGTCGACGATCCCGAACACACGTGGATTCGCGGCAGCTGGACCGATCAGCCGGTCGACCCCCGCCTTCCCCTCCATACCGCACCGACAGGAGCATGACTGTGGTGTCCACAGCGCCGATCTCGGCGAACAAGTCCGAGAACACCGAAGGCACAGTCCGTCTCACCGTGTCGCAGGCCGTCGTGAAGTTCTTGGCGAACCAGTTCGTCGAGCGGGACGGCGTTCGCACCAAGTTCTTCGCGGGAGCCTTCGGCATCTTCGGTCACGGAAACGTCGCGGGCCTCGGCCAGGCATTGCTCCAGGCCGAGATCGACGCCGTCGAAGCCGGCACCGAACCGGAGTTGCCGTACGTGCTCGGACGCAACGAACAAGCCATGGTGCACAGCGCCGTTGCCTATGCACGACAGAAAGACCGTCTGCAGGCCTGGGCAGTCACGGCCAGCGTCGGTCCCGGCGCGACCAACATGCTGACCGGCGCGGCTCTGGCCACCATCAACCGCCTTCCCGTATTGCTGCTCCCAGCAGACACTTTCGCGACTCGGGCCAGCGCTCCGGTGCTGCAGGAGCTCGAGCTCCCGTCGAGCGGCGACGTCACGGTCAACGATGCATTCAAGCCCCTGTCGCGTTACTTCGACCGGGTGTGGCGCCCCGAGCAGCTGCCGAGCGCTCTGCTCGGTGCGATGCGCGTGCTCACCGACCCGGTCGAGACGGGTGCCGCGACGGTCGCCATCCCGCAGGACGTTCAGGCCGAGGCCTTCGATTGGCCGGAGTCACTGTTCGCCGCCCGGACGTGGCACGTCGCCCGTCCGTTGCCCGAGAAATCCGTTGTCGCTCGCGCAGCACAGGTGATCCGCAGCGCGACGAAGCCGATGATCGTCGCCGGCGGCGGAGTCATCTATTCCGGTGCAACCTCCTCGCTCGCAGCGTTCTGTGAGAAGACCGGTATCCCGGTCGGCCAAAGCCAGGCCGGAAAGGGTTCGCTCTCCTACGACCACCCGCAATCCGTCGGCGCTCTCGGATCGACCGGGACGACCGCTGCGAACGCCCTTGCCACCGAGGCCGACGTGATCATCGGAATAGGAACGCGCTACAGCGATTTCACCTCCGCATCGCGCACCGCGTTCAACAACCCGGATGTGCGTTTCGTCAACATCAACGTGGCCTCGATCGACTCGGTCAAGCAGGGCGGGATTTCCGTCGTCTCCGACGCCCGAGAAGCTCTCGATGCCCTGGCCGTCGAGCTTGCGGATTACCAGGTTCCAGCCGAATACCGCTCTCGTACGGCGGAACTGGCAGCCCAGTGGGACGCGACGGTCTCTGCGGTGTACGAGATCGAAGACCCCTCCGCGCCGCTCAACCAGAACCAGGTCATCGGCCTGGCGAATACCCTGTCGGATCCTCGGGACGTCGTCGTCTGCGCGGCGGGCTCGATGCCGGGAGATCTGCACAAGCTCTGGCGTACGCGCGACTCGAAGGGGTACCACGTCGAATACGGCTTCTCGTGCATGGGCTACGAGGTCGCAGGCGGTATCGGTGCCAAGATGGCCGAGCCCGACCGTGACGTGTTCATCATGGTCGGCGACGGCTCGTACCTCATGATGGCGACCGAACTGGTCACCGCCGTGCAGGAAGGCGTCAAGGTCATCATGATTCTGGTGCAGAACCACGGGTTCGCGTCCATCGGATCACTGTCGGAGTCGTTGGGATCCCAGCGATTCGGCACCGACTACCGGTATCGGAGTGACGACGGCCGGCTGGACGGGGGGATATTGCCTGTCGATCTCGCCGCGAACGCTGCAAGCCTCGGTGTCGACGTGATCCGAGTGAACAACGGGAACGAGTTCACCGATGCCGTCAAGGCGGCCAAGGCAAGTGACACCTCCACCGTCATCCACGTCGAGACCGATCCGCTCATCCCGGCACCGGACTCCGAATCCTGGTGGGACGTGCCGGTGAGTGCGACCTCGACGCTCGAGTCGACCCAGACCGCGTACGAAACATACGAGAAGTGGAAGAAGATCCAGCGGCCGTTCCTGCGTCCGTCTGGCAACTAGACATTCCCGAAACACCTGAAAATTCTCGAAAGGTAAGCATTATGAGCGTAATTCGCGTGGGATCTGCACCCGACTCCTGGGGTGTCTGGTTTCCCGAGGATCCGAAGCAGACCCCGTACGGCCGATTCCTCGACGAGGTTTCCGCATCGGGCTACGAGTGGATCGAGTTGGGGCCGTTCGGGTACCTGCCGACGGATCCCCAGCTGCTCTCCGACGAGCTCGCGGCCCACAACCTGAAGCTCTCGGCCGGAACGGTGTTCGAGCACCTGCATCAGGACAACGCCTGGGATGCAGTGTGGACGCAGATCGAGGACGTCGCAAAACTGACCGCGGCTGTCGGCGGTAAGCACGTTGTCGTCATTCCGGAGATGTGGCGCGACCCCAGTACCGGTGCAGTGCTCGAGGACCGCACATTGACGGTCGAGCAGTGGCGCAAGAAGACCGAGGGCATGAACGAACTCGGCAAGCGCATGTTCGAGCAGTACGGGGTCAAGGCGCAGTACCACCCGCACGCCGACAGTCACGTCGACACCGAGGAGAACGTGTACCGCTTCCTCGACGGCACGTCGAGTGAATTCGTCAATCTGTGCCTGGACACCGGCCACATCAGCTATTGCGGCGGCGACAACATCGCCATCATCGAACGTGCACCGGAACGTATCGGCTACCTGCACCTCAAGCAGGTCGACGAAGCGGTGCGTGCGAAGGTCGCAGCCGAGGATCTACCGTTCGGCGAGGCCTGCAAGCTGGGTGCAATGACGGAGCCGCCCTTGGGAATTCCCGATATGCCCCCGCTGCTGTCGACCATCGAGCGCCTCGCCGATGCGGGCAAGCTCACTGCAGACATCTTCGCGATCGTCGAGCAGGACATGTACCCATGCGAGCCGGACTATCCGCTGCCGATCGCACAGCGCACTCGTAAGTACCTGGGCTCCTGCGGGATCCCGTCCGTCCAGTTCAGCTGATACCCGCAAGGAGACTTTTGTCATGACCAACGAACTGCGCATCGCCGTCCTCGGTGTCGGCATGATGGGCGCCGATCACGTCGCGCGTATCACCAGCACTATCGCCGGTGCCCGCGTCGCCGTGATCAACGACTATTTCACCGAAAAGGCCGAGGAGCTCGCCGCCTCCATCCCTGGCGCTCGGGTGGTCGTCGACCCGATCGATGCAATCGCCGACCCCGAGGTCGACGCTGTACTGCTCGCCACCCCCGGCCCGACGCACGAGAAGCAACTCCTTGCGTGTCTGGAGCACGGGAAGCCCGTCATGTGCGAGAAGCCGCTGACCACCGATGTGGAGACTTCTCTTGCCGTCGTGAAGGCGGAGGCCGAACTGGGCAAGAAGCTCATCCAGGTGGGGTTCATGCGCCGCTTCGACAACGAGTACGCCGAACTGAAGGCACTGATCGATTCCGGTGATATCGGTCGTCCGTTGGTTGTGCATTGCGCACATCGCAATCCGGCTGTGCCGCCGCACTTCGACAGCGCGATGATCGTCAAGGACTCTCTCGTGCACGAGGTGGACGTCACCCGATTCCTGCTCGACGAGGAAATCACCTCGGTCCAGATCATCACTCCGTCCGCGAATCCTAATGCGCCTGTGGGCCTGAAGGATCCGCAGATCGCCATCTTCACCACAGAATCCGGGCGTCACGTCGACGCCGAGGTGTTCGTCACGACAGGCGTCGCGTACGAGGTCAGGACCGAGGTCGTGGCCGAACGTGGCAGTGCCATGATCGGTCTCGATGTGGGATTGGTGCGCAAGTCCGCGCCCGGAACCTGGGGTGGCACGATCACGCCGTCCTTCAAAGAGCGTTTCGGGCAGGCATACGACGCCGAAATCCAGCGGTGGGTCGATGCGGTTCGTGTCGGTGCGCAAACGGGCAATTACGTCGACGGCCCCGGTGCGTGGGACGGCTACGCCGCCGCGGCGGTCTGCGAGGCCGGTGTGAAGTCGCTCGAATCAGGTGTGCCTGTCACGGTCGACATGGTGCAGCGCTCGTCCATCCCGGGCGCGTGAGCCGGGTGAAGATCGCGCTGGATCCGACTCCGTTTCACCACAGCCATTCGCTGTTGGAGCTGCCGCGAGTAGTGGCCGAACTCGGGTACGAGTGGCTGCAGCTGACTCCACACGTGGACATGATCCCGTTCTTCAACCACCCCAAAGCGGATGACGCGCTCGTCGCGCGGTTCAGGAAGGCGTGTTCGGACGCCGGGGTTGGAATCGCCTCTGTCCTACCGGTTCTGCGCTGGTCGGGTCCGGACGAGGATGCGCGGGAAGCAGCTGTGCGGTACTGGAAGCGGGCCGTTCAGATCGCCGTCGATCTCGGTGTGAGCACGATGAACACAGAGTTCAGTGGTCGACCGGAGAAGGCCGAGGAGTCCGAGCGCGCGTTCTATCGTTCCATGGAAGAGCTTGTGCCGATCTTCGAGCGCGAGGGAATCGATGTCCTGATCGACCCGCATCCCGACGATTTCGTAGAGGATGGTCTTGCCGCGATCCGCACCATCCGCGGCGTCAACTCCAGGAACCTCGGCATGGTCATCGTGGCGTGCCACCAGTTCCATATGGGCGGTGATCTGGACGCGATCATGGAGGCCGCCGGCGACATGGTGCGGTTGGTGCACGTGGCGGACACCATGGATCACCACCGCTCCCACGGACTTCGGTACATCAGCAATCCGCCGGGCAACGCGGTACGTGTCCACCAACATCTGAAGATCGGTGACGGCGACGTCGACTGGGATCAGTTCTTCGGCGGTCTCGGCAAGCTCGGTTTCTACGACCGCGACACCGTCATGGTGTCGAGCGTGTTCGCAGAGAACGAGAACGCGCACGAGGTCTCGCGCTATCAGCTCGACACCATGAAGAAATACATTTCGAGCAACTCCTGAGCCTTCATGACTCCAAGTAGGGAAAAACAGTGACTGACAACGTTATTGCACATTGGGTTGACGGCAAGCCCTTCGGCGGCACCTCCGACCGCACCGCGCCGGTGACCAATCCGGCCACCGGTCAGGTCACCGGACAGGTGGCACTCGCGACCCTGGAGGATGCCCGCGCCGTGATCGACGCCGCTGCGACGGCGTTCCCGGCGTGGCGCGATACCTCGCTGGCAAAGCGCACGGCGGTGATGTTCAAGTTTCGTGAGCTGCTCAACGCGAAGAAGGGCGAGCTCGCCGAGATCATCACGGCCGAGCACGGCAAGGTGCTCTCCGACGCGCTCGGTGAGATCAGCCGAGGTCAGGAAGTCGTCGAATTCGCCTGCGGCATACCGCACCTGCTGAAGGGCGGCTTCACCGAGAACGCGTCGACCAAGGTCGATGTCTATTCCATCCGTCAGCCGGTCGGACCTGTCGGCATCATCTCTCCGTTCAACTTCCCGGCCATGGTTCCCATGTGGTTCTTCCCCGTCGCCATCGCCGCAGGCAATACCGTCGTGCTCAAGCCCAGCGAGAAGGATCCCACCGCATCGCTGTGGATGGCCAAACTGTGGGAAGAGGCAGGACTACCGCCCGGCGTGTTCAACGTTCTGCAGGGTGACAAGCTGGCGGTGGACGAGCTGCTCGAGAACAAGTCCATCAAAGCCATCAGTTTCGTCGGTTCGACCCCGATCGCGCAGTACGTCTACTCCACCGGCACCTCGCACGGTAAGCGAGTTCAGGCTCTCGGCGGAGCGAAGAACCACGCCATCGTCCTGCCCGACGCCGATCTGGACCTCGCTGCCGATGCGATGGTCAACGCCGGGTTCGGTTCTGCCGGTGAGCGATGCATGGCCATCTCCGCACTCGTTGCCGTCGGGAACATCGCCGACGAACTCGTCGCGAAGATCGTCGAACGCACCACACCGCTGGTCACGGGAGACGGAACCACGGGTGCCGACATGGGACCGCTGGTGACCAAGGCGCACCGCGACAAGGTCGCCTCGTACGTCGACGCCGGTGAAGCTGCCGGTGCCACCATCGTGGTCGACGGCCGCACGGTCCAGGCCGACGGCGGGGCGAGCGAAGCGACGGGAGTGCGACCGGCCGACGGGTTCTGGTTGGGGCCGACGCTGATCGACAACGTCACCACCGACATGAGCATCTACACCGACGAGATATTCGGGCCGGTCCTCTCGGTGGTCCGCGTCGACACCTACGACGAGGCACTCGAGCTGATCAACTCGAACCAGTACGGCAACGGCACCGCGATATTCACCAATGACGGTGGTGCGGCGCGGCGGTTCCAGAACGAGGTCGAGGTCGGCATGATCGGCATCAATGTTCCGATCCCGGTTCCGATGGCGTACTTCAGTTTCGGTGGTTGGAAGAACAGCCTCTTCGGTGACACTCATGCCCATGGCATGGACGGTGTCCACTTCTACACCCGCGGCAAGGCCGTCACCAGTCGGTGGCTCGATCCGAGCCACGGCGGCATCAACCTCGGCTTCCCAGAGAACGACTGAGCCCGAAGAACTGTCGAACGGAAGGCTCCGAAACCCCCGCCCCAGCTCCGTGCTCAGGCGGGGGTTTCGCGCTGCATGGGCAGCATGCGCGCTGATTCTTCCGTGGGATCACGCCAGGGTCAGTGCAGCATTCCCAGTATTCGCGCTTGGGCGTCGTCGACAGTAGCGGCAACGACGTCATAGTGGGTTGCATCGGGCACGGGCAGATAGGTCACGTCGCGCACGCCACGTGCCAGCAGTTCAGCAGCCAAGGCGGTCGTTGCTGTCGGTGGTACGACCGTGTCGGCCAGTCCTTGTTCGATCACTACCGGCCGGGTGTAACCGGTGGTCGGCACCGATAGGTACTCGCGTACAGCCGAGGCCATCGCAGAATCCGACAGCGACCGGGAAAGAAGCTGTTGCGGAGAAATACCGGTCACTTTCTCCCTCAGCGCGCCGATACAGCTGTCTTCTGCCTGCGCAACGTATGTGCGTCCCAGATCGCTGAGGTAGCCGTCTACGTCAATATCGGGCCGAGAGTCCCGGAGTCCGTAAAGGATGTAGATCAGGGTGGCCGTGACGTTGTCGAGTTGCGCGATCCGGGGTGTGGTCGGAGACAGTAGTGGCAGAAGGACCTCGAGGTTCGACGACGGTGCGAACGACACCACGCCGCGAAAGTCCGACGGTGCTCCGTAGATGCCGGCACGAGCTCCGGTGGTGAGTGCGGCCGCGCCGCCTTGAGAATGCCCGGCGGCGACCCATGTTCGCGACAATTCGGGGAGTCTGTCGGCTGCTGCGTCGACGACGTCGGTGACGGCATTCGCCGCCGAGACACTGTTCAGATAGTGGTGGATATCCGATGTTCCGAGTCCGATGTAGTCCGTCGAGACTATTGCCGTACCGCGACGGAGCAGGTTGGTGATCAGGGGCTTCGACAGTTCGACGGCCAGCGGATCCTCGGCAGCCCCGTCTTCCAGCGCCGTGCTCATGGCGCATGAATCGCCCACGCCGACGGTGCCTTTGGCCCACGACACAATCGGCCACCCGTCTGGTGGCGGCGTGCCGGAGGGGAGATACACCTGTCCGCGGGCACGCGCGGGCCGCCCATGTTCGTCGGTGGTCCAGTAGGACAGTGCATAGCCCGCAGCGGCGCCGTCGATGAGCCGCGAGATCGGTTCGATGGATGTCGACGGTGCGGCACCGGCGACGGGGGCGAACACTCCCGCCCCACCGAGCAAGGCAGCAGTTGTACACAAAATTACTGTGGATCGAATCGTCATGTCTTCCTTCGGGATCGACCGTAGAGGTTCGAATCCTCCGACCCCCGCGCGGAAATATACCGTGCTTGCGGCGACGGCATCGCAGGATCTGGCGCAATGAAGAGACCCTGCGTGGCAGGGTCTGCCGCACAGGGTCTCTTTCGCTGATTCGTCACGGTGCCGGACCGGATCGATTCTGCCGGATGCGCCGCCGGGGGTCAGTTGGGTTGGACGCTGAGGACCGGGACGGGTGACATCATCAAAAGTCGCTGAGTGATGCTGCCCAGCAGCGCTTTCCCGACGCGACTGCGCTTCTTGATTCCGATGACGAGCCGAGTCACTTCGGGGTGCGCGTCGATCTCGTCGAGTACTGCTGTTGCCGGGTCTCGATCTGCGCGGCCGGCACGGTCGATGACCCGCACCGAGACATTTTCGTTCAACCCGCTGACGTCGAGTCCGGCGAGGGTCAAGTTCACCACGATGAGGTCGGTGTGCACGGCGCTTGCCTCGTCGGCCGCCACGCGCAGGGCGTGGCGGCCCTCTTCGTTGTCGGATACTGCGACCAGTATGGCCATGTCGTGACGTCCTTTCGATGCTTACCGGTCACGAGTATTCGCGACGGAATCGGGCCTCTAGCTCTTCGAGTGATTGGCCGCGTGTCTCGGGTACCTGAGTGACGATGAAGATCAGCGCCAGGATTCCGAGCCCGACGAAGATGAAGAAGGTCGGTGCAATACCGAGCGCTTCGACAACCGGCGGAAATGCAAGCGCCACGACGGCATTGGCCATCCACAACATGAAGACGCAGACCCCGATGGCGAAGCTGCGGATCTTGAGGGGGAATATTTCGGCGAGCATGAGCCACACCAGGGGGCCGATGGTGCCCTGCATGCAGAAGACGAACAGGACGACGAAGACGAGGATGAAGTACGCCTTGGCTGTCCCGTCGGGCAGCAGTAGTGCAGATAGCCCCACCAGGAGGTGGAAGAAGGTGGTGAGCCCGAAGCCTGCGATGAGCATCGTTCGGCGGTTGACCTTGTTCATGATGAGCAAGCCGACGGTGATGCCGAGAACGCTGAACAAACCGTTGAGGGTATTGGCAATGATTGCGGCGCTGTCGGAGAAGCCTGCGTCGCTCAGGAGCTGCGTTCCGTAGTACATGACCGAGTTGATTCCGGTGAATTGCTGGAAGACACCGAGGCCGACACCGATGAATATGAGTCGTCGAATCCAGCGGACGGACAGGTCCGCGGCACCTCCCGTCTGGGAGAGCCTTTCTTCCTCGGCCAGAGCGTGTACTTCGGCCATCTCGGCCGCCGCACGTTCATCGGTACGCACCTGCTTCAGAACCGCCAAGGCTTCGTCGTCGCGACCCTGCAACACGAGCCAGCGGGGACTCTCCGGCATGCGCAGCATACCGACGAACAGGGCGATCGCGGGAAACAGAGCCACGAATAGCATGTAGCGCCATACCGATTCGTGATCGCCCCAGATATTGAAGATGATGGCGTTGATGATGAAGGCGGCGAACTGACCGCTGACGATCATGACCTCGTTGCGGGTGACCAGAGATCCGCGCCGCTCCGCAGGAGCGACCTCGGACAGGTAGACCGGGACGGTCGCTGAAGCGCCGCCGACCGCAAGACCGAGGATGAAGCGAAATACTGCGAGCACCTCCCACGACGGTGCGAGCACACACCCGATCGTGCCCAGAGCGAAGACGCCGGACAGAAGCAGGATGTTGTGTCGTCGTCCGTACTTGTCGGACAGACGCCCTCCCACCAGTGCGCCGATCGCGGCACCGAAGATGAGAATGCTGACAACGAGACCCTCGGTGAACGAGGTGAGCCCGAGATCTTCCTTCATCGGTTCGAGGGCGCCGTTGATCACCCCGGTGTCGTAGCCGAAGAGCAAGCCGCCGAACGTTGCCACAACGGCGATGACGCCGAGCCGGCGTGAGTGCGCGCCTGGAACGTCCGGCGGAAGTGAACTCCGCGATGTCGATTCAGTTGACGCCATGAAATCTCATCCTCCAATAACCCTGAGCCGCACCTGTCGAAGGAACACGATCTATGTGTATATGTCTTAACATACTTACAGCTAAATGAGAAGTGGGTCACACCTGCGGCGAGCGATGCGAGCCCCGAACGTACGGCCGCCGAGACTCTCCAGAGGTACGGTTCGGTCAGCGTTGTCCGGTTGCGGGAGGTGGGAATCAGTGGCTGCGAGAAAGCAGGACGATCGCCGGTCGGACGACGTAGGTCTGCAACCCAAGGCGCGAGCCCGCAAGCCCACGATGGACGACATTGCGGTCCGTGCGGGGGTTTCGCGGACGCTGGTTTCGTTCGTACTCGGCGGCAAAGCCGGTGCGGGGGAGAAAACGCGAGAGCGTGTTCTTCGAATCGCCGAGGAGCTCGGGTACAAACCCGACACTACCGCGCAGCTGTTGGCGCGCGGACGCAGCCGAACGATTGGAGTTCTGGTCGACGTCGAGCAGCCGTTCCAGGCTCAACTCGTGAAGCGAATCTATCCGATCGCCAAAGCAGCCGGCTACGAGGTTCTACTGTCCGCCAGCGCGCCGGGACGAGACGAAGTAGCTGCCGTCGAATCGTTGATCGGTCACCGATGCGAAGGGCTGATCCTTCTCGGCCCTAGCTCGGAACAATCGTACTTCGAGGAGTTGGAAGAGCGAGCCGTCGTGGTGGTCGTCGCAAAGCCTCTGTCTCCGAGTAACTTCGACAGTGTTCGCAGCGCTGATGGCAGCGGCGTCCGGCAATCCGTCGACCATCTGATCGAACTCGGTCACCGCGATGTGTGGCACATCGATGGGGGATCCGGTCCGGGAGCAGCGATCAGAAGCGCCGCTTATTGCAGCGCGATGAACCGGCACGACCTGGGCGATCGAATTCGCGTGATCAAGGGAGCTCACGACGAAGCGTCGGGCATTGCGGCCGGACAGCTCATGCTCGATGAAGGCACGTTGCCGACAGCGGTTCTTGCGGGCAACGATCGCTGCGCATTGGGCCTCATGGACGCGCTCGACCGGGCTGGAGTCGATGTGCCCGGCGATGTGTCCGTCGTAGGGTACGACGACAGCGACATTGCGCGCCTTTCTCGGATCGATCTGACGACCGTCCGGCAGAACGTGGACGAATTGGCCGAGAACGCTGTTGCGTTTGCGGTGACGCGGCTCGAAAACGCCTCCGCCCCAGCGTCCGAGATGATCGTCGAACCGCACCTCATCGTGCGAGGAAGCACCGGCCCTGTGCGGTCCGGGCCCCGAGTGAGGGCATTGGCGCGACGAGGTCTGCATCCGGCCTCTTGACTTCGCCGTGTGATGTAGCCCATAGTTGATGCTACTAACGCGCTTAAGTAGTCCGGCTGCCGAGCGCACTCGAACCAGGAGATCAGATGTCGAATTTCGTAGAGGCCGGCGGTACTGCAGTGAAGTCCGCTGCCGCAGCAATTGCGTTTGCCTTGATGCTGCTCGTCTTGATGGTTGGTTTCGTCGCCTCCGGAATCATCGGTGTCGCCGGGTCGATCAAAGATTGAGAACGTTGTTGTGACTGCAGTAGGCAATCAGTTGCGCTCCGAATATCGGAGGTCTCCACTGCTCCGAGTCCGCAGCGGCGGATCGGCTCCTCGCTTTCATGAATCTATCCGCGAGACTCCGTTCCGGGGCTCGTGGTCACGTCCACGCCAGCCGAGAGCGGTTGTCCCAGTAACTGTCTGGGGACTCTGCAACGTCGAGATCGCTCGCAGCGATCAGATCGCGGTCGATCGCGAGAGCGGCGATGTTCTGCTGGAGTTGAGCCACTGTGGCCGCGCCGGAAAGCACGACATCGGCCCACGGTTGCGCGAGTGCGATCGCCAGTGCGAGTGCGTCACGCCCGACCCCGGCCGAATCCGCGAGTCGGGCGAGCGCTGAATCCTCCGCCACGAGTCGGCCATTGGCCATCGCCTCTTTGACGACGACGAACCAGCCGGCCTCGTGTGCACGTGCCAGGGCGGGGCCCGAGGACGGCTCGAGGGGGTTCCACGTCGACTGGACCGAGCTGAACACCCCGATGTCCAGCGCTGCACGCACCACATCGGCTTGATGCGGCCCACTGGTACTGATACCGATTCGGGTACCACTCTCGGCTATGGCGTACAGGTCGTCGAGCAGTGCGGTGTCGCTGAGCGCTGGACTGTCCGGGGTGACGCTGTGGATGAGGTAGTGGTCTGGCGCACCGCCGAGGTCGCGCAGAGTCTGCGGCCACTGTTCGGCGAAGCGTGCAACCGAGTGCTCTTTGACCTCGTGTACTGCGGCACCCCGCTGAAAATCGGCGACGTAGGCGTATCCCCATTTGGAGCCGACCACCAGCTCTTCTCGTCGATTCGGGTTCCGAGTCGACCAGGTGCCGAGGAAGTGCTCGGCAAAACCGTAGGAGCGCGCGACATCGAAGTGCCGAACTCCGCTGTCCCATGCGGCGTCGAGTACTGCGTGGCACAGCTGTTCCAGGGCTGCCGGGTCGAAACGCCCATCCACAGCGTCCGAGTGCCCGACCGTCAGGTACTCGGGGCGTCCGAGGGCGGCAAGGCCGAGACCGAGTTGGGTCATGTCGTCAGTACTTTCGTCGTGTTCATGTCGGAAACAGCCACCATATCCGCGATCGGACAGCCCGCCCGTGATCCATACCAAATGTTGCGAGACAAAAGTTTTCGCCTGAGACTGAGAAGATGTTGGGCCACGACGCGCGGTCTCGAGCAGGCCCAGCTTGCAGATCGACTACGAAGGAGAGCACTGTTGACCGATTTCGCAGGTAAGCCACTGATAGGTGAGATTCGGCTTGCACGGGTACGCGCTGGATTGAGTTGGGCCGCTTTGGCCGAGGCCATCGACATGCCGGTGGCGTGGACGGTGTCGGCACTGTATGGCCAGCACCCACTCAACGTCGCTCACGCCGACGTGCTCGCAGACAAGCTCGGGATGCCCGAGGGCTCGTTGTTCGAGTTGACCTTGGCTCCTTATCGCGGATCACTCGACATCTCCTCGGACCCCACGGTCTATCGATTCCACGAGGCGCTGGAGGTGTACGGGCCCGCGCTCAAAGAACTGATTGCCGAGGAGTTCGGCGACGGCATCATGAGTGCCATCAACTTCACGATGAACATCGAACGCCGCCCGCACGAGGACGGAGATCGTGTCGTGGTGACCTTCGATGGGAAGTTCCTCGACTATCGATGGACCGAGTAGACCGGATCGGTGAGAGTCCGATTCCCGGTCAGCCCGAAGCGTTCGTTGCCTTGTCACCGACCAGTGCGCGTCGCATCCAGCCGTACACCCGCTCGTCGTTGAGCAAGGTGAAGTGATGCGCGTTGTTGATCGCCAGTCCGTCGTCCGGACGAAGTCCGATGTTGCGGAGCTTGTTTCGGCCACCGGCGCTGTCGGTACGGACCAGGCCGTCGCCCACGAAGATCCCGACCGGGTGTCGCGGGTTTCCGGTGACGACCGCGGACGCGTGATGATGCCGCACCCCCTCCGGAACCGAGATGTCCGCGGCAATTCCGACGTCGAATCCGTCGGCGTAGCTGGCATGTCCCTCTGCTTCGGTGATCGATCCGTGGATCAGGTCGCGGACTCCGGCGCTTCGACGCGCCAATAGGTTTGCGAACGGCCGGGTCTCGGGCGCGAGTGCCAGTGCTGCTGTGGCGACGTGAACGCCGTGTGCGAGCGGTGCACCGAGATGTGGTGTTCCCAGAGTGAATACGTCCGTCAACAGGTCCACCCATCGGCGGCCGCTCTCGGCAGCGTGGTGTGCTGCGCTGCGCGACACCAGGCCGCCCATGGAATGGCCGACCAAAGTGATTCGGTGAACCCTGACAGGCCACGCCTGCACGAGCTGTTCCAGCAGGTCCGACAGGTCGGCACCGTTGGTGGCGATGCGACGTCCGGTGTTGTAGCGCAAGAAGATCGAGGTGGTGTCGGCTTCGGAATCCAGCCGCTCCCCGTACGTGGGCCGCCCGCCGAGCCGCCACGCGGATTCGGTTTCGACGAGCCCGTGCATGAACAGCACGAGGTGCGCTCCCGCATCGGGAAACGCCGCGGCCAGAGCGCGGTACTTCGGGACTACCGGGCGTCCGTCGACGCGTATCGACATCGGGTAGGCGAGGACTCGGGCGGTCTTCTCCATGTCGTCGCCGATGAGACCGTGCAGGACCGCGATGGTCTGAGCGCCGCGAGTGGTGTGCGAGGGCGACGGCCGGGGATCGTCCTCGATCACGGCGTCGCCTCCGGTCAGCGCACCGACTGCCTTGGCTGCGCCGCTGCAGGCGGCCACGATACTGGCGTAGGTGCCCGCGGCGATCGCGTCGTGCATCAGCTGTGTCGGTAGAACGGCGGGACCGACGCCGAGCCTCACCGCAGCGAACGTCCGTCGTGCGATTGCCGAGCGAACGGCGCGAACACCGCCCGCGGCCGACGCCAATTCCCGAAAGGCGAGCTCGCCGAGTTCGCCCAGCTCCTGTGTGCGCTGAGTTTTCATCCCCACGGAACCAGTGTACGTATGTCCACTGAAACCGTCGGTCAGTCTCGCCGGCCGACCACCGGGTTCAGCTCGGAGGCCGCGAGGCCGCCTGGGTCGACGCCGGGAAGGAATTCGCGCCACGTGCCGCTGATCAGCGTCGGCGATTCCACAACACGAGCCCCGTCGGCGAAGTAAGTGGTGGCCAGCGCTCGGCGAGGCTGCGTCGTCCGGTTCGGCCCAGCGGTGTGAAAGCACAGCGCGGAATGGAACGACACGTCTCCCACTGCAAATGGCTCCGACTGCACCGCGACGTCACGCTCGACGAAGCGCTGCGCGACGGCCTCGTCGTACGACGTGCCGACCTTGTCGAACTCCAAGTCCGCAACCTCGTTCAGCACTGTGCGGCCGCGGGCGAACGACAGCGGACCCATCGGGCCGGGGATAGCCGACATCGGCATCCACGCGGTGACCGCCTGGACGGTCTGCAGCGGGAAGTGCTCCGCGTCGTGGTGCCAGGGCGTGCGTCCGCAGCCGGGCTCCTTGGACAGCGCGTTGTCGTGGTAGAGCCGAACGGCCGGTTCGTCGAGAAGCGCTGCGGCCAGACCGCCGATCCGGGGCGACAGTGCCACTGTGCGCATCAGGTCGTCATGGAGCCACATCTGCTCCAGCGCCGTGAAGCGGCCGGCGACGTCGCCGCCGTGCTCGGCCCGCAGCAGATCCTCCAGACGCTCGGCGAGGCGTCGTACCACTGCAGCCGACAGAACGGCGGGCAGCTTCACGAAGGCTTCCCGAGCGAAGGACTCGACCGCGGCCGGGTCGAGGTCGTACGGCTCGGCAAGCTCACGCTCGACCTGCTCGTCGGATGCCGCCCCGATGTCGGGTAGGCCGGGCCCGTCGACCAACTCGGTGGGTGCCTGGTCGTTGGCAGCGAGCGTGACGTACCAGTCCCACCAGTCCTGATCGTCACCGGCCCAGTCCTGGTCGATACCGCCATCGCGGTTCTGCTCGGGGAGCCGCTCGTTGGTTGCGTTGTTCAGAGCCACAGCAGGGCCGCCTCGTGAGAGAAGGTGTAGGAACCCGACGCGTCGCGACACGAGGCGAGGTAGTCGCCCAGCACCGGTGCCGCCTCCATCTCCTCCAGCGATACCGAGTCGTCGAAGGCACAGCGCTGCAGAAACCCCTCGGCGACAACGCGATCGGACGTACCGGTGGTGTACGTGACGCGCTGGTCGCGCACGTCCGCACCGGCTCTTATCAGCGCGTCGCGCACCTGCTCGGCCGTTGTGTACGGGGTCGCTTCGCGCACGCCGGCGCGGAAGGCGTCGTAGAACGCGAGGTAGTGGGAGGCCGCTGTGGCCTGAGCGACCAGACCCAGACCACCGGGGGCCAACGCGGCCACGAACCGCTCGGCCGCGGCGTCCAGCTCGGCAGGCGGAAGAGCGTAGAGCGCGTGGGTGGCCCACACGACGTCGTAGCCGGTGTGATCGTCGGGCAGGTCCTGCAGGGTCATCACCAAGTCCTCCCGAGGCGCGAACGGCGCGCCGAGCGCACCACGTGCCTCGGCCACCGAGAACGCAGACGGGTCGAGCAGGTCGTAGGCCAGCTCGGGCACGGCGGACAAGTCCGTGTAGCGGCGTAGTGCGGTGGGGAACTTGCCGCTGCCGCAGGCCACGTCGAGCAGCGACCAGCCGTCGTGCGCGTGCTCGGCGAGCAGGGCGGGCCAGTCGGCTGCCAGTGCCAGTTGGTGGTAGTCCTCGGTGGCCAGGGCGTAGAACGCCTCCATGCCCGTTCGGCCGGCCTCGCTCCAGTGTTCGAGACTGCGCTCGGCTGTGTCTCCGTTGCTCACAACACTCCTTTCGGGAAGCCAACAGCAACACCCTCATGGATGATGTCGTGGTTCACTCGATACTGATGTCCAACATAGCTCCAGTTCCGTCGAGCGACGCTGCAGCCGAGCTCCTCGACGGGTTACGCGCCCTGCGGCGTGGCACCGGGCCCCTGCCCGGTCTCGCGCCCGACTCCTACGCCCGAGGCCACGCCGCTTTCGAGCGACTGTCCGACCAGCGCAGTCTGATCGCCGAGCACTTCGCCGGCAGGCTGGCGAAGATGGGGGACGGACCGATCTCGGTGCTGTCGGTGGGGTGCGGTGACGGGTCGCTTGACGTCCGGATCGCCTCGGGTCTGGTGCAGCGGCTGTCCGGCAGGCCGGTGCGGTACGTCGGCATCGACCCCTGGCCCGGGAGCGTGGAGCTCTTCACCGCCAAGATGGCCGCGCTGATGGCCGACGAGCTCAGCGTCGAGGCGCACGTCGCGTCCTTCGACGACGCCCCGGTGAACGAGACCTTCGACGTCGTGCTGTTCGTGCACTCGATGTATTACGTCGCCGACGTGGGGGCAACCCTGCGAAGCGCTCTCGATCTGCTGCGGCCCGGTGGCGAGCTGTGGGTGGCCATCGCACCGTCGGCGGCGCTCAACGCCCTGGTCGAAGTCCTTGCCCCGCCTTTGGAGGGCCACCGGCAGTGGTTCAGCGCAGATGTCGAGAAAGCCTTTGTCGATACTGGGATCACCCTCGGAGACGAGGCCACTCTGGACGCGCTGGTCGACCTCGCCTCCGCCAGCGACGAGGTACTCGACTTCGCGGTGCAGGCCCGGCTGACTCCCGAGTTGTACGGCCCCGTGCGGGCCTATCTCGACGCGGTCTCGGTGCCGGGCACCGACGGCAGACTTCGGGTGCCGCATCCGGTCGACGTGTTCGCCGCGACCCGTCGTCGACCGGTCGAGCGAAGAGCGGGCCCGACGACGGTCGTGTAGTGGTTGGGCTGTCCGGATGCTCGGTGTCGTCCGCACCCTCGTCGTGTACGAGCAGGAGATACGCACCATATCCGCAGCCAATGAAGAGACGGCCCACCGTTGCTGCTGGACAATGACCGCATGACCCGACGACTCACCCTCAGCGGCGACGCACTCCTGAAGATGATGGACGTCGCGCATCAGCTGGGTGGTGGTCGAGACCTCGACGACATCTTGCACATCGTTGCTCGTACTGTGATCGAGGTGATCGGTTTCGACGCCGTCGCGGTCAACGTCCGCCGCGACGACGGCGATCTGGAGGTGAGGGCTGTTATCGGCCCACCCGAGGTAGAACAAATACGCGGGGGGCGCATGTCGGAACTGCAGTGGCGCGAGTTGCTCGGGTCCTGCGAACGATGGGGTGGACTGTTCTTCTCACGGGTCCTGGAACTCTCTCCCGACGTCCCGAGTGCCGACCCGTGGCGCGAGCGATTGTCCGGCCCCGACCAGCGTGGTGTTTCGTCGTCGACAGTCGACGCGTGTGAGCCCTGGCAGACGGAGTTCGCTCTGCTGGCACCGATATGGTCCGAGGGTCGAATCGATGGAACGCTACAAGGCGTGATCAGCCTCGACCTGCCTCGGAGCGGCCGTACTCCCGACGCCGAGCAGCGGATGCTGCTCCACCTCTTCGCGATTCAAGTCGGAATCGCCCTCGACCGGGTGTCCGAGGCAACCCATGCCTCCGACCGTGTCAGCCTCTACCGCTCGGCATTCGCGGAGTCGCCGCTCGCAACGGTGCTGTTGGACGCGCAGTTTCGCTTGACCGACGTCAACGACGCCTTCCTTCAGTTGGCCGACGCGGTACCCGGGGAGTTGGATCAGCGGCACCTGGACGATCTCCTCGACATCGGTTCGGCGGAGTGGGCAGCGCGACTGGGCCGACTCGAACCGGGGAAGGCGGTATCGGTGTCGAGCGAGCTCCGCCTGCACCATCCTCGCGGTATCCAATGGGACCGCTGGGTGGAAGTGACGGTCCGTCGGGTGGACAGCATGAACGACGAACCCCGGTACGTATGCACTCTCACCGATCGCACCGCCGCCCGTAACGAGATCATGGCGATCCGTCACCGAGCCGACCACGACGCGCTCACGGGTCTCAGTGCCCGACCCGTCTGGCTGTCGGATCTCGAGAATCGACTGACTCGGCGTACCGCCACGAGACCGGACGTTTTCGAGGTCGTGGGAGTCTTGTTCTGCGACCTCGATTCTTTCAAGCGGGTCAACGACATCGCGGGACATCACGCCGGTGACGAGACCCTCGTGACAATCGCTGGACTGCTGATGCAGGTGACCGAGCCCGATGATTCGGTATGTCGTTGGGGCGGTGACGAATTCGCGATAGTGACCACTCGTGAGTCGGTTGCCGCACTCACCGACCTGGCCGCCGCGATCACCTCTGCCATCGACGACATGGCAGCATCGGCTGATCCGGCGGACCCGGTTGCCGGAGTATCGATCTCGATCGGAATCGCGGCCACGCACGATACGACACGCGTCGAATCGGCCACGATGTTCACCGAACTCGCAGACAGAGCTCTCTACCGTGCCAAGAGCGACCCGCACAACCGGATACGGATCACCGAGATCTGAGATCGGCGTCTCGAGTGCTGACGACGTTCATGTCCTGTCCCCTTGCCGCGTTCGACGGCGAATCAACTCCCCGGATTCGGACAACTGCCGCCGATCGGTGTCGGACATCCCAGAGTGAGGAGCCGGGCCGATGATGCAGGCCCGCGACCGATGCGGTGTTCGGAGGGCTCAGATACGCACCGCATGCCCGGTGGTCGACGAACTGCTCAATATCGGTCGGTGCAGCGAACCCGATGTGACGCTGTGCAAGGACGTGGCGCTGGACCGGCTACTCGGTCCTGATCGTCGATCTGACAAATGAATATTCGATCTGCTTCAATTTTTGATGTCCGATACTCGCGAGACACTTGCGGCGCAAGCCGATTTCCGAGAAGTACGTGTCGCTGAACCGAAAGTCTGACTCATCCAGTGGACGGAGGAGCTCGCCCTCCTCGATAGTGGTCCTATGGACACGTTGAATCCCGATGTACCGGATGACGTCTTCGCGGACGTGCTGAAGCAGATCTCCCACTTCGTGCGATCGCGTGTCGTGCCGCGTGAACTCGAGATCATGAACACCGATTCGATTCCCGACGATCTGCGGAAAAAGTCCGCCGAGATGGGACTGTTCGGCTACGCGATCCCGCAGGAGTGGGGCGGGCTCGGTCTCAATCTGATCCAGGACGTCGAGTTCGCGATGGAACTCGGCTACACCTCGTTGTCGCTGCGATCGATGTTCGGCACCAACAACGGGATCGCCGGGCAGGTGCTGGTCGGTTTCGGTACCGAGGAGCAGAAGGCGAAATGGTTGCCGGGCATGGCAACCGGCGACATCGTCGCCTCGTTTGCGCTGACCGAGGACGGGGCCGGATCCAATCCGGCGGGCCTGAGAACCACTGCGACGGTCGACGGCACCGGGTGGGTCATCAACGGCAGCAAGCGATACATCACCAACGCGCCGATTGCGAACATGTTCGTCGTCTTCGCCAAACTGGACCCGAAACCGCAGAGCGGCAACGGCATCGCGGTATTCCTGGTTCCTGCCGACACCGCCGGGATCGAGGTGGGCGTGAAGGACGCGAAGATGGGCCAACAGGGGTCCGGCACCGCTGATGTGACGTTCACCGACGTGCGGATCGAGGCCGACGCCTTGGTCGGCGGCAATGGCGATATCGGGTACAAGGCGGCGATGACGTCTCTGGCGCGGGGACGGGTGCACATTGCCGCGCTGGCCGTCGGTCAGGCGCAGCGCGCGCTGGACGAGTCGGTGTCCTATGCCGCGGCGTCCACGCAGGGCGGAGAACCGATCGGGAATTTCCAGTTGGTGCAGGCGATGATTGCCGATCAGCAGGTCGGTGTGATGGCGGGGCGGGCGATGGTGCGTGAGGCTGCGCGGGCGTGGGTGCAGGAGACCGATCGGCGTATCGCGCCGTCTGCTGTGAAGCTGTTCTGCACCGAGATGGTCGGCAAGGTCGCCGATCTGGCGGTACAGATCCACGGCGGTGCCGGGTACATGCGGGATGTCCCGGTCGAACGAATCTATCGCGATGTGCGGCTGCTTCGGTTGTACGAGGGCACCAGCGAAATTCAGCGACTGATCGTCGGAGGCGGCTTGATCCGCGCCGAACAGAAGCGGACCTCGTGAGCATCGCCGCCAGTCAAGCGGATCGCGGAGCGCACGAGTTGGGCTGCGACGCAGTGGAATCCACGTCGCAGCTCATCACGTCACTCGGCGTACGCGGGTGCCACGTCGAGGGACCAGGTCACGCCGAATCGGTCGGTGAGCATCCCGAAGCCTGGGCTCCACGATGACGCGGCGAAGGGTTCGATGATCTTTCCCCCGGTGCAGAGAGCGTCCCAGTAGCCCTGTACCTCGTCGATGGTTCGGCCGCGGACCGAGACGAAGAAGGGCTGATCGGTGACGGTGGTGCCGTTCTCGCGGTAGGTGTGGCCGGCGACATCGGTCGAATCGGCGGTCTGGCCGGGAATGTCGTAGGCCATGATGCGAAAGCCGTCCTGGTTCTCCACCTGACCGAAAACGACGTTGTCGGCCCCAGGAAGGTCTCTGGGCATCCCGAAATCGCCGTAGGTCGAGATTGCCGTCTGTCCACCGAATACCGATGCATAGAACTCCAGGGCCGCTCGGGCGTCACCGCGAAAGTTCAAGTGGGTGGTGGTGAGGATGCTCATCGTGTACTCCTACTGCTGTCGACGTGCGGGGTCGTTCCCCGGTGATTCGACTGTCGCAGCCATATAGGTCAGTTTTTGTCCTCTACTCCGCCTACCATCGAAAAGATGATGGCGACCACGTCCCGATTACTGACCCTGTTGTCGTTGCTGCAGACCACTCGGGACTGGCCGGGCAGCGTGCTCGCCGAGCGCTTGGGGGTCAGCCCACGCACGGTTCGACGCGACGTCGATCGCCTCCGCGAGTTGGGGTACAACATCGCGGCGTCGATGGGCCCCGAGGGCGGCTACCGCCTCGACGCAGGAAACCAGTTGCCGCCGTTGCTCTTCGATGACGACCAGGTGGTAGCGCTCACTGTGGCGCTGCGATCGGTCGGCGCGGCATTGGAAGAACCGGCAGTGCGTGCCCTGTCCACGGTCCGGCAGGTGCTGCCCTCCCGGCTGAGGCATCGCGTGGATGCACTCGAATTCACGTCGATCTCTCACCCACCGGGCGGTACCGATCCGGCGCCGGTGTCGACGGACGTGCTCGTTGCGTTGTCTGCCGCGGTCCGGTCTCGCGTAGTCCTCAGATTCGAGTACGGGAGCGACGCTGAGGCGCGACCTCCCCGCACAGTGGAACCGCACCACCTCGTCACCTCGCTCGGACGGTGGTACCTGGTCGCGTGGAGTCGCGATCGCGATGCTTGGCGTGTCTTCCGTGCCGATCGCATCACCCTACGAACGCCCAACGGCCCACTGTTCGAGCCGCGACCGATCCCGGGCGGCGATGCAGCGGCATTCGTGTCGGCCCGGTTCAAGGGTTCCGATTCAGCAAACCGATGGCCGTGCGTCGGTAACGTGATTCTGCACCGATCGGCCCGCGAGGTTCTGCCGTTCGCGGGCGGGGGTGTGGTCGAGGATCTGGGCCCACACCGCTGTGGTCTGACGGACGGGTCGTGGTCCTGGATAGCTCTCGCAGGATCTCTCAACCGCTACGACACCGACGTCGATGTGGTCGGACCTGCAGAGTTGAGAGACGCTTTTGCTTTACTTGCACAACGAAACTCGGCTTCGGCAGGCGTGCTGAGGTAGTGGTCGACGTTATGATTCAGGTACCGCAGAAGGTCTGAAAGCCGGCACTGAAGTTCTCGGGCGCAGGCAGGGCATAGTCCGACCGGTCCTCGCGTCGGTCGTACGGCGACGTGACGACGTCGAGCAGGCGTTCGAAGGGTACGAGATCGCCGTTCGTCGCAGCCTGGAGCGCAGCGTCGACCAGGTGGTTACGGGGAATGTACGCCGGGTTCACCCGGTCCATGGCGTCGGCGATCGACGAGAAATCTTGTCCCCGTGCCGAAACCGCAGTCCGCCAACGGTTCAGCCACGTCGAGGACGCGTCCGGCAGAACGAGGGAATCGAACGGTGACGAGTGCCCGCGCAGGTTGTCGGCGAGGGCGCGGAAGGCCAGGGTCCAGTCGGCGCGGTGGTCCGTGAGCAACCGGTGCAGGTCGTCGACGAGCACCGCGTCCACGGCGTCGTCTCCCAATCCGAGTTTGGCGGCCATGGCGGCAGAGTAGTGCTGCCGGTAGCGATCCCCGTACGTGTCCAGGACCCCAGTGAGAGCTGTGATCGCGAGATCAGGAGTCGAATTGACCAATGGCAGTAGTGTTTCGCCGAATCTGGCCAGATTCCAGCCGAGCACTGCGGGTTGGTTGCCGTAGGCGTAGCGTCCGCCGTGGTCGATGGAGCTGAACACCGTGGCGGGATCGTAGGCGTCCAGAAAGGCGCACGGCCCGTAGTCGATGGTCTCGCCGGAGATGGTCGTGTTGTCCGTGTTCATGACACCGTGCACGAATCCGACCGACATCCATTGTGCGACAAGGGACGCCTGAGCATCGACGACGGCCTCGAAGAATGCGAGGTAGCGATCCTCGGGTGCACGCTCGGCCAATTCAGGGTAGTGGCGGGCGATCGCGTAGTCCGCGAGGGTCTGCGCGAGTCCTTCCCGCCGGGCAGCGAACTCGAAGGTGCCCACCCGCAGATGGCTCGACGCGACTCTGGCAAGCACTGCCCCGGGTTGCGGACCTCCTTCTCGCACCACCTGTTCCCCGGTCGTGACGACGGCGAGAGAACGCGTGGTGGGAATGTGCAGCGCATGCATCGCCTCGCTGATCAGGTACTCGCGCAGCATGGCTGCCACCACCGCGCGTCCGTCACCACCACGTGAGAACGGCGTTGCCCCGGACCCTTTGAGATGCAGATCGACTCGACGGCCCCGATCATCGCGAAGCTCGCCGAGCAGCAGTGCTCGGCCGTCGCCCAGCAGTGGCTGGAAGCTGCCGAACTGATGACCCGCGTAGGCCATCGCCACCGTGTCGGTCTCGGCCGGAGGAATGGATCCGGACAGCACGCCTGCCCCCTCGGCGGTGGCCAAGGATGCCGGGTCGAGCGCGAGTGACCGGGCCAGGCCGTCGTTGAGAATCAGCACGCGAGGGTCTGGTGCGTAGGCACCCTGCCACGGCATCGTGACGCCGGGAACCTGGTCGGCCAAGGTCGACTCGAACCCGAATGCGGGCAGGCTCGTGGTCGAAACGCCCGGTCCGAAAGATTCGCTCATGGTTCAGGGGTACCACGAATGGCGGCACCCAATCCCCTGGGGCACTGCAGACCGATGCCGATCAGGGGCGCGAGACTGCCCTGACGCTGGAGTCCTGCTTGCCCTCGAAAGTCTCGCTCCCGCCTGACTTGGCGGATGCCATGCGTTCCAGTTTCAACGAGCACCGTGCCCCCTGACAGAATGAACCCGTCGCCACGGGACTCGGGGTCGGCTCGGTGCACGAGCGTCGAGTCGTGGTGACGTCACCCTCGTACCCGAAGGCCCACATCCACATGCACCTGCTTCGACGATGGTGGTCGTTTCCCGCCGATTTCGCCTGGTCGGCCGCCTACCATCGGACGAGTCCGTTGCTGAGCCACGTCCACGTCGCAGTGGGCATCTGGTGCGGGTTCTTCGCGGCTCTGTGCGTCGCCGCTGCTCATACTCCTGCAGGCTTCGACTCCGGTTCTGCCGAGAAGGCCGGCTATGCGATCGCCGTGGCGAACACGCTGGTCGGAGTCGCGTGGGTCCGCGGACCGTTTCCTACCGAGAAGGTGTCTCGGTTGTTCGTCGTCCATATCGAGGTGGCGATCGCAGCCGTGTTGTTCCTGTTGGCCGATCCGTTCGTCGCGCTCCCTGGGGCAGCAGCCCTCGGGATCATCGGCAGCTACATCGCGGCCTTTCACAGTCCGAAGATGTTCGTGGCTCATCAGACCTGGTCCGTTGCAGTGACCGGAGCCCTGTTGTTCAGAGCTGTCATGGAGCCGTCGGCCGATGTGGTGCTGGCATACGCGTACCTGATTCTCCTGACCTTGATCTTGTTCTCTGCGCCGGTACTGACCCAGTCGCTTCTGTTGTTGTTGCGCAGCGACGCGGCCACTGCCTTCTACGATCCGCTGACCGGGCTGAGGAACAGGCGAGGGCTGGACGCAGCGATCACTCAGCGGGGCGACGACCCGGACGTGCACGGCAGCACAGCGGCTGTGCTCGTCGTGGATCTGGATGGGTTCAAGCTGGTGAACGACCGGTTCGGGCACGCACACGGTGACGTCGTACTTCGACTGACAGCCGAGGCGATCGACGCGGCATTCCCGCCGCCCGCCATCACCGCGCGTACCGGCGGCGAAGAATTCGCGATCCTCACCTACGTCGACACAGTCGCGGCGATCGAACAGGTCACCGATCTACAGACACGACTGGCAGCAGACTCGGAGGTGGGCGTCACAGTCAGCGTCGGCGGCGCTCACCTCGAGGCCACGTCCGTTGATCGTGACTTCCGCGGAGCCTGGAGCCGAGCGGACGTTGCCATGTACGCCGCGAAGCGCGCGGGCGGAAACTCGGTGTCGTTCGACGTGTGAACGTTGGAGGAGTCAGTTCTTCGGAAGTCCATGACATGCTCGATGAATGCCCATTCCCGGATGGCAGGACCAACCGAAAGATCGTGAGTACAACCCGAAGCTGCGCGATCTGGAGATTCCGATTCCGCGATGGTGGCCGGGTCGGATGAACATCGAGATCGTCGGCGGCGACCTCGAGACCGCCGCGGAATTCTTGCCGACTCACAGGTGAACAGACGAGAACGACTTGCGTAATGAACCTCGACACCCGGTTGGCGACCTCGATGCCCGATGCGTCGCCGCGCAGCAGATCCGCTGCGGCCCATGGTCGGAAGGTTCCGAGTCGTTCGCGATAACCGTGAATTCGCGGGTTTCGGATGTCGGTTCAGGACTTCTGGACCGGAAGGTGCCAAACAGCTTTTGTTGGGGCACAATGCTCCTCGAACGGCACAACTCGACGACGGGGACGAGATATGCGAATCTTTCTGCGAACCACCGGTACTGCCGCAGCGGCGGCCCTTCTGCTTCTCGTGTCGCCCGCCTCAGCGCTGGCTGCCGAACCCGGGGACGTCACTTACTCGTTCACTGCTGTCGGTTCGAGTGTCGAGAACACGGTCACGAACAACTCGGGCAGCATTGTCAACTGCACGACCTCGCTCGCGCCGGCACCCGACGGAGTCCTTCCCCCGGTAGGTGAAGTGATCGGAAACGGCCAGTCCCTGTACACAGCCGGGGAGGTGCAGGCAGGTGCCACCACTCAGGTGGTCTCAGATGTGCCTGCAGGCACGTACGTCGTCTTGGCCTCATGTGGTCTGACCGAGGGTGACTCGACGACGGCGTGGATCTCGGACTATCCCGGTCTCGAGGAGTTCTTGGCGCAGATCCCCTGGACGTCGTACACGGTGGAACAGGCCTCCACCATCGTCACCGTTCGGTAGGTACCGGGCAGATCCCCAACATACGTCGCGGACGGCACTGCAGCACAGAAGGATTCGACATGGCCGCAACCTTGGAACAAGCCTCCTATGTCTTTCGTGAGTGGCACAAGCGCATCGAAGAACGCGACGCGCCCGCTCTGTCAGAGCTCTACGCGGCAGATGCAGTTCTCGAAAGCCCCCTTGTGCCAGTGCTGTTCGATCTGAGATCCGGAATAGTCGAGGGAAGAATTGCACTCGACAGCTTCCTGCAGGAAACCACGCGAAAACGATTCGACGAGAACGCATCGCTGCCGCACAGCGCGGACATCTTCACATTCGACGGGCACCGCCTGGTCTGGGAACACCCACGCCAAACGACGAACGGCGACAAACTCGATCTCGTCGAGATCGTGGAACTGGACGGCCCTCTCATCTCGCGGCACCGAATCTACTGGGATTGGCACGGCATTGCGCACATCGACCCGTCCGACCGGTCGCGAGTCCTTCAGCGGGATCGGGTCTAGGAACGTCCACAAGCCCTCATCGCGACACATCGACGACTACCGCGCCGCATCCATCTGTCAGTTCTGGGGTGAGGTGAACGGGCGACAGTGTTGTCAGTGGGTGACGGCCTTCTGTCGGCAGGCCACCCGGGCCGCAATGGCCGAAGCGAGATCAGCGATCTCCTCAGCGAGAGCATCGCGACTCCTGGCATCGGTTTCATGCAGGAAAGTTGTCGATCCCACTGTCGCACCGCAGTATTCGACAATACCCCGCTCGATTTGCGTTCGGAAAGCGGCATCGATGCCGTGACGCTCGAAGCTGTCGGCGTCGTCGCCGGCAAGGGAAACCAGGTGGACGGTGAGTCGATCCAGCTTCTTGACGAAGCCGCTGTCGGGAGTGATGTCGTATGCCCATCCGCTGACGAAGACGCGATCGATCCACCCTTTGAGCAATGCAGGCATGGACCACCAGTACATCGGGAAGACCAGAATCAGGTGATCGGCGCGGTCGATTCGTTCCTGTTCGGAAAGCACGTCTGCGGGTGTGGTTCCGTTGCCCCGGAACAGATTCAGGTCGGCACCGGCAAATCGTGGATCGAAGTTCTCCGCCGCGAGATCGGCCGTCTCGACGCTGCCGCCTGCGGTGCGGATCGCCTCCGTTACGGATCGAGCGACGTGGTGGGTCAGTGAGTCGGGATCGGAATGGGAGACTACGACGAGTGCGGTCATGGCTGGTTCCTTCGGTTCGGCGAAGCGGCTATGTACCAACAGTAGGTTACTATTCGTATATAGCGCAAGGAGGTTCCCGATGGCCCGGACACGACTGTCTCGCTCAGACCGATACGACCAGTTGGTGGAGGTCTCCTGGGCTCTCGTGCGAGCGGAAGGCGCCGACGCTCTGACGCTCGGCCGACTCGCCGAACATGCCGGCGTCGCAAAACCCGTGGTGTACAGCCACTTCGCTTCGCGTGCAGAACTCCTGGCCGCACTGTTCACAGAATTCGACGACCGACAAACGGTCATGCTAGAGGAATCTCTCCATGCCGCGCCCACCTCGTTGAACGGACGCGCACACGCCATCGCCAACTCGTACGTGGGCTGCGCGTTGGCGCAGGGGCGTGAGCTGACGGGTGTGCTGGCGGCATTGGAGGGCTCGCCCGAACTCGAACAGGTCAAGCGAACGGCCGAACGGGCGTACTCCGATCGATGCCGGTCGATACTCGAGCCGTCCAGCGGCTCCGGCGGGATCTCGGCATCGTCGATCACCGCGATCTTCGGTGCAGCGGAAGCGCTCTCGCAGGCGGCGGTATCCGGAGTGCTGGGACCCGAGGAGGCGACCGAAGAATTGACCGAGCTGATCATCGCTGTCGTCGGTAGGGACTGATCGGTAGTCGACCGGCGGGTACACCGTCAGCCGGAGGTTCGCGGCTTCATGATGGGGAATCGGTTGCGCAACGCATCGAGCTGGCGATACAACTCGTAGAGGGCTTTCTTCTGTGCCTGCGATTCTTCGCTGTGCCACACATGGCTGCGGGAATCGCCGACCCGCAACGCCTTGCGCGCGAGCTGCTCGGACTCTTCGACGCGCCTCGACGCGGACGCGATCTCGACGTTCAGCATGTCGGCGAACACCCGCGCCTGAGCTGCGTCCGAATTCTCTGCCATAAGCGTCCAATCTCGATCTCGCGGCTCGACCGTTGATGGTTCGAGTACCGATGATCAGGATAACCAACCGTAAAAAGACCGCCTGACAGGCTTGTGAGTCCGAAGATGTTGTCCTGGCACCTGGACTACTACGCGGTGTAGTCGGCAGTAAGCTCCCGTCCATGTCGATGACCACGGATGGATTCGCGCTCCTGCGCGGTGCCTCCGTGGGCGCGCTGTCGGCGCTGGTCACCGCCGCAGCGCACGCATTCGGTGGTGGGATGCCTCCATCCGGCGCGGCGATGGTGCTGTTGGCCGTCGTATCCGCGGCGATCGGCTACGCGACTGCCGCGGCACCGACACCGGTGGCACCGCGCGCACAGCTGCTGATGATCCTGACCGCCGCACAGTCGGTCGGCCACCTACTGCTCACGGTTGTCGACGGTCATCATCACGGTCCGCTGATCACCCAGCAGATGTTCGCGGCCCACGCGGTTGCCATCCTGGTCGGCGCTCTGGCCATCCGCGGAGCCGAGCACGGCATCCGGCGCGCGGTCACCTCGCTCCGCGAGGCACTGCCGATGCTGGTAGCGCTCGTCGTCGACGACAATCGCATCGCCCCACCGCTCCCGGTGTATCGGATCCCGGGATCACCACGACTTCTCGATCTTTCGGGCTGCGGAAACCGCGGACCGCCTGTTCGAACTGCCTGAGCACAGCCCGAACGTCTCACCCGCACTGCTCTGCGGGTGCCGAGTCGTGGGTTGTGTCCGCATTCGATCCCGCACATCGCACGATCCGCGCTGCTTCGAGCACGCTCGATCGACTGCGCGATGCCCTTTCGCGCATATTCGCGCGCCAATCCGTGCCTTTCGTGAAACGAGTAACTCTTGTCCACACCGGAATTGGAACGCGTCGCCGACGCTTCCCCTCCCACCCGTCCGAACAGTCCGCGCAGCTGGCGTCCGCTGATCCTGCGGCTGCACTTCTATGCCGGCATCCTGGTTGCGCCGTTCATCCTGATCGCCACCATCAGCGGCGGCCTCTACGCCGTCGCACCGACCATCGAGCAACTCGTCTACCGCGACTATCTCCACGTGGATGCGACCGGCCCGGCCGTCCCCGTCGCACAACAGATTCGGGTAGCGCAGGCCGAACGACCCGATCTGACCGTCGCCGCCGTCCGCCCCGCAGCCGAAGCCGGCGACACCACTCGAGTGCTGTTCACCGACCCGAGCCTCGGCGAATCCGAGCGGCTGGCCGTCTTCGTCGACCCCGCCACCGCGACGTCCGTGGGCGAGCTGGCGGTCTACGGGTCGTCCAGTGCCCTGCCGTTGCGTACCTGGATATCCGAGCTGCACCGGCACTTGCATCTGGGGGAGCCCGGACGCATCTACAGCGAACTCGCCGCATCGTGGCTGTGGGTGATCGCGCTCGGCGGGCTCTACCTGTGGGTCGAGCGCTACCGTCGCAACCGCGACAAAGCCAGGCTGTTGACCTTCGATCGGAAATCCAAGGGCCGCAACCGGTCTCTCAATTGGCATGGTGTGGCGGGCATCTGGATCGCTGTCGGTCTGGTCTTCCTCTCCGCCACCGGATTGACGTGGTCCACCTACGCGGGGGAGAACGTCACCGAGCTGCGTTCGGCATTGAGCTGGACCACTCCCGCCGTCAGCAAGACCATCGGATCTTCCGACGCGGCATCGACCGATCATTCCGGTCACGGTGGGCATTCGATGGACATGTCGGATGACGCGTCGATGACCGACGACAACGTCGGACGCATCGACTCGGTGCTGGAGACCGCCCGAGCGAACGGCATCGGCGGTGCCGTGGAAGCGTCCATTCCAGCGTCGTCCGACACGGCGTTCGTCGTTGCCGAAACGCGTCAACCCTGGGTGATGTCGAACAACTCCATCTCGATCGACGGCAGTACCGGCGCAGTGGTCGATACCGTGTTCTTCTCCGACTGGCCCCTCGCAGCAAAGCTGTCGGCTTGGGGTATTCAGCTGCACATGGGCACGCTGTTCGGCGTAGCCAATCAGCTGGCGCTGCTCGCTCTCGCGGGCGCGTTGGTATCGATCATCGTTCGTGGCTACATGATGTGGTGGAAACGCCGCCCCACCAGGGCAACCGGCCTCACGTCAGGGCGGCCGCCTCGGCGCGGCGGCATTCGCAGAATCTCACCGATCTCCGTCGCCGTACTGGCGGTCGTCGCCGTCGCTGTCGGCTGGTTCGTTCCGCTCCTCGGGCTGAGCCTGGTGACGTTTCTCGGAGTCGACGCGGTGCTCGGTCGGGCTCGGAACGACGTGATTCGGATTGCGTTTCTTTCGAGCGGGATACCCGGAGATCATGCCCGAGGGTGACTCCGTGTTCGTATTGGCGGCGAGATTGCGTCGAGCATTGGACGGCGCATCGTTGCGGGCCGGAAGGCTGCAGGTGCCCGCACACGCAGTGGAGAATCTGGCCGGGCGAACCGTCGTCGCGCATCGGACGCACGGCAAACATCTGCTCACCGATTTCGACGACGACACGACGCTGGACACGCATCTGCGGATGAGCGGATCGTGGACGGTGGTGCGGGCCGGTCGGTCGATTCCGCAGCGCGTCCGACCCGACGTGCGGGTCCGGCTTGCCGCGGTCGACGGGCCCACCGCCTACGGAATTCTGCTGCCGGTCGTCGACTACGGATACACGCGGGACATGAATGCGCTGATCGCGCATCTCGGACCGGACCCGCTGCATCCGATTTTCGACGCCGAGCGCGCAATTGCCAACATCGCCGCCCAGGGAAGTCGGCCGATCATCGCGACGTTGCTGGACCAGAGGGTGGTCGCCGGTCCGGGAAATCTGTGGGCCAACGAGCTCTGCTTTCTGCGCGGGCTGTGGCCGTGGACACCGTCGAATGGTGTCGACGCGCAACGATTGGTCGCGTTGCTCGCGCGAGCGATGCGTCATTCGGCCACAGTTCCGGGTGCGATGCAGGTGACCACCGGAGATACTCGCCGGGGCCGTGCGCACTGGGTCGCCGGTCGGGCCGGAAAGCCGTGTCTGCGGTGTGGAACGTCGATTCGGGTGGTCGCAGAAGTGGACGGTGACCCGGACAGGCGTCGAACATGGTGGTGTCCGAGCTGTCAACCAGAGCACTAGCGACGGACGGTCGATCGCTGTTGTCTCAACGACATAACCGCCCGCGGATATCGCGTGTTGCCTGCCGATACCACTGACAGCCATTCCTCGCGAGCAGCGAATCGAAACCCCGTCGGGTCGTCAGAAGGTCGAGTTCGTCGGGTGATCGGTCTCCACCAGATCACGAGCCACACGGTGCAGAGGGAGATTCTGTTGCTGTGACAGCTTGGCCAACAGGTCGAACGCTTGGACCGCGTCGAGGTCGTAGCGCTCCATGATCATGCCCTTGGCCTGGCCGATGATGTCTCGACTGGCCAGACCGGTCCGGAACTGCTCGTTGTCGCGGGCGCTGAGCATCGCGATGGCGGCATGCGCTGCGAGGGCTTCACCGATCTCGACCGCGTCGGTGTCGAAGGCCCCCTGCACGTCGCTGTAGAAAATCAACGCACCGAGGTCATCGGCATTGCTGTACAGCTGAAACGCCGCCAAGGACTTGAATCCCTCTTTCACGGCCAGGACCGCGAACTCCGGCCATCTCGGTTCCGCTGTGAGGTCGTGCGATACCACGACGTCGAAGTGGCGAACCTCGGTGGGAATCGGGCCCTCGTCGAGCTCGTACTGAAGCCGACACAGCTTCTCCGCAAGGGGGTCGGTGGACGCTACGACGGTGCGCACGCCTTTGCGCACCGTGGTGACACATCCCACGGTTGCGCCCGGGATGAGCCGGATCGCTGTGCGCAGAATTTCGCTCACCGTCTCCGGCATCGACCGACGGGTGTCGCGCAGGGAGCGCGCGAATTCGGCGAGCGACGATGCGGGGGAAGATCCGGGAAGCTGTACACCGGTCGACGGTTGCGACATTCAGAGAGTCCTCTCGCACAAGACCTCTGCCGCCTTTCGCCGGAGAGATCCACGAACACGCCTTCTGCTGGACGCCCGTATCGGCCGACAATGTCGACTCAGTGCACTTTATACGTTGTCATCTGGAGGTTGTACCTAGAACCGAAGTGCATCGGCAGCGGCACCGGAGAACACAGAGAGGGCCGTCGACCCGGAGATCGACGGCCCTCGCGAGAGCGACCTACTTGAAGGTGTCCTTGATGTTCTCGCCGACCTTCTTCACGCCTGCCGAACCCTGGTCCTTCTTGCCCTCGGCCTCGAGGTCCTTGTTGTTCGTGGCGTCGCCCACAACTTCCTTGGCCTTGCCGATGGCGTCTTCTGCTGCGTTCTTGGCCTTGTCGATGAAGCTCATGTGAGTTCCCTTTCTCGTTTCGTGCGGTCTCAGCAGTTGGTCGAAGCTCGAACCGGAAAGCGCACATCGAATCGTTGAGATCTGGGTCACACCCAATACGTGCTCGGGCGACGTTTCCAGCAGCGGCGTGGCGGATACATTCGATCGATGATGGTCGGCAAAGTGGACAGCTTTCAGCGCAGGCACCCGTCGGCGGGTTTCCCGCTCGCGGTCCTGTACAAGTTTCTCGACGACCGAGGTGGATATCTCGCGGCTCTCATCGCGTACTACTCGTTCCTCTCGTTGTTTCCGTTGCTGCTGCTCTTCACCACCGTGCTGGGAATCGTGCTGGCCGGCGACCCGGAACTGCAGACCCGCATCATCGATTCGGCAATGAGCCAGATCCCGGTCATCGGTGATCAACTCGGTCAGCCGGATCGACTCAGCGGCGGGACAACCGCCATCGTCATCGGCGTGGTGGGGTCGCTGTACGGCGGACTCGGAGTGTCACTGGCCGCGCAGTACGCGATGAACACCGCATGGTCCGTCCCGCGAAACGAACAACCGGATCCGATCAAGGGTCGGCTGCGTGGGCTGGTGCTGCTCAGTACGGTCGGCACCGCCATCATCGGCCTGACCGTTCTCAACGGCGTCGCGTCCTCGGGCGTGTTCGGCTTTGCCGGCGGTGCACTGGCACTCGTCGGAGCGGTCGTCGTCAACGCAGTGGTCTTCATCGCTGCGTTCCGAATCGGGACCGCTCGCACCCTGACTGTGCGCGAGGTTCTGCCCGGTGCTGCGATCGCCGCGGTGATCTGGCAGGCGCTGCAATCGTTCGGCGGCATCTACATTCGCTATGTCGTCGGCAGTGCCAGCGCCAGCAACGGGATCTTCGCGATCGTCCTCGGCCTGCTCGGTTTTCTCTACGTCTCATCGGTGCTGATCGTGCTGTGTATCGAAATCAACGCCGTACGCGTCGACCACCTGCATCCCCGGGCGCTGTTGACGCCGTTCACCGACAACGTCGAACTCACCGAGGGTGACAAGAACTCCTACACCGGCCAGGCAGAAGCGCAGCGCAACAAGGGATTTCAGGACATCACCGTCACATACGACGAGCCGGATTCGGTGACGGAGGAGGACTCGTCGAGTAAGTGAGCTGAACTGGGGGTCGGCCGGTTCGCTGGTTGATCGGGGTGTGGTGAGAACCAGCAGCAGCAAGCGGGCGATCGCGTAACCCCCGTCACGAACCGGTCAACCGGTCGGTGGAAAAAGAATCCTGGTTTGTTTCGGCGAAAGCGCATGCGCAAGCGCTTGTATGCGCCTTAGGCTCCTGCAATCGAGCGACGCGACCGCGTGGCTAGGGGACAAGGGAGTCCACATGTTCAATCACCGTCGGAAGTCCGCGCTGACGATCGGGACCGTGCTCATGGCCGGTTCGCTCGTCTTCGGCCTGACCGCCTGCAGCAGCTCGGACTCGGACAGCGTCAAGGTCGGGCTCATCACCAAGACGGATTCCAATCCGTACTTCGTGAAGCTGCGCGAGGCAGCGCAGGCGCAGGCGGATTCCAGCGGAGCCGAGTTGGTGGCTCTGGCCGGCGCATTCGACGGTGACAACGAGGGACAGGTCGCGGCGATCGAGAACCTGGTGGGGCAGGGCGTGAAGGGAATTCTGATCACCCCGAACTCGTCCACCGGAGTCCTGGACGCGATCAAGAAGGCACGTGACGCCGGCGTCGTCGTCATCGCCCTCGACACCGCAACCGACCCGGAGGACGCGGTCGACGCCACGTTCGCCACCGACAACAAGGCTGCCGGAGTGAGCCAGGGTGCCTGGGTCAAGGGCACGCTCGGAACCACCGCACCCGAGGTCATCATGCTCGACGGCACCGCGGGCGGCACGGTCGACACCTTCCGTCACGACGGCTTCCTCGAAGGCATGGGCCTGACCGACAGTTCGCCGGAGATCGTCGGTCAGGAGAACACCAACGGCGATCAGACCAAGGCACAGACCGCCATGGAGAACCTGCTGCAGCGCGCGCCGGGCGTGAACGCGCTCTACACGATCAACGAGCCCGCAGCAGCGGGTGCGTACCAGGCGATTCAGTCCGCAGGCCGCGCCGATCAGATCACCATCGGCTCGATCGACGGCAGCTGCACCGGCATCGCGAACGTCAAGTCCGGCGTCATCGGCGCGACGGTGTTGCAGTTCCCGGCGAAGATGGCCGAGCAGGGCGTCGATGCAGTGGTGAAGTTCGCCGAGGACGGCACCAAGCCCAGCGGGTTCAACGACACCGGCTCGCAGTTGGTCACCGACAAGCCCGTCGACGGAATCGATTCGCAGGACACCGCATGGGGCGAAGAGAATTGCTGGGGCTGATCTCGGGTTCGAAGGTCGACCGTCGAATACGAGGGCTGATCCATGAGTACTGATACCGCCGCCGAGCCCAAGGCTCCGAGCCGATTCAACGTGGGAACCATCCTGCGGGAACCACTGCTCGGGCCGATGGCCGCGCTCCTCATCGCCGTCATCGTCTTCAGCTCGATCTCGAGCTCGTTTCTCAACCCGCAGAACGTTTCTCTGATCCTGCAGCAGTCGGTGGTCGTCGGCATCCTGGCCGTCGGCCAGACGCTGATCATCCTCACCTCCGGTATCGATCTGTCGATCGGCGCGGTGGCGGTGATGGGTTCCATCGTGATGGCGCAGTCGGCCGGCGCGAACGGTCCGGTGGTCGCGTTGGGTTCGACGCTGGCCGTCTGCGTTGCGTTCGGTGCGATCAACGGCGGATTGGTGACGGTTCTGCGACTGCCACCGTTCATCGTCACACTCGGCACGTTCACCGCGATCCAGGCGGCCACCAGGTTGCTGGCCGGCTCCGAGACCTACCAGGTGCCGAGCGGACCGCTGACGCTGTTGGGTACCTCGTTCAAGATCGGCAGCTTCTCCACGACCTACGGCGTGGTGGTGATGCTGCTGGTGTACGTCGTGATGTGGTACGCGCTGTCCCAAACCTCCTGGGGCAGGCACATTTACGCGGTCGGTGGTAGCCCGCAGGCCTCGGATCGCTCCGGCATCAAGTCCGGTCGCGTGCTGTTCTCGGTGTACATCGTCACGGGAGTCATCGCGGCGATCGCGGCGTGGGCAGCGCTCGGACGGATCCCCAATGCCGATCCGAACGCGTATCAGAATGCCAACCTCGAATCGATCACCGCGGTGGTCATCGGTGGAACCAGTCTGTTCGGTGGACGCGGCACCGTCATCGGCACTTTGGTCGGAACACTGATCGTCGGTGTTCTGCGCAATGGACTCACCCAGGCAGGCGTCGACAGTCTGTACCAGAACATCGCGACCGGCATTCTCGTCATCGTCGCGGTGGCCGTCGATCAATTCGCACGTAGGAGGTCACAGTGAGTGCCACTCTCGCTCTGGAAGCGCGTGGTCTCGTCAAGACCTACGGCAGCGTGACGGCCATCAACGGTGCAGATTTCGAGTTGCGGGCCGGTGAGGTGCTGGCGGTGATCGGCGACAACGGTGCCGGAAAGTCCAGTCTCATCAAAGCTTTGGCCGGTGCCGTCATTCCGGATTCGGGTGAGATCCTGATGAACGGCTCGCCGGTGTCGTTCAAGAACACGCGCGACGCACGGGCGGCCGGCATCGAGACGGTCTATCAGGACCTGGCCGTCATTCCGGCGCTCGACATCGCCTCGAACGTGTATCTCGGCCGTGAGATCAAGCGTAAAGGCATCAGTGGCAGCCTGTTTCGCCGCCTCGACATGCCGCGTATGCGCGAGGAATCCTCGAAGCACCTGCAGGACCTCAAGATCGGCATCAAGTCGGTCAACCAGGCGGTCGAGACGCTCTCCGGTGGTCAACGTCAGGGCGTGGCCGTAGCGCGGGCAGCGGCGTTCGGGCGAGGTGTGATCATCATGGACGAGCCGACGGCCGCACTGGGTGTGCGGGAGTCGGGCATGGTGATCGATCTGATTCGCACGATCCGCGACCGAGGCATTCCGGTGGTGCTCATCAGCCACGACATGCCGCACGTGTTCGAGGTCGCCGACCGGATTCACATCCACCGTCTCGGCAAGCGGGCGGGCGTCGTGGATCCGAAGAACCGCACCATGTCCGAGGTGGTCGCGCTCATGACCGGCGCGGAGGAGCCGACCGACGATGAACGTGCCGGGCTCTGAATCGACAAGTCCGGTCGGTGTTTTCGTCGGTCTGGCGACACTCGACGTCATCCATCGAGTGTCGGCAGCGCCGGCACCCAACCAGAAGATCACCTCGAGCGCGCAGTTCGTCGCGGCGGGAGGTCCTGCTGCCAACGCGGCAGTGACGTTCGCCGCGCTGGGCGGGGCGGCTGTGCTCGTCACCGCGCTCGGAGACGATCCGGTGGCAGCGCTGGTCAAGGCCGACCTGGAGGCCTTCGGAGTGCGGGTGATCGACGCGGCCGAGGGCTCCAGCAGGTCCGTGCCCGTCTCGGCGGTGACGGTGATCGAATCGACCGGCGACCGATCGGTCGTCTCGGCCGACGCCGTCAACTCCGACGCCTCGCCGCCGGAGGATCTCGAGGCCGTCGTTGCCGGTGCCGACGTCGTTCTGGTCGACGGGCACCACCCCCTGATCGCCTGCGCCGCCGCGGAACATGCGGCGGCGCGGGTTACCACATTGGTCGTCGACGCCGGTCGCTGGAAGCCGGTGATGAGCGAGCTGATCCCGCACGCCACGGACGTGGTGTGCTCGGCGGACTTTCGCGCTCCCGGCACCTCGGACACGACTACGACTGCCGCGGCACTCGTTGCATCCGGTGTGCGTACCGTCGTCACCACCCACGGCGGCGAGCCCGTCGAATGGTGGTCCGAGGGATCGTCGGGATCGGTCGACGTGAAGCCGGTCGCAGTTGTCGATACTCTGGGTGCCGGGGATGCGTTCCACGGCGCGTATGCCTACTACTCCACGCAGCCAGGCTCCCTTGCTGAGCGCATCGACAGGTCGGCTCACGTTGCCGCACTGCGCTGCTCGATGATCGGCCCCAGAGCGTGGCTACACGAACTTTCCAACCGCGGACTCGAAAGCGACAACGGTGAGCATTGACCAGGACGTACAGGAAGCCAGTCTCTCCGAACTCGTGGAGCTGGCTCGAAAGCTGGCCGTGTCCGGTGAGCGGCGCATACTCGGCCTGACCGGTGCGCCGGGTGCCGGAAAGTCCACTGTGGCACAGCAACTCGTAGATGCGCTCGGGCCGGAACTCGCGGTACTGGTTCCGATGGACGGATTCCACCTCGCCAACGAGGTGTTGATCGAGCTGGGCCGGCTCGATCGCAAGGGTGCCCACGACACGTTCGACGACGGTGGTTACGCGCGGTTGATCGCGGCCGTTCACGATCAGCAGCCCGGTGGTCCCCTCGTGTATGCGCCGAGATTTCGCCGAGAGATCGAGGAGTCGATCGGTTCCTCGATCCCGGTCCCGTCGACTGTCCCGCTCGTCATCACCGAGGGCAACTACCTGCTGATGGAGTCCGACGCGTGGCCGGCGGCGCGGGCGATGATCGACGAAGTCTGGTTTCTGGCTCCACACACGAGGGTTCGGCACGAGCGGCTGGTGGCCAGGCACGAGGCCTACGGAAAGTCGCACGAGGACGCGGAGTTCTGGGCCCTGGGATCGGACGAACGCAACGCGGAATTGATCGGGTCGACTGCGCGCCGCGCCGATCGAATCCTGCGGCTGACATGACGATTCCACAGAGCCACGAGACACGACAGCGCTGGGCCGACTGATATGCCCACGATGGACGATGTCGCCCGTCTGGCAGGGGTATCGGTATCGACTGTCTCACACGTGCTCAACGGAACCCGCAACGTCAATCCCGCCACCCGGCAACGCGTCGACGCGGCGATTCTCGAGATCGGCTATCGGCGCAACGTCGTCGCTCGATCGCTCGCGGCAGGTCGGACTCACACCGTGGGACTGTCCATTGCCGCGCTGACCAACCCGTACTTCGGCAGCCTGGTCCATGCCGTCGAGGAGCGGTTGTCCGAGGCCGGTTACGTCTTGATCCTCGGTGATTCGCACGACGAGCCGCGGTCCGAGCGCAGGGTGACGGACTCATTGCTGGACCGTCAGGTCGACGGCATGATTCTCGCGCCTGCAGCGGGCTCGGAATTCTCCACGATTCCCGAGATCGTGCGTAGCGGAACGCCTCTGGTGCTGATCGACCGGATGCTCGACGTCCCGTGTGATCAGGTGGGCCCGGAGAACGACGTGTCGGCGTACGAACTCACGACCCACCTGCTCGACGCCGGACATCGACGCATCGCGATCGTCCGCGGCATCGAAGGGATCTCTTCTACGACAGAGCGATTCGACGGCTATACCCGTGCACTGGCAGATCGAGGAATCGAACTCGATCCTCGATTGGTTCTCGACGGTCGGTCCAGCGTCGAGGTGGCCGAATCTCGGGTGCGTGGGCTGATGTCGGGTCCGGATCGGCCGACGGCTCTGGTGTCGATGAACAATTCGATGACCATCGGATCGCTGAAAGCCGTTCGTGGCCTGGGCTTGTCGATTCCCGTCGACCTCGCCTTCGTCTGCTACGACGACTTCGAGTGGTCGGATCTGTTCGAGCCCCGGCTCACAGCGGCGGCTCAGGACGTGCAGACGATCGGCCGAACCGCAGCCGACCTGGTTCTTCGGCGGATCGAGGGGCACGAGGACGCGCCCCGCTCGATCCGCGTACCGACCACCTTCACCCACCGAAATTCCTGCGGCTGCAGTGCACCTCGAGCCGACATGCCGCCCGCACCCGAAAGATAGGACAGCTCATGCCGATTGCCAGTCCGGACCAGTACGCCGCCATGCTGGATCGCGCCAAGGAGGGCGGGTTCGCCTACCCGTCGATCAACGTCACCGGCTCGCAGACACTCAACGCAGTTCTGCAGGGATTCGCCGAAGCCGAGAGTGACGGGATCATCCAGGTATCGGTCGGTACCGCGCTCTATCTGTCCGGTAATGCGGTGCAGAACCGCTTCGCCGGCTCGAAGGCGCTCGCGCAGTATGCCCACGAAGTGGCTCAACACTATTCGATCTCGGTGGCACTGCACACCGATCACTGCCCCGCCGAGAATCTGGACGACTGGGTGCGGCCCCTGCTCGCCGACGCGATCGAACGACGCGGCCGCGGATCGGCACCGCTGTACCAATCGCACATGTGGGACGGGTCGGCTGTGCCGCTGGACGAAAATCTGCGGATCGCGCGCGAGTTGCTCGATCTGTCAGTGCAGGCCGACACCATTCTGGAGATCGAAGTGGGAGTGATCGGCGGCGAGGAGGACGGGGTGTCGCACGAGATCAACGAACAGCTGTACTCGACGGTCGACGACGCGCGCGCCACGATCGCTGCGCTCGGTGCGGGGGAGCGCGGTCGCTACATGACGGCCTTGACTTTCGGCAACGTCCACGGCGTCTACAACCCCGACTCGGTGCATCTACGACCCGAGATCCTCGACGAGATCCAGTCCGTCCTCGGAGCCGAGACCGGTAAGGACAAGCCGTTCGATCTGGTGTTCCACGGCGGATCGGGATCGAGTGCCGCCGACATCGCCTCCGCCGTCGCGAGCGGGGTGATCAAGATGAACATCGATACCGACACCCAATACGCCTTCACCCGGTCCATCGCAGGGCACATGTTGAGCAAGTACGACCAGGTTCTCAAGGTCGACGGCGAGTACGGCAACAAGAAGGCCTACGACCCCCGATCGTGGGGCAAGCCGGCCGAGACGGCGATGGCAGCGAGAGTGGTCGAGGCGACACAGATGCTGGGCTCGGCAGGGCGCACGATGCGCTGAGAACCTATTTCGTCGAGTGTGTCGACATCTGCGTGCCGGTTCCGTCCCAGGGGCGAATGCGGCAAGAATGGCCGCATCGAACGTCAGGAGACACCATGGCCAAGTACCTCATGCTCAAGCACTACCGCGGCGCTCCGGAGCCGATCGACAACGTCCCGATGGACCGGTGGACCCCGGCGGAGGTGCGCGACCACATCCAGTTCATGCAGGATTTCGCCGCCGAGCTCGAAGCCACCGGCGAGTTCGTCGACGCCCAGGCCCTGGCCCCCGAGGGGACCTGGGTCAGCTCCGGCGGTGAGGGCAAGCCACCGGTCACCGACGGTCCGTTCGCCGAGACCAAGGATCTCATCGCAGGCTGGATGATCATCGACGTCGAGAGCTACGAGCGGGCGCTCGAGCTCGCCGGACAGCTGTCGGCCGCGCCGGGAGCAGGCGGCAAACCGATTCACGAATGGCTCGAGTTGCGTCCGTTCATGGAGGCTCCTCCCACCATCGCCGACTGACGATCGCCATGAACCCCCACGTGCTGCGGGCACTGACACCCGCGGTGATCGGCGTCCTCGTCCACCGCGGAGCAGACTTCGCGTCGGCCGAGGACGCCGCGGCGGAGGCGCTGCTCGAGGCGACCTTCACGTGGGTCGCCGAAGCGCCGACCGATCCGAAGGGTTGGCTGGTGACCGTCGCGTGGCGAAAGTTTCTGGACGCGCAACGCTCCGAAAAGGCGCGACGAGCCCGTGAGGTTCGAGTCGCTGCCCAACCTGATCCCGGCAGTGTGGGCGGCGTCGACGACACGTTGCAGTTGTTCTTCCTGTGCGCGCATCCCTCGCTCGGTCCGGCGGCAGCGGTGGCACTGACGCTGCGTGCCGTCGGGGGATTGACGACGCGGCAGATCGCGCAGGCGTATCTGGTGCCGGAGAAGACCATGGCGCAACGCATCAGCCGAGCCAAACGCACGGTGCGCGACGTGCGTTTGGACGCCCCCGGTGATGTGGGGACGGTGCGACGGGTGCTGTATCTCGTCTTCAACGAGGGGTACACCGGGGACATCGATCTGGCGGCCGAGGCGATTCGGTTGACCCGGCAGTTGGCCAGGCTGTCCGACGGCGAGGAAACGGCCGGACTGTTGGCGCTGATGCTGCTGCACCACGCACGGCGTTCGGCCAGGACGGGGCCCGACGGTCACGTCATCCCTCTCGCTGAACAAGACCGATCTCGTTGGGACACAACGCTGATAGCGGAGGGAGTGCGGATTCTGCAGGCCGCGCTCGCCCAGGATCGGTTGGGTGAGTTCCAGGCGCAGGCGGCCATTGCCGCCCTGCACGCCGATGCGAGCTGTGTGGAGGAGACCGACTGGCCGCAGATCGTCGAGTGGTACGACGAGTTGCTCGCTCTCACGGACAGTTCCGTGGTGCGACTCAATCGAGCGGTGGCGATCGGGGAGGCCGACGGTCCGACGGCGGGGCTTGCGGCGCTGGGCGAGGTCGATTCGGCCGTCCCGCGGCACACAGCGGCGGCCGCGTACCTGTACGAGAAGGCCGGTGATCTGCAGCGTGCCGCCGAGTTGTACGCGCAGGCGGCGGAGCAGGCGTCGTCGATTCCCGAGCGGCACCATCTGACGCTGCAGGCCGCGCGGATCCGGGCCATCTGAGCCATCCCGGCAGCAGGCGAACGGACCGATCGGTTTCGTAATCTGATCGTTAGCGGTAGAAAACGGAATTCGTGCAATCCTCGTATGGTGCTGATGTTGCCTGTGGGACAGAAGAAAAAGAGGCGAACTCGATCCGCTGCGGTCGTGACGGCCGCCGCAGTGGCGTCGATGCTGATGACCGGAACGTCTGTGCAGGCGCTGCCGGGCAACTCCGGATCGGCCGACGCGGCGGTGGGAGCCGTCGGGATACATCAGGTGTCTGCCACTCGCGCTGTGCTGAACGTGTTCTCCCCGTCCATGAATCGCGTGATTTCCAACGAGGTGTTGCACTCACCGCAGGGCGGGCCTGCGCCGAGCCTGATCTTGCTCAACGGCGCACTCGGCAACGAGGACGGTGTCGGCTGGCTCAACAACTCCGGCGTCGAGGAGTTCTTCCTGGACAAGAACGTCACGGTCGTCGCACCGATCGGTGGCCGCTTCAGCTTCTACACGGACTGGCAGACTCCGGATCCGGTGCTGGGCAAGAACATGTGGCAGACCTACCTCACCCGCGAGCTACCCGCAGCCGTCGACGCCGCCTATGGATCCAACGGTCGACGCGGCGTGGCAGGACTGTCGATGAGCGGTGGTCCTGCACTCGATCTGGCGATTCAGGCCCCGGACGTGTTCGACGCGGCCGCGTCGTTCAGTGGTTGCCCGGCACCCTCCAACCCGCTTGCCACCGCCGGTATTTCGGCGATGATCGCCGGCGGACTGAACAATCCGTTCAACATGTGGGGGCTGCCGGGAAGCCAGGGGTGGCGCGACCACGACCCCTCGCTCAACGTCGAGCGCTTGCGCGGAACCGCCGTGTACGTCAGTTCGTCGCGTGGACTCCCCGGGCCTGTGGACCGCATTCCCGAGGGCGCGATCCCGCCGTTCGGAGGAATGGCGGTCGAAGCGATGGTCAACCACTGCACATCGATTTTCGTCGACGCTCTGCGCCGAGCCGATGTGCCGGCAACGGTCTCCATGCGCGAGGAGGGCGCACACACGTGGCCGTTGTTCGAGGATCAGTTGCGCGAAGCCTGGTTCATCACGCTGGCACCGGCTCTCGGAACCAGCTGATTGCCCCGAGACTTTCGCGGGTACGCGTCGATGGATACCACCGACGAAGGGAAGATCCGGACATGGCGAAAGACGACTTGCACAAGGGCGACAAGGTCGAATGGCAGACCCACGGAACGACGACCGAAGGAACGGTGGTGGAGAAGATCACCTCCGAGACCGAAGCGGCAGGTCGAACGGTGAAGGCCTCGAAGGACGAACCGCAATACCGAGTCGAGAGCGACAAGTCCGGCAAAGACGCGGTGCACAAACCCGACGCGCTGGACAAGAAGGACTGACGGCAGACGGAAACTGCGATGCGCCCCGAGTCATGGACTCGGGGCGCATCGTGAATCTCATGCCTGGGGGACCGATCGTTCTGCGCCCCAACTCCGTTCGATGTAACCCCGGATTCGGTCGATGTCCTCGTCCGGAATCCTCTCCGGCTCGCCGTGCTCGAGCGGGTCGGTGTGGAAGATGTAGAGCCGCGATGCGAACTGATCGAACGGCAGCGAACCCTCGCCTGCGCGTTCGCCGTTGCCCGCCGTTCCCACCACGACGCCGTCGCCCCAGTCCTGCCCGCTGTCGTTGTTGGGATTGAAGAAGTACACCCGCATGACGCCGTCGGGATCGGTGGTCACCCGCAGGATCGTGATGGCGTGCCATCCCACATACCGTGCCGCACTGTCGGTTACGGCCACACCGGCTGGTTGCGGGTGAATCAACGGTTGGTGCCCGTTGTACTCCGGGTGGTACGCCGCGTAGAACTGCCGCAGAAATGCGTCCAGATCGACAAGATTGCCGGTCGCGACGTCGACGTCGATGTGGAATTCGCGCGCCGACCACCACCCGTGGAACTCCGGGTTGACCCAGCGATGCGGATCTCCGGGACGATCGGCGCACCGCCTGACCATCTCTGCGTAGATGCGGTCCAGGTGGGGAACCAGAAGTAGCGACGCGGGGTCGAGGTCCACCGGATCGGAAGTGGCGACGCCACTGACGCTTTCGGTCGACGAGATCGACTGCCCCTCGAAGTGCATGACGATTTCCTCGTCACGCGCCGCCCACACCACCATCTGCAAGAGGTAGTCGGGATCGTTGTACGCCCACATCGACAGCGCGCGTGCCGACTGGCACGTCGGGTTGTCGCCCTGGCCCACACCGAGCGGTTGGCCGAGCATCGCGAGCAATCCACCCAGTAGGCGCGACTCCGGTGCCGGAACCGGGCCGAACGTGGTGATCAGTCGTTCCCGCACCGCAGGGGCGAGCTTCAACGAAATCTGCCGCCACAGTGACGGCACGATCGGCGGCTGATGCAGAATCCCGCGATCGAGCAGCAGCGCCAAACCGTAGAGACACTGCGCGGTTTCGGGGTACACCGTCTCCTCGATGAGGCGATGGACCAGTTCGGGGTACCGGGTGAGGCAGGTACGACCGGTGTCGGACAGACCCAGTGCCTCGGGAAGAACGTACGAATAGTGATCGACGAGGTACTGCGTCAGCGTCGCGTGGTACGGCGAGACCAGTCCGGTGTCGTGCATCGCTCGCGCGAATCCGCGGGCCTCGAACTGCAGCGCCTCGACGTCCATCGCCTCGAGCCGCGACCGGTACACGTCCACACCCGGATCTTCCCGGCACGCGTCGGTGGTGCCGAACAGGGCCGTGATCAACCGATCCAAGCCCTGCCCGGAGTTGCCGAGGTCGACGGTCGGGTCGTCGCGATAGATCGCGATGCGGGTGACCATGTCCTTGATGGTGTCCACCTGAATCGGGCGCTGCCGCAGGATCCGCCAGATTTCCTCGACCAACTCGTCGAGCACACTGTCGTAGCCGATCTGGCCGGCCACGTACCCGAAAAGATCACGGATCAGGTGCGCGGTCCGACCCAGGCGAACTCGCTCCGACTCGGACGGGGGTGTGAACAGAACGTCGAGATTGACCGCGAGAACCTGAGAAAGGAACCGACGGGCATCCTCGGCGGTGACCGCAGCATGCTCGTACTCGCCCGCAACGATCGCGACCATCCGCAGTTCGCTGGTCGCCTCGAGCACGAAGGTGTCGTCGTTGCCGCTGCGCAGGCTGGGCCCCACGAACCCTGGAACGAGAATGTCCGGGTGCGCCCAGTCGGTGCCCGCGAACAGCCCCGCATTCTCGAGCATCTCGGCGCGTTCGCGAATTGCACCGCAACCGCCGGGCTGCAACAAGACTCGGTGCAAGCCATCCAGAACTCGTCGCACCTTGGTGTTCTTGCTGAACTCGGGTGCATCGGCCAAGGCCTCGGCGGCGTGGTCGAGTTGAGCGAGCCGCGACGCCAAGGCCTTGTCCACCGGTGCGGGCTCGTCGACACCCGCCGGTTCGTTCATCGTCTGGACTGTGGGCTCGTGGTCGTTGCCGAGTTGCTGCTTCACACGTAGAAGTCCAGTTCTTCCTGATGCTTCAGCAAGTCACGCATGACGTAGGAATCCTCGCCGAAGAAGTACAGCAGTCCCCAGTGGGTGCCGAACGCTGTTCTCTTGGTGACGGTTTCCTCGACCGGTGCCGACAGGTCGTTGGTCTCGTAGTAGTCGTGTCCGGTCGTCTCCTCCGGGATCTGGAGATGGCTGACGACACGGCGTCGCGGGTAGACGCCGAAACATCCGGCGACACCGGTAGCGTCGACAACTTCCTTCGGGAAGAAGGCGTCGATCTCCTCCTCGGTGGTCTTCGGGTCGAACGCCAACGCCAGGCCCTGGTAGGCATTGAATCCGTAGGCCCGCTCGAGGAGCTCGAACACCTTGAAACCCGGTGGGCGATAAGCCACTTCACCGAAGTACATCTCGCCGTCGCTGGTGACGAAGTACTCGGGGTGAATGAATCCGAACTCGATGTCGAAGGTCTTGATCAGCTTCTCGATCTGCACCGTGATCTGCTCGCGGTACTTCTCCAGTTCCGGTGTCGCAGGAACGAACACCGAGTATCCGAGCGTGACGTACTCGGAGATGTTGAGGAACTTGATCTTGCCGTTGTGGATCCACGCCTCGACGGCGAACTCCCACCCGTCCAGGTGCGATTCCATCAACACCGGGAATTCCTCGTCCGGGATGGAGTCGACCTCGTCGGGTGTGCGAATGACGCGATGGCCCAGGCATCCTGCCTTGTCGAACGCCTTGAGGTGAATGGGGTCGTTCGGATCGCCGTCGAGCTTGAGCAGGGTCTGATTGACCCGGCGAAGGAATCGAATGACGTCCTCGCGGTCGTGCGCTTCCTCGAAGATGCCGACGCGAATGCCGCCCAACTGGGCTCGACGCTTCATCAACGCCTTGTCGCGCAGCAACATGGCTTGACCGAACAGGCGAGGGTTGCCCAGCAACACGGAGTTGATGGCACCGGCCCACTCGACAGTCTCCTCGTAGAGCGGTATCGCGACGTCGACACCCTTTGCCTGCAGTGTCTCTGCGATTTCCAGTGAGCGATCGTTGAGTCGCTCGAAGTTCCACGGGAGGTACGGAATGTCGTGCTCGGTGCAATACGCCTCGGCCCACTCGGGGGCGACGACGACGTAGCGTCGATCGAACTTGTCCAGCGCCTCCACTGCGGCCAAGCTCCAGCCCAGCAGGGCCACGAAACCTTTGTTCGGGTCTTTCTCCAGCCTGTCTGGCTGAGCCATGAAGTTCCTTCCCCTAGATGATTCATCGGTCGAGGTCCTTCGCTCCACCGTACAGAGGGAGGCAGGCGCAATCTCGACGGGTGTTGACCTGGCAATCCGACTAAGCCGTGACCAAATCTGTATCCACACCGCCCATAGGTGGTTCGAGCCTGATCTACGGTCGTCCGGTGAATGCACGACAGTCCGAATGGCAGGTGCCCGCACTGTGGTGGCGCCGCGGCGGCGGCGCATTCCTTTGTCGACGGACGGAATTCGGGTGACGATGCGACCCCGTTGGGTGCGGCCGTGACCCTCACGGTTGTCACCGATCAGCCCGAGCACAAGAAGCGGGTTCCTTTCGTGGAGTCGGTCATCGGTCGATTCGGCGCAGGGTTTGCTGCAGAGATGCGCACCGACGCGCGGCGATGGGACTCGATGCTCTCACGTCGATCGGGACCGACGCTGCGCTCGGCCACCTGTGGTCGATCTCGCAGTCGCTGCGCTTTCCCGCCCTCCGTGCCAGGGCCGACAACCTCATTCACCGGATCGCGGGCGAGCTGAATCTGACTCACCTCGAACTGGCTGATCGTGTGGTGCCGAACTTGGGGCTCGACGAGGCCGGAACGACGATATTCGATTACGGGGACCGAGCGTTTGTCGTCACGTTCGATCACGTATTGAGAATTGTCGTCGAAGGCAGTGATGGCAAACCCCGCGACCGAGTACCGCGGCCTGGTCGCAGCGATTCCGACGGCGCGCGCGAGGAATACCGTCGGTACACCGATTTGAGGAAGGACACCGACGGTGTGCGTACTGAACTCATTTCTCGTTTCGAGAAGGCAATGGTGAACCAGCGACGCTGGACACTGTCGCAGGTTCGGGCACATCTGATCGGGCACCCGCTGAGCTGGCACCTGTGTAGTCGTCCGGTGTGGTCGACCACGGACGGACGCTACTTCCGATTCTCCGAACTGGGTGGCCCTATCGGCTCCGACGGTCGAGATATCGATGTCCGGGACGGCGATCTCGTCGTAGTGGCACACCCGGCAGTGATGGGAGACGCACTCGGCAGCTGGGAATTCATGCCGGAGCAGCCCTTCGCGCAGGTCCGACGCGCGGTCTTCCGTGCCGATGTCGCCTCCGAGATGGCCGCGCTCGAGGGCCGCAAGACGACTACCGAGCAGCTGCTCGCGCTGAGTAAACGAGGATGGAAGCGCGAGGATCCGCAGGACAAGGGTGCACAAGTCGCACTGAACAAGCCTATCGACGAGCGAACGACGGCGGTGATCATGGCGTTCCCCGGCTTCGACGTGTCGAGTCCGAAGTTGTGGGCCGAGCAGAAGATCGTCCATGTCTTTCACACTGGAATCGAGTTGACGCCGATAGCGGCATCCGAGCTGCTGCGTGACTTGTCGACTATCGATACCGAGTTCATCCGGGGCGACGAACCCGACCTTCAGGGTGAGCCGTGACCTTTCGTACGATCGAGATCGATCAGCGCCCGCAAAGGGCATCGGGGACGATCGGGGAGAATCAGTACATTCGCCGCTACACGGAAAAGAGGAGCGCGACATGACGGTCGACAAAACCGGTGCCGAGGTCGAGATCGCACAGCAATCGGATCGTTTCACCATTTCCGTCGAAGGCACTCGCGCAGGTTTCACCGAATTCGTCGACGACGAGCAGGGCAGGCGCATCTTCTTTCACACCGAGGTCGACGCGGCCTACGGTGGGCGCGGTCTGGCCACGGTGCTGGTGCAGCGGGCGCTCGATTCCACCCGGGATCAGGACAAGCGGATCGTCCCGATCTGTGAGCTGGTGGCCGCCTTCCTGGGCAAGCACTCGGAATTCGACGACATCATCGAGCAGCCAACCGACGAGATCAGGCAGTGGCTGGCCGATCGTCTGGGCTGACGGCGGGAATACCGTCGAACACCGTCGGGTTGAGGTCGGTATAGTAGTTGCAGAGTCAACTACATTGCCGAAAGGGACGCCCATGCCTGCAGTGACGGTCGACAACATCCTCGCGTTGCCCCGAATCCCCATGCCCGACGCCACCGCCGTCCCTCGGCCGGTCCGGTCCGTCACGACGGCACCGACGGGATACGAGGGCGAGGGCTTTCCGGTCCGCAGAGCGTTCGCCGGATTGGACATGTCGTCCCTCGACCCGTTCATCCACATGGATCAGATGGGCGAGGTGAATTACGCGCCCGGTGAGCCGAAGGGGACGCCGTGGCATCCGCACCGCGGGTTCGAGACGGTGACCTACATGATCGACGGAATCATGGAGCACAAGGACTCTCACGGCGGCGGCGGAATCATCAGCGGTGGCGACACCCAGTGGATGACGGCGGGCGGTGGCATTCTGCACATCGAAGCCCCGCCCGAGCATCTGGTGATGTCCGGCGGGCTGTTCCACGGTGTTCAGCTCTGGGTCAATCTGCCGCGTGAGAACAAGATGGCGCACCCGCGTTATCAGGACATCACCGGCAGCAAGGTGGCGTTGGCGTCGAGCCCCGACGGTGGTGCATTGGTCCGCGTCATTGCGGGCGAGATCGCAGGAATGCAGGGACCGGGTTCGACCTACACCCCGATAGCGCTCTCGCACAGCACGATCGCACCGGGCGCGGCGCTGACGCTGCCGTGGAATCGTGACTTCAACGCACTCGTCTACGTTCTCGCGGGCGAGGGCACGGTGGGCGCGGAGAAGCGTCCGATCAGGATGGGGCAGACGGCACTGTTCGGCCGTGGCGACACGATCGAGATGTCCGGGTCTGCGGTGGGGGAGTCGCTCGAGGTCTTCGTTCTGGGCGGTAAACCGATTCGGGAACCCGTCGCGATGGCAGGCCCGTTCGTCATGAACACCAAGTCCGAAGTGCTGCAGGCGTTCGAGGACTACCAGGCCGGTCGGCTCGGCGTACCCGTCGAATGATCTCGCCGGCCGTGCAACGATCTTCTGCATGAGTGACGCAGAGCCCCGTATTCGTAGAACACGGCTGTATCGCCGATTGGTCACCCGCGCGGACGGCCCGCTCGAGCCCGCGCGGGCGGCGAGGAGGCTTTCTGCCTACGTCTACGGAAACATACTGGTCCTCGCGGCGGTCGCAGCGTCGACGCCCAGCTCGATCGAGCAAGGAACGGCTGCTGTTCTGGTTCTGGCCACTGCGGTGACGACTTTTCTGGCGCATGTGTTCGCGGATTTCGTCGCAAGCAGTCAGATTCCCGAATCACACGGTGATGCGACCGACGAGCAACGCACCTTCAAGGCCGTCGAGGAACTTCGCGACGCCGTGCCCATCCTGAGCTCCGGCACCGTCCCCGCGCTGATGCTTGCCCTCGGCTGGTTGTCGGTGCTCCCGGGGCAGTGGTCGGAACTGTTGGCCGGCGGCGTGATCGTAGTACGTATCGCGACGATTCAGCTGGTCACAGAGCGAATTCGCGGCAACCCGTTGACCTTTCGCGCAATTCTGGGCGGGCTGGCCACCGCTGCGATTGCCGCGCTCATCGTGCTGGCGAAGGTTTTTCTGGGTCACTGACCGCGGAACTCCTCGTACAGCTCCGGCAGGAAGCCGGCGAGGTGGTTCATCTCCTGCCCGCAGTGCAGCATCAGATCGCGGGCGAGATCGATCCCGAGCACGAAGTCCGTCGGGTCCACCGACGCCCCGCGGCGGACGGCGCGCGCGGCCTGCTGCACGTCCGGTATGTGCAGCCCGCGCAGGTTCAGATAGAAACGGCTGCGCATTTCGGCACCGCCGTCGACCGGCCGGACCTGATGTGCCAGCCAGCCCAGGTCGACCGGTGCGATGGAGCTGCCCACTCGGCCGAAGACGATCGTCTGATCTGCGGGGACATCGAATCCGTGCGCAATCGGATCGCGAAAAGCGATGCCCAGCTGCTGCAGCTTCGGCCCGACGTACTCGTCCACGAATGTCGTGTTGCCGACGTACTTGGCCTTGTCGGGAACGTCGAGTGCCGTTCGATCCTCGGCGAGGGCTGCGTAGAGGTGGGCATCGGGATGCCACAGCTTGTAGCGCGCGGCCTCGGTGGAATGCCACCCGAACCACCAGTCCCACATCGCTGCGGTCACGCGCGGCATCACCGTGCGAACGGCCACGAACGTCACTCCGTCTGCTCGTCGACCGTATCCGGTTTCGATCGTGGAGTAGCCGGTGGGCGCGAGATCGGTTGTGATCGAATCGAATCCGGGAACCGAATCGGGCGCGAGGGCAGGGCCCGCATAGGTGTCCGTGACGACGGCCGGTGCGGGCGTCGTTCGCTGTGCCATGTATCGGGCGTACGGCAGCTCTCGATCGGCGTCGCGATAGCCCTGATAGCGCTCGTCGCCCGAACCGGTCGCCGGGGCAGCTACCGCCTTGGCTGCCGGGCCCACGACCGCGACGGTGGCCGCGGCGGCTGCTCCGATCAAGATCCGGCGTCGCGTCGGTCCCCGGCTCATGCTCCCACCATACTCAACATATGTTGAGACTAGGTCGCGGAATCGGCGTATGTCAACGGCCTGGCATTAGACTGCGCGGTATGAGTCCGGCACACCCCAAGGACGATGAGTCGAGAGTGCGTCGGCGCGACGAGATCGCCACCGCCGCGATCGAGGTGCTCGCCACCCAAGGGCTTCGCGGCTTGACACACCGGGCGGTGGACGCCGCAGCAGGTCTCGGCCCTGGGTCGGTCAACTACCACGCGCCCACCCGGAGTCGGCTGCTTCACCTGGCTCTCGGCCAACTGTTCGTCCGCGACTTCGAGGTGGCCGGAGCGACGTTCGGTAGTCTCGTCGACGTCAAACCGCTCAACGTCGATGTCGTGGTGTCCCGCATCATCGATTTCATCGACGCCATGACGTCCGGGGATGCCGTCAAACGGGTGATCGCTCGCCACATCATGCTCGGCGAGGCGCAGCACGACGACGAAATCCGCGAGTTGTTCGACAGTCAGCGAGCAGCATTCGTGACCTACACCCAGTGGATCGTCGCCTCGCTGGACTCCGAGGATCCACCGTCCGACGCCGAAACCCTCGTGGTGATGATCGAAGGTCTGGTGCAGCGGCAAGTGCTGATCGGATCACGACTGTCCCCGAGCTTCATCGAGCATATGTTGCGCACGATCGTCGTGGCCTCGCCGCTGGTCGAGGACTGACCGGGGGCGGTTCATTCACCCCAGCAGCGTGCGACGCTCAGTGTGGGTGAAGGTGAAGATCGTCGCGCCGAAGCTGATCAGGGCGGTGAGGAGCAGTACCTGCGGGCCGGTGATGACGACGCCGATGAAGGCACCTATCGCACCTCCCAGTGCGAAGGATCCGAGAAGGGCTACGTAGCAGAGCCAGTCGTAGCGCGTTCCGCCGCCGAACATGTGCCGCTCGATCCCCTGGCCGAGTTTGACCATGGTGCCGGTGACATAGCTCAGGGGAATGTAAGTCTCTTCCTTCTTCGTGAACGCGGTGTTCAGTGCTCCGAGTGCGAAGGCCACCAACAGAATCGGGTAGAAGTTCACGCTGGCCGACGACCATCCGGAGATGGCGATGTCGATAGCTCCCGCTCCGGCGAGCGCGATCGTGGTCAGGACCGTTGCTCCGTGGGGATGGTTCGACCAGTAGCGTCGCCGGCAGATCGACGAGATCACCACGCCGGCCAGAAAAGAGCCCATGAGCGAGAGAGCCGCGATCGGTGAGGCACCCGGGGTGACCTCCTTGCCCTCGGGGTGCCCGAAGTGTCCGACGACAGCGCGTTCGGTGTTGCCGGTCATGAAGGTCACGAAGTAGCCGGCGGAATGCAAGAACGCCACTGCACCCACCATCCCTGCCAGTCCGGACAATATCCAGGACAGACGAGCTTCGGCACCGACGGCTGTCTCGCGGCTGATCGTCAATGGGGAAGTCATGACTCGATTCTCCGGACTACGGGCGAACCGGCAAATCTTTGAGTTGTCGGTCACATAACCGACGGCGATCCAGCATTCGCCACCATTCCGCGATGCATCACCCTGTTTCCCACGACTCCGCTGTGATCGGCTCGATGCATCACACATCGGTTGTCCCACATCACAACATCGTCCGAGGCCCACGCATGTCGCCGCACATTGGTCTCGCGAGTGGAGTGCTCGAACAGGTGTCGCACAGTCTCGTGTGCCTCGTCGGTGGACATTCCGCTGATTGCGACGCACCGCGCGGGAGCCGACAGCGCCAGCGCGGTGCGCCCGGACACGGGATGTACTGCGAACAAGGGATGTTCGGCAGAAGAATCGGTGTCGGACGCCACCCCGGTCACTCGGTGCGTCACCGAGCGGCCGGCCAGGTGCGCTTTTCGGTCTGCGGACAGGTTCTCGTACGCCGCGTACTGGTCAGTGAACAGAGTGCTCCCGCCGGCCTCGGGTACCTCTACCGCTCGCAATGCGGTGTACGCGGGCGGATTCGGCACGTACGTGGTGTCCACGTGGAACGTCGATTTCGGCGGCGTGGTTCGGCCGACGTTGCTGATGACGTTCAGGTCGGGAAAGCCCGGCACAGGTGTCTCGCCCTCGGTGAACATCATGTCGCCGAACCGCCGGAGAAATGCCAGGAAGCCTGCGTCGTCCAGGGGCTGTTTCCGCAGAATCAGCACGCCGTGTTCGGCCAACAGCGTTCGCAGTTCTTCGGTCGCGGTGGAGTTCAGGTCCAGCCCGTCGATCTCGATTCCCAGCGTCACGAGGACATCTCCTTCACCGACAGTTCGTCCAGTGATCGTGCGAACAGTTCGTCGACGGCGATGCCCGCCGCCGAGGCCATCACCGCGAGCACGCTCGATGGCGAGTACGAGCAGTACAGACCGGCCTCGAGGAACCACGGCTGCCCGTCGGGGTCGATCCGGAAGTCGAAGAGACCGTAGTGTCGGCAGCCGAGGGACCGATAGCACGATCGTGCTGCGGCCCAGACCTTCTCGGTGATCGGATCCGATACGTCCACCATCCACGCCTTGGTCTGCTCCTTCGCGACCAGATACAGATCCCCGTCCGAGGTGCGATTCAACTTGTCGGCGCTGGTACGAATCGACTCGACGGCATACTCCTCGAGTGGAAGGCAGATCAGCTCACCGGCCCGTGCGATGATGCCGCAGCGGACCTCGCGGCCGAGTGGGATGTACGACTCGACCAGTGCCGCAGACGAGTACGTCAAAGCCTCGCTCACTGCGGTTGCCAGACGGTCGGATTCGTGAACGAGTGTGACGCCCATCGAGTTGTCCGAGTCCACGGGCTTGACGACCACGGGAAGATCGACGTCGATGTCGTCGCCGCAGCGCACCACGACACCGGCGGGGACGGCGACCCCGGCCGCTGCGACGACGGCTCGGGCGCGAGCCTTGTCCGCCGTCATCGCCATCACGTCCGGACCGTTTCCCACGTACGGCACGCCCAACAGATCGAACAGGCTGCGGTATGTCGTCATGCCGGGCAGGCAGAACATCTGCGGCACCATGACGTCGAAGTGCCACGACGACATGACCTCCACTGCCTGTGTCAACGACATCTGCTGCGCCGCAGCCACACTGGCAGCGTCGATGCGGCCGGGGAAGCTCCAGAGCCCGCCGGGGGAGACGAACGCCACCTCGAACCGGTAGTCGGGATCCCCACCGAGCGCGTCGAGGAATCCGCCCGCGTACACCCGCGACAGATCGCAATGGAACTCGTCCACCGATGATCCGACCAATACCAGGACCGACAGGGCCATCAGTCGCCTCCGTTCTCCACGAGCTTGCCGATGTTGAAGTCGATGCGAGACCAGCCGCGTCGCGCCAGCAGATTGCGCACCAGCAGCGACGGAATCTGGAGGTGGTGCACCAGCAGGTACGGCAAGGGATCCCAGCCTGTCAGGATGGCGTCCTTGCCGCGGAAGATACTGCACAGGCGTGTCTTTCGGTTGCCCTCGGTGAGCAGACGCCACACCTCGTGGTAGATCCAGTAGGTCGGGCGAGCCGAGGAGAGCGGCACTGTCTCGGGGTGGCCGTCCTCGAGGTACGCGGCAGCCAGGTCGGGATGGTCGTAGAACATCGTGATGGCCGAATGGGTGCGGGGGTTGCATTCGATGGCATAGATGTGGCCGTCGGCTGCATCCTCGATGAAGTCGAACGACAGCTGGCCGGTGACGTCAAGCGAAGAGACGAAAGTTTCCACCCAGCGCAGGATTTCGGGTTTGTCGACCATCTCGTAGTTGACCTGGAACGCCGACGATTCGCAGCAGCCGTACACCTGCAACCGTCCTGCGCGGACGGTGCCGTGGGTGCAATACTCCTGCCCGGCGACGAACTGCTGCAGGATCCACGGATCGTCCTCGGAGATCTCGAGAGCGCGCGCGAATCGCACGTTTTCGGCAGGCGTGTCGCGGGTCAACCGCGTCAGGTCCATTCGGCCGACCGGGTTGTAGGAGATGCGTTTGAGGATGTACTCGCGGCCCGGCGGGAAGTCGAACTCCTCGATCTGCCTCACGTCGGTGATGCGCCGCCAATCGGGAACGCGCAGGCCGAGCGCTGCAGCGCGTTCGGAGAATCGGGACTTGTCGTCGAGCATGCGAACCGTGTCACCGTCGCCGTGAACCACCTCGCAGTGTGGATCGAGGAGTGCCCGTGCGTCGGCATCGTGAATGCTCGCAGCGGGACTTGCGACGGGGACGAAGACGTCGACGCCTTCGCGGAGCACCACATCCAGAAGTGCTCGGGCGTAGCCGGATTCGGTCGGCTCGGGTATGCAGTGAAATCGGTCGACTGCCCGGGAGAACCGATGGCCGGTGAAACGGTACTTGGCCGATTCCACGAGGACGACGCGATGCCCGGCGAGATGGAACGACCGCGCGAGCTGCAGGGCCTTGGTCATCTTTCCGCCGCTGATCAGGACCGTCTTGGGTGAACCGGTTCGGCGAGTGGCGGGCCGGCCGCCGCGTACGGCGGCCACCCCCGCCGCCACGAGATCGACGGGAAGGGTGGCCGCGAGGCCGACAAGCGCGGCAACCGTACGAATCATGTTCGACGGATCAGCGTCACGCCGTCGCGCAGAGGAAGCAGTACCTGCTCCACGCGGGGGTCGTTCGCCACGTAGTCGTTGAATTCGGCCACGGCCCGGCCGTTCTCGGTGGGCTGTTCGCTGTACGGCTCGCCCTGCAACAGAGTGTTGTCGACGGCGATCACGGCGTCGTCGGCCAGCAGCTCGCTACCGAGCAGATGCTCCACGTACGCGCGGTATCCGGTCTTGTCGGCGTCGATGAAGACCAGATCGAACTTTCCGTCCAGCCTGCGGAGGGTGTCCAGTGCCGGCCCCACCTCCACCGTGATGGACGAGCCCGCAGGTGATTCCGCGAAGCAGGACTGCGCGAACTCGGCCACGTACGGATCCACCTCGCACGCGACCACTTCGCCGCCTGCGGGCAGAGCCTCGGCCATTGCCAGAGCCGAGTAGCCGGTGAACATACCGATCTCGAGTACCCGCTTCGCCCCGGTCATGTGCACGAGAAACGCAAGGAAGCGTCCCTCCACGTGGCCGGAGAGCATCTCCATCTCCAGGGGCCCCGAGCCGGAGACGACGTCACGTGATCTCCAGTCCTCGGTGCGGGTCCGCGACGCCAGTGTCGCCAGCGCTACGGATTGGGAGGTGGTGCAGGTGTCGAGATAGGGGTCGAGTCCCGCAGCGAGATCGCGGGCTCGATGAACACGGGTGGTCAGCTCGTCGGTGACCCCGGCACCGGCGTCGAGCAGATCGGCTATCTCGCTCAGCTCACGCGCCAGAATGGTCGTCGGGGTCACCGGTCGCGGGGCCTTCGTCACGGCGTCGGCGCGGTGAACATGTCGAGGCCCTCGCCCGCTCGGGGGAAGTCCAGGCAGATCTTCTTGTGCAGCGTCAGGACGTCGGCCAGCTCGGCTGCGTCGAGGTCGTTGAGGAAGCGGCACGTACCGATGGGATCGGGCACCGCGGCCCGCAGGATGCCGTCGCGGGTCTTGAGGATCGATGCCGTTGCCTCGGAGAGTAATTCGGGTGTCAGGTACGGGCTGTCCAGTGCCAGACCGATGCTGGACATCACGCCCAGTACGCGGTCGCGGTCGGCCGTGGACAGATGTCCGCGTTGCTCGGCGACGGTCGTCGAAAGCGCCATGTCGATGTTGATCGCGTGGCCGTGGAAGAACGGTGCAGGCGGGGTCAGCTCGAGGGTCGGGCTCCACGTGTGGCCGAAGGCGATCACGCGATCGAGATCGATCTCGTGCAGATTGGGGGCCTCGAGTTCGAGCATCGTCGCGATCGCCGAGTAGGTCAGTCTGTCTGCGACCGAACGTAATTCCGCTGTTCCGTCGAGATGGCCGAATCGGGTTCGCAGCAGTTCGGGACCGTACTGTTCGAGCATCTCGAAGATTTCCAGATTGCCGACGACGGAGATCTTGATCAGCTCGGCCATGCCGTTGCGCACCTGATCCGCGGGCAGCGTGCCGAGGAACGAGAAGTCCAGCAGCACCTTCTGCGACGCGTGGTAGGCACCGAGGCGGTTCTTGTGCTTTCCGTAGTTGACGGCCACCTTGATGGACACACTCGCGTCGATCAGGCCGATCAGCGTGGTCGGAATGCGAATGTACGGGGTGTTGCGGCGATAGCTGGCGCATGCGAAACCTGCTACGTCCGTGGTCAGGCCGCCGCCCACCACAAGCACCGGCTCGGTGCGGACCAGACCGAAGGCATCGAACTCTCCCACGATGCGCTCGAACGTCTCCAGCGACTTCGCGGTCTCCGCAATGTGAACCGGAACCACCGTCAGTGCGATCTCGTGGTGATCGAAATACGCGCTGATCCGGTCGCCGTAGATTTCGTGCACCGATTCGTCGACGACCATCAGCGCGCGACCGTACGGCCGGTAGCTGTCGGCCAATTCGGTGTTCTCGATTGCGAACACTCCGTCGACATAGATCAGGTCGTACTCGATGCGCTCGTATCCCTCGACGCGAAACGACCTGTCCCCGGCAACGACCTGGGCCTGAAGATTGCTCACTGGTTACTCCTGGAGGATTGGATGGAAGGTCAGACTGAGAGCAGAGCTCGGACGCGCTCGGGATCGAGTGCGTCGACGGTCTCGGTGGCCGAGCCGAATTCGGTGCCTGCGGTGTTTTCGTTGGGGAATGCCACACAGGTGATGCCCGCGGCGACGGCGGCCTCGACACCGCCTGCGTTGTCTTCGATTGCCACACTGTCGGACGCGTTCTCTCCCAGCGTCTTCAAGGCGTATTCGTATGAGGCGGGATCGGGCTTTCCGGGCTCGACCGAGGTCGCATCGACGATGATGTCGAACGAGTCGGCCGTCAGCTCGGGACTCAGAGCGGCCAGCAGCGCGTCGATGTTCTCGCGTGAGGTCGTCGTCACGAAGCCGACTTTGAGGCCGTTCGCTTTCGCGGAGTCGATCGTGTCGGCCACACCGGGACGCGTCTTCACGTCCGATTCGCCGATCAAACGTTGAAAGATCTCCGACTTGGTGGCATGGACCGCAGCGGCGTCGACGTCGGTGCCTGTATCCGACGCATACTCACTGATCCGGTCGGCACCACCGTTCGATCCGAGCATGTCCCGATAGTCGTCGCGGGACCAGTTCCAGTTCAGATCGTGAGCCGCGAAAGCCTCGTTGAACGAGCGGCGCTGCAGCTCGGACGTGTCGACGAGTGTGCTGATCGAGCCGAACAGAATTGCGGGCATGGTTGCCTTTCGGAGCGAGAGACGTTGTACCAGGAAATGTCTCGTGCCTGCGATGGGGTGAGTTGGTTCGGGGGGTATGCCCCATCGGCACCGAACGGGAAACCTTCGAAAATTTCTACGGTGTGGGGGCCTGTCGATCACGGTGGACGGGTGCGGCCAGAACCGTCGGTGTGGAGCGTCCACGCAGGGTCACCGAATCGCCGGTTTCCCAGTGCTTTCTCTCGTCCTCGGACGCGTGATCGAGCACGATCGACGAGGTGAGCACATCGGTGTTCGGGTCTTCCTTTGCCAGATCGGTGAGTCGGGCCGCCTGATTGACGGTGTCGCCGATGACGGTGTATTCGAAGCGGGATTCGGCTCCGATGTTTCCTGCGATGACCGGCCCGTAAGTCACGCCGATGCCGATCTCGACACCGCTGTCGGTGGCCAGGGCGGTGGCCAGAGTGCGCGCGGTCCGCAGTGCCGCGGTGGCCGGGTCCGGGTGATCGACCGGAGCGCCGAAGATCAACAGCGCGGCATCACCCTCGAACTTGTTGACGAAGCCGCCGTGTCGTTCGCCGTGCTCCACCACTACCGCGAAGAATCGATTGAGCAGATCGACCACTGTCTCCGCGGACTCTCGCTCGGCCATCGCCGTCGAACCCACGAGATCGATGAACAGCACCGCCACCGTCCGGTTCTCACCACCGAGGCGTGGTGCGCTCGCGAGCGCTCGCTGCGCCACATCCTGACCTACGTGGCGTCCGAACAGCGAGCGGAGGCGCTCGCGCTCGTCGAGGCCGACCACCATCTTGTTGAACCCGTTCTGCAGTCGGCCGATCTCGGAGGCGTCGTAGACGTCGACGCGGGTGCCGGTCGCACCGCCCTCGACGCGTTGCATGGCCGTGCTGACTTGCTGCAGCGGATCGGACACCGATCGGCCGACCAGGAACATCCCGCCGAACCCGACAACGAGGGCGATCGCGGACAACGAGACCATCGCGGGGGACAGGTCGACGTCCGGGGGGATGACGGTGTCGATCAGCCTCCCGAGTCCGATGAGCCCCAGACCCAGGATGGGAATGGCAGTGCTCAGTACCCAGATGAGGACGACCCGCAATTTCACACCGAGAGCGACCGTATCGGTGACCTCACTGACCTCCATCACTGCTGCCGTGATCGGCCGAAGAGTTCGTTCGGCAACCAGATAACCCAGTGAGCAGGTCGCCAAGCCGCCGAAGCTGACGGCGATGGCCACGATGATCGACAGAGCGGCACCTGCCGACGCATTGACCGCCACGAACACTGCGACGCCGAGAGCCCACAGCAGAACGTGGACGCCGAGTTGGCGAAGGGGCAGTCGGACGATGGCGATCGCGGTCTCGTCCGAAGGGGTGCCGCCGGTGTGCAGCCACCGCACCAACGGTGCGGCCACCCGAAGTCCGAGCGCGATGCCGATACCGATTGCGACCGGCAAGTACACGAAGAACGCCAGGTAGTTGCGGTCGGACAGGATCTCCTCCGAGCCGACCGGCAGCGGCAGGATGAAGCGGACCAACACGAACACGATGACCGCCCCGATGGCGTTGGCCGACACCATTCCCGCCGCGTAGAGGCGCATCGGGGTGCGGGCAAAGGCGGACCGCAGAGCTGCGATCACCGGTGGTTCTTCGTTCTCTGCACGCTCGAACTCTAGGTGCCGGGCGAAAAGAATCTGCGCGATTCTGCCCGAGCGACTATCTGTGTCGCCAAGTACCTGGTAATCTTCGTAACAGTAATCCGCACCACTTCGACGTTGGAAGGAAATACGGCGATGACCAGCACGCTCTCCAGGAACGACGTACTCGAGCCCGAGGACGTTTCCGCTCGTTTGCTCGATTCCGCTGCCCAGCTGTCGTACGACCCGTCCGAGGAGGTCGACTGGGAGGCCGATCTCGACCCCTCCCTTTACGGACTGAACCCGGAGTGGAGCACGCTCTACGGCACGAAGCTGTGGGACGAGATGACCGAGGAGCAGCGCATCACGCTCACTCGTCACGAGGTCTGCTCGATCATGAGCACCGGAATCTGGTTCGAGATGATCCTGCAGCAGATGGTTCTGCGCGATCAGTACTGCAAGGACTCGTCGAACTCGGACTTCCAGTTCGCTCTCACCGAGATCGCCGACGAGTGCCGTCACTCGATCATGTTCGCCCGCGCCTGCCAGAAGATGGGCATCAAGGCATACCTGCCGCGTCGATCGAGCATCGAACTCGGCCGTGGCTTCAAGGCTCTCGCGTCCGCCGAGGTCGCCTACGGCGGCATCCTCGTCGCCGAAGAGGTGCTCGACGTCATGCAGCGCGACTGGATGCGCGGCGAGAACGTGCTGCCACTCGTGCGTACCACCAGCAAGATCCACGTCGTGGAAGAGTCGCGGCACATGACGTTCGCGCGCGCTCAGATGCGTGAGGAGATCGCCGAGAAGAGCCCGGCTCGCCGTAAGGCCAGCGCGCTCGTCGTCGCGATCGCCGCCCGCATGATCGTGTCCAACATGGTCAACAAGGAGGTCTACGCAGCAGCGGGCCTCGACGTCGACCGCGCCGTGAAGGAAGCGAAGAACAACGCCCATCACCACACGATGATGCGCACCTCGAGCGAGCACTTGATGGCATTTCTTCTCGACTGCGGTTTGGTCACCAAGCCGGCCGAGATGATCTACCGTCGTCTGCACATGCTCTGACCACTCTTTTCGAGGCCGTGAAGGACATCTGAGAACCCATGCCGTTCGCGATCACGCAGAACTGTTGTAACGACGCATCCTGCCTGTCGGTGTGCCCGGTCAACTGCATTCATCCGACACCCGACGAGCCGGACTTCGGTAAGACGGAACTGCTCTACATCGATCCGCGCTCGTGCATCGACTGTGGGGCATGCGCCGACGCGTGCCCGGTGGACGCGATCACTCGCGTCTCACGATTGACGCCGGATCAGCAGATCTACGCCGACATCAACGCCGACTACTACAAGGACAAGCCCGCCGTGGCGCAGTGGGGCGCGCCTCGGTTCCCGGTGGCGACGGTCAACGGCCTGCCGCCGATCGACATCGCCATCGTCGGGACCGGACCGGCCGCCTGCTACACCGCCCAGGCGCTGCTGCGCGTGCCCGGCACCAATGTCACGTTCTACGATCGTCTGCCCACCGCTGGCGGTCTCGCCCGCTACGGCGTCGCTCCCGATCATCTCGGTACCCGACGCATCAGCGAGCACTTCCGTGGGATCTTCGTGCATCCACGGGTGACGATGAAGCTCGGTGTCGAGGTCGGCAAGGATGTGGACCACGTGGAACTGGCCCGAAAGTTCGATTCGGTCGTCTACGCCGTCGGTGCCGACAAGGACCGAGCCCTCGAGATTCCCGGTATCGACCTCGACGGATCCGTCAGCGCGCGCACCCTGGTGGGCTGGTACACCGGCCACCCGGACGTTCCCGCCGACGCGATCGATCTCACCGGCGTCGACCGCGTCACCATCATCGGAAACGGCAACGTCGCACTCGACGCGGCTCGCATTCTCACGGCCGATCCGGACCTGTTGGACGGAACCGAGATAGCCCCTCACGCGCTGGCCGAGTTGCGCCGCAATCGAGTGAACGAGGTTGTCGTCCTCGCCCGTCGTGGCCCGGAGTTCGCGGCGTTCACCAGGTCCGAATGCAAGGCGTTGGTCGATCGCGCAGGCGTCGACGTCGTCGTGGCCGGGCCGGACGGAATCGTCGACGCGATCGATCGACTGCCGCTGTCCGCTCCTGCATCCGCGTTGGCCGGTGCGCCGCGCGTCGAACTGGGTTCCGGTGCAGAAGGCCGCCGTATCGTTTTCGCGTTCGGGCGGGCACCGTCCGCCCTCCACGGCAGCGGCTCGGTGGAGTCCATCGAGGTGGGGGTGGGCGAACATGCGTTCACACTGCCGACCGAACTGGTGCTGCTCGCGATCGGATATCGCGGAACTCCGTCGCCGGGCATCCCGTTCGACGACATCACCGGCACCATCCGCAACGACGGTGGGCGCATCACCTCCGCCGACGGCACTCCGGTTCCGGGCTGCTACGTCGTCGGATGGGCCAAGCGTGGTGCCACAGGCGGCATCGGCGACAACAAGATCGACGCCGAGGAAACGGCGGAGGCTTTGCTCGCGGACGTCCCCACTCGAGGCTCGGCGCGTCCACTCGGATGGTACGGAAAAGTGAGCGCGGCGTTGGGTGACAGAGTTTCGCGAGCACGGTGACCGGTCGGTATTTTCCGGTTCTGTTCACCTTGTGTAGCAGTCTTATTCGAGTCTGAGCAATTCCGACGCGCAGCACGCCGGACGGGGTTACCGTTGAGTATGGCTGAACGGGGGGCCAAGCCCCAGGTTTCTTTTGTAAGACGGACGATGCTGCGCGCAGTCCGATCATTGTTCAATCCGCTCCGGCCAGACGACTACTTGTCGATGATCAATCCGCTGTGGACCACCCAGGAACTTCGGGGCAAGGTCGAGCGGGTGACTCCGGAGGGATCGGAGGCCGTCTCGGTCTACATTAGGCCCGGGTTCGAGTGGGCCGGTCATACACCCGGGCAATATGTGCGACTCGGTGTGCTGATCGACGGCCGCTACCACTGGCGGGCGTATTCACTCACCTCCGATCCGGATCCGGTGGACGGGTTGGTCAGTGTCAGTCCCAAGCTGGTGCCCTCGGGAACGGTCTCGCCCTATCTGGTGGGGTCCATCCGGACGGGTGACATCGTCCGGCTCAGCGAGGTGGAGGGCGAGTTCACAATTCCCAGCCCGATTCCGGACAAAATGGTCTTCATCAGCGCCGGCAGTGGCATCACACCCATCATCAGCATGTTGCGCGCGCTCGACCATCACGATCAGGTGCGCGACGTCGTCGTGGTGCACTCGGTGCACAACCGCGAGCAACTGATGTTCGCCAGCACGCTCGACGAGCTCGACGCCAAGCATGCCGGGTTGACGGTGAAATTGCGGATCACCAGCGACGAAGGCCGGATGAAGGCATCCGAATTGGACGAGTTGGTCCCTGATTGGCGTGATCGCGAAGCGTTCTGCTCCGGCCCGGGCGAACATCTGGACGATCTGCGTTCGTACTGGAAAGACCAGGGCGACTACGGCAAGTTTCATCACGAGAGTTTTCAGCCCGTCATCGGCGGCGGAGACGATACAGGTGAAGGCGGCGTCGTCAAGTTCCTGAACAGCAAGAAGGACGTCGAATGCGACGGTGGCACAACGATTCTCGCAGCAGGTGAGGATGCCGGACTGGACCTGACGTTCGGTTGTCGCATCGGCATCTGTCATACCTGTGTCGGTACCCTGAAGAAGGGGCGTTTACGTGACCTACGTAACGGGGATATCTCCGAACCTACGGGGCAAGCAGTGAGAATCTGTGTCAACACCGCTGAGGGCGACATCGAAATCGAACTCTGATCAACAGGATCGAACAGGGGAATTCTATGACGATCGACGAAACGACCAGGCACGCGACCGACACTGGGGAGCCGGTGAATCCACTGGCACACCTCAGCGACGAGACCATCGCCGAACTCGCGAAGGAGTTCGACGCCATTCACGACGAGGTTTACGCCAGCCTCGGTGACAAGGACCGCAAGTACATCACTTCGGTGATCGCCGCTCAGCGCCAACTGCTGGTCGCGGGACGAGTGCTGTTGCTCGGATCCACCAGTAAGCCCGCCTGGCTGGCCGGCACCGCCTGCCTCGGAATCGCAAAGATTCTCGAGAACATGGAGATCGGCCACAACGTCATGCACGGGCAGTGGGACTGGATGAACGATCCGGAGATCCACTCGTCGGTGTGGGATTGGGATACGGCCTCCACCGCGCAATCGTGGAAGCACTCGCACAATTACGTGCACCACACGTACACCAATATTCGCGGTGTCGACAAGGATCTCGGCTACGAGATCATGCGCATCGACCCACGTCAGAAGTGGAGCCCCGTCTACCTGGCCCAGCCGGTGTACAACCTGCTGCTGATGGCCTTCTTCGAGTGGGGCGTGGCCCTGCACGATCTCGACATCGAGGCTATCCGTCGCGGCGAGAAGCCAATCAAGGATCTCGTCGAGGATCTCAAGGGCATCGGCGTCAAAGCACGTAAGCAGTTCGTCAAGGACTACGTCGGATGGCCCCTGATCAGTGCGGGTGCGTTCGCGTTGGCACAGCTGGCGTCGGGCGGTCGTTTGCCGGAGAGCAAGAGGTCTCGTCTGGCGTCCAAGCTGCGTGGGTCGGCTCGGTTCGGCAAGAACCGTAAGACCGCAGCGTTGATGGACTCACGCCTCAGTGGTGTCGAGAGCACGTTCCTCTCGACGGTGGCCGCCAACTTCACCGCCAACATCATTCGCAACGTCTGGTCGAACGCAATCATCTTCTGCGGTCACTTCCCGGATCAGGCATACACGTTCAGCCAGAAAGAGGTGGAGAACGAGACCCGTGGCGGTTGGTACGTGCGTCAGCTGGTCGGTGCCGCCAACATCGACGGCGGACCGTTGTTCCACCTGATGAGCGGCAACCTGAGCTACCAGGTGGAACACCACCTGTACCCGGATATGCCCAGCACTCGGTACTCGGACGTCGCGCCGAAGATCAAGGACATCTGCGAGCGTTACGAATTGCCTTACAACACCGGACCGTTCTTTCAGCAGTGGGGCATGGTCCAGCGGACCATCGCACGGCTGGCGTTCCCGGGCGGCAAGATTCGGCCGAAGCCGGGCCCCTACCGTCCCGAGGAGAGCTGGCGTCGCAAGTTCGCCGAGGGTGCCACCAAGGACAGCGAGGCCGCGAAGACGCGTGGTCGCGTGCCTGCGGGTCATCCCTCGGCCGGTCCGGAGCACAACTCCGGTGGCGTCGACGTCGAGCCGCCGCCCCGCGGCAACGACTGAAGTCGCGCCGTCTCTGAACCGCCGATGAACCGCGGCCACCCGAGCAATGGGTGGCCGCGGTTTTTCGTTGTCACGGTTCTGTCGTTGCGGTGGATCAGGTCATATCGACGTCCTTGGTCTCGATCAGTCGCTTGGTGCAGACCAGACTGAGTACCGACAGCAGGGCCAGCATGACGCCTATGGAGATGCTGCCGAACGCAGCCGTGAGCGGTGCGGCGAGCATCGGCGGAATCGCTCCACCGAGAACTCCGGCGAGGTTGTAGCCCAAACCTGCTCCGGTATAACGGAACCGAGTCTGGAAGAGCTCGGGGAGTAGAGCGCCGGTAGGACCGTACGCAACGCCGAAGATCGCGAGCGTCACGCACATACCGACGACGAATGCCACGGGTGAGCCGGTGTCGAGCACAGGGAACAAGGCGATCGACCACGGCACCGCAACCATGCACGCTCCCATGATCACTCGCCGTCGGCCGACGCGATCGGAGTACGTCGCCGAGAGTGCGATCGCGACTCCGAAGATCACTGCAGCACCTATCCCGGTGACCAACACGAACGGGCGGTCGAACCCGAGGGTCTTGGTGCCGTAGCTCGTCAGGTACGCGGTCCCCATGTAGAAGAAGGCGAACAGCGACGCCAATGCGCCTGCAGCGGTGATGATTTCGCGCTTCTGGATGCGCCACGCGTCGAAGATCGGCAGCTTGGTCGGTGCCGAGTTCGCCGGAGCTTGCTCCTCGGCGAGCTTGTTGGCACGAAAGACCGGGGTCTCCTCGATGGCCAACCGCATGTAGAGGCCGATGAGTACCAGGACGGCGCTGAGCAGGAACGGGATTCGCCAACCGTAATTGAGGAACGTCTCGTTGGTGTCGCCGAGCAGCAGCCCGGTCGCGAGGAATGTCGCACTGGAGAAGATGAAGGCGGCCGACGGTCCCAGCTGGGGGAACATCGCGTAGAACCCGCGTTTGCCGGGCGGTGCGTACTCGGCCGTGAGCAGTGTCGCGCCGGCCCATTCACCGCCGACCGCGAACCCTTGCCCGAACCTGAGCAGCACCAGGATGATCGGAGCGGCCACACCGATCGTCTCGGCACCGGGCAGCAGACCGATGGCGAACGTGGACACCCCCATCAGCAGCAGCGTCGAGATCAGGGTTTTCTTCCGACCGATGCGGTCACCGAAGTGTCCGAACAGCACTGCGCCGACGGGCCTGGCGATGAACGCGACCGCGAACGTCGCGAACGAGGCCACGGTGCCTGCGGTGGAGCCGAGGGCAGGGAAGAAGATCGTCGGGAAGACCAGCGCGGCTGCGGTGCCGTAGATGAAGAAGTCGTAGAACTCGATCGTCGTGCCGATGCCGCTGGCGACAGCGACCCGGCGGACACTGGTCTTGGTCTGCACCGCAGGTGGCGTCGATGCGGACACACCCGGGTCGTCGGGTGAGACAGTGGTCATGGTTCCTCCGTTTTGTCGGGTATCGGGTAAATGCGCGATACCGAGTGCGACGAACGGTAGTGATCCGGATCACGCAACGAATACCCCCGAATGGGGGGACCGGTCGAGGGCTACTCCCAATGGGCGGTCTCGACGGCCGCTCGGTGGGTTTGTTCGAGAAAGGCCCGAAGCACGGCGTCGGGATCTTCGGCGGTGCGCACCGACCGATAGGGCAGGACGTATTCGCCGAGATCGCGATCGAAGTACGCCGGGGCAGTGACGGCCGGATGGCTGTCGTACCCCTCCGGATCGGGATACGCGTAGGCGTAGAACACGCCCTCCGCGGCACCGCCCGGCCAGAAGCCCGCGCTGGAGACCTCGTCGCTGTAGGCCTCGTGCATCACCCAGTCCGGACAGTTCGGAATTCCGCCGGGGTGCTGTGGTGCGGGGCGACCCGAGAATCGAGTGACCGCGAGATCGAAAGCGCCCCAGAAGAAGTGCACCGGACTCGACTTTCCTCGGAAGTCGGCTCGGAAGGCCGAGAACACCCGATGTGCGCTGACGAGCGATCGCCAGAACTTCTCGATCGCCGCCGCGTCGTAGGAGGCATGCGAGACGTCCTCCGCGAACGGCGTCGCGTGCGTCAACTCGACGGGCACGCCCACGATCGGAGCGTCCACGCCCAGTTGCGACAGCAGGTCGACGTACTCGGCGTAGAAGTCGGCCACGGTACGCGGTTCGAGATTCATGCTCCGTCGCTCACCGTCGGTGGTGGCGAGGATCAGCCGGTGCGAAAGGAAATCGAAGCGAATCTCGAGCCCCCGATCGCCGATCGGCATCAGCGACGTCGTCAGGCCCGACGCATCGACGTACAGCGAGACGCCCCACCAGTGATTGATCGAGGGCGACAACGCCATTCGCGTCTTTCCGACGATCTGCGTCCATAGGTGCACGGTGTCGCGAGTGTCCACCCAGCCGTCCACCTCGAGCTGAGGCCATGCGTCGTACGTAGTTGTCATGTGTCGATGATGCACGTTCGGCGGTGGTGGCGGCCATATTCGGTGGGTGCTCGGCCTCAGGCGCACCTCAGGGTTCGCCGGTACCGTCTGCGCCAGGGGCGGGGCGCCTGTGTCTGCGGTCGGTGAAGCGGAGGTGATCGTATGTCCATAGACCACAATCGAGACGTGTTCGACAGCGCGCGAGTAGCCGCTGCATACGTGGAGTACGCGGGTCCCACCGATGGGTTTCTCGACCGTGGGGAGGCAGCGGCGCTGGTCGCGGCTGCCGGGGTTGCTCGCGGGACGCCGGTACTGGATGTGGGCGTCGGCAGTGGCCGAACCACGGCGCTGCTGCGGCTGCTCAGCGACCGCTACGTCGCCATCGATTACGCACCGAACATGATCGAGGGCTTTCGGCGGAATTTCCCCGACCTGCCGGCGCATGTCGCCGATGCGCGCGATCTCGCGAACTTCACCGACGGTGAGTTCGGCTTGGTGGTGTTCAGCAACAACGGAATCGACACCGTGACACACGACGAGCGGGTTCGGGTACTCGCAGAATTTCACCGAGTTCTCGGCGAGTCCGGAGTTCTGGTCTTCTCCACTCTCAACCGCAACGGACCGTCGTTCGGGGAGACGCCGTTTCAGTTGAGCCGACCGACCCAACGGTTCACGTTCTCACCCGAGCGTGCCGTGACGGCCGTCGGCAGGAGACTGCTCGATCCCGCCGGAGTCGTTCGTAGCGTTGCCAATTGGTGGTCTGCGCGCACTCGAGTCATCGATCGCGGAACGTGGGCGGTCGCTCCGCTCGCTGCGCACGATTTCGCTCCGTTCATGCACTTCACCACTGTGGTGGACGTGCGACGTCTGGTGACCGATGCCGGGTTCACCATCTCCGAGATCTTTGCCGACGACGGTTCGATCGTGGCACCCGACGCCCTGGCGAGCTCGGCGGACAACTTCACCGTCGTCGCGCGTAAGTAGGGCGTCAGCTCAGTCGCTCGAGCGCCTCGGTCATCTTCTCCACTGTCTCCGGTGCGACTTTCGCCTCGAATCCCGCTTTCAGAAACGGGCCGGCTACCTTGGCGGCACCGTTGAATTCGACTTTCGCGTGGTAGTCGATTCGGGTCGAGCGCGGGCCTTCGGCGGTCAACGTGATGTCGTCGACGCTGGTGGCCGTCTTGTTCTCTCCTTCGAGCACGATGTGATTCGGCTCGTCGGTGACCAATGTGTAGGTCAGTTCGGTCGTGATTCCGAACAACTTCGAAATATTGTGCCACTGCGAGCCGACGGCAACCGGACCGTCGGAAATCTGTGTGCAACTCTGCGTCCCGGGATCCCACGCTGTCGCGTTGGTGAAGTCTCGGAGAAAGGCCGCGGCCTTCTCGATCTCGACTGCGGCGGTGAATGTTCTGGTGACGTCGACCATGAATCTCTCTCTTTCTGTGCGGATCAGTCTTCGAGGCGGACGCCGAGATGCTCGGCGAGGCGGCGCATGGTGTCGACTATCTGGTCCTCGGTCACCCGAGGAAAGCCTGCCATCTTCCGAAACTCCGGGTCCGTGACGCGAGACCAGTCGTAGACCTGAGTCAGCGCGGTGCGATCCTCCGAGACCGCGTCGAGCTCCCAGGACCACCGCGTACCGCGAGGCTCCATGCCCTGACGACGGGGAATCCAACCGATACGCCGGTCCTGATCGAACACGAAGACCGTGTTCTCCATGACGTACTCGCCGAGCTCCGGCTGGTACATGTCCATCGCGAAGGTGTCGCCCACCGCGCGCAGCGGCGTCGGGTCGATCGCGCCGCGCAGCATCTCGGAGCCGTCGACCGCGGCCTGAACCTCGGGATTCGTCAGGGCGGTGAACACCGAGGCCGGGGGTGCGTCGATCACGCGCCGGACGGTCAACTCGTCGGTCATGGAACACGCCTTTCAGATATTCATGCTGGCTACGGAGTTACCCCCGTCTGCGTGGAAAGAAACTCCGATCGCCGTTTTTGCCTCGCAGTGGACACAACGACGAAACACGACCGCCACGTCGCATTCGTACAGTCGCCGGGTCGGACTCCGCAAAATCCAGCTGTGGAGCAGCACCTTGTCAAGGGGTAGCCATGAGTGGAAATACCGTACGCCTGCAGGCGATCAAAGACGTCGAGGCGTATGTGCCGCCTGCGGTCAGCTTCGTCGGAGACGAGAAGCCGGGCGAAATCTTCGGTGAGAACGTCTTCAGCAAGGTCGTGATGCAGAAGCGTCTGCCCAAATCGGTCTTCAAGTCGGTGATGGCGACGATCGACAAGGGTAAGAAGCTCGACCCCATGGTCGCCGACGCTGTCGCGTCGGCGATGAAGGACTGGGCTCTCGAGAAAGGCGCTACGCACTACGCACACGTCTTCTACCCCCTCACCGGATTGACGGCGGAGAAGCACGACAGCTTCTTCGACCCGGTCGGTGACGGCAGCGCACTCGCAGAATTCGCAGGCAAGACGTTGATCCAGGGCGAGCCCGACGCCTCGAGCTTCCCCAACGGCGGCCTGCGCAACACCTTCGAGGCGCGCGGATACACCGGCTGGGACGTCACCAGCCCGGCGTACGTGCTCGAGAACCCGAACGGAAACACCCTGTGCATCCCGACGGTGTTCGTCTCGATGACCGGTGAAGCCCTCGACCACAAAACGCCGTTGCTGCGCTCGCAGCAGGCGATGGGTGTGCACGCCGAGCGCATCCTGACGCTGTTCGGCCACGAGAACATCGAGAACATCGTTTCGTTCTGCGGCCCCGAGCAGGAGTACTTCCTGGTCGACCGGCACTTCTTCCTCGCCCGACCGGATCTGCTCAATTCCGGTCGCACCCTGTTCGGCTCGAAGCCGCCCAAGGGGCAGGAATTCGACGACCACTACTTCGGTGCCATCCCCGAGCGTGTGCTCGGCTTCATGATGGACACCGAACGCGAGCTGTTCAAGCTCGGTATCCCGGCCAAGACCAGGCACAACGAGGTTGCACCCGGACAGTTCGAGATCGCCCCGATGTTCGAGCGCGGAAACATCGCGGCCGATCACCAGCAACTGCTGATGACGACGTTCAAGACCATCGCCAAGAAGCACGGCATGGAGTGCCTGTTCCATGAGAAGCCCTTCGAGGGCGTCAACGGCTCCGGCAAGCACGTCAACTTCTCGCTCGGAAACTCCGACCTGGGATCGCTGCTGGTTCCCGGCGACAACCCACACGACAATGCGCAGTTCCTCGTCTTCTGTGCCGCCGTCATCCGCGCGGTGCACAAGTACGGCGGTCTGCTGCGCGCCTCGGTGGCGTCGGCGACCAACGATCACCGCCTCGGCGCGAACGAGGCTCCGCCCGCGATCATCTCGATCTTCCTCGGCGATCAGCTCGCCGACGTGTTCGATCAGATCGCCAAGGGCGCGGCCACCTCGTCGAAGGGCAAGGGCACCATGATGATCGGTGCCGACACTCTGCCCGTGCTGCCGACCGATCCCGGCGACCGCAACCGAACCAGCCCGTTCGCCTTCACCGGCAACAGGTTCGAGTTCCGCGCCCCCGGTTCGATGCAGACCGTCAACGGCCCGATGGTCACGATCAACACGATCATGGCCGAGGCCCTCGACTACATGGCGACCAACCTCGAAGTGGCCGTCGCCGACGGCACCGATTTCGACACGGCCGTGCAGAACCTGTTGACGGAGATCATCACCGAACACGGCGCGGTGGTGTTCAACGGCGACGGCTACTCCGACAACTGGCAGGTCGAGGCCGAGTCACGCGGCCTACCGAACCTGCGTACGACGCTCGACGCGTTGCCGGAGCTGATCTCGGACTCGGCTATGGAGCTGTTCGAGAAGTACAAGGTCTTCAACCACCGAGAGATGCACTCGCGCTACGAGATCGGGCTCGAGCAGTACGCGCTGACCGTGTTCGTCGAAGCGCGTCTGACGCTCGAGATGGGGCAGACCTCCATCCTGCCCGCTGCGGTGCGCTACCAGACCGAGTTGGCGCAGAACGTCAGCGCACTCAAGGCTGCGGGCGTGGACGCGGACATGACGGCACTGCAGGCGGTGTCGGAGCCGCTCGCAGATCTGCGAGCAGCGTTGGCGACGTTGAAGGCCGCTCTCGAAGCCGACCCCGGCGGCGAGGCCCTCGCCGAGGCGACACACGCCAAGGACGAACTGCTGCCTGCGATGGCCGCCGTTCGATCTGCAGCCGACACCCTGGAAGCGATGGTGGCCGACGATCTCTGGCCGCTGCCGACGTACCAGGAGATGCTCTACATCCTCTGAGTGCGCTCCGCGCAGGAGTGAAGCCTGCGGAATGACCAGATAAGCAGTGGTGGGGGGGGGGGGGGGCGGGGGCGGCGGGCGCGGCCCCTCCGAGGGGGGGGGGGTGGGTTGGGTGGGGGGCGGGGGGATGAGGGGGTGTGGGAGG
>NZ_JAWLSB010000005.1:226342-458302 GCF_033142445.1 Rhodococcus sp. IEGM 1330
CCGGCGCCCGGCCGCCGCGGCCCGGCCTCGGCGCCCCGCCCGGCGGCCTCCACCCCCAAGACCCGCGCGGCCCCCCCCCCCCCCCCCCCCCCCCCCCCCCCCCCACCACTGTTGTTTCCGGGGTGAGCAATGTCTCGGACCGGAATAGCGTCGTGGATCTCGATCGTTCGAGTGAGCAGTGGCGAAGACTGTGCACGCACTCGTGAGGAGAGAGATCCATGAAGTTGTTTTCCCCGTTGGCGCTCGGCGACCTGAAGCTCGACAACCGGTTGGTGATGGCTCCGCTCACGCGGGTGCGTTCCGGAAAGGACGGCGTGCCGGGCCCGCTGGTGGTCGAGCACTACAAGCAACGTGCATCCCTCGGTCTCATCGTCAGTGAAGGCACCTACCCGAGCCACGCGGGCCAGGGCTTCCCAGGTCAGCCCGGTCTGGTGACGGACGAGCAGATCGAGGGTTGGCGCAACGTCGCCGACGCGGTGCACGCCGACGGCGGACTGATCGTCGCTCAGGTGATGCATGCCGGTCGGGTGACCCACGAGGCGACGACGGGTGGCCACGAGGTCGTCGGACCCAGTGCCATTGCCATCGACGGCGAGACCCGCACGTACGAGGGCAAGAAGCCGTACCCCACCCCTCGTGCGCTACGTGAAGACGAATTGCCCTCGGTGATCGCAGATTTCGTGCAGGCGTCGAAGAATGCGATCGCGGCTGGGATGGACGGCGTCGAGGTCCACGGTGCCAACGGGTATTTGCTGCACGAGTTCCTCTCGCCCGCCTCCAATCAGCGCGAAGACGCGTACGGCGGCTCGCCCGAGAACCGGGCACGCTTCGTAGCCGAGGTGGTCGAAGCAGTGGCCGACGCGCTCGGAGCGGGCAAGGTGGGAATCCGCATCTCACCAGAGCACAACATCCAGGATGCGCTCGAGACGGATTCCGACGACGTGCGTGCCACCTACCGTGCCCTGGTCGAGCGGCTCGCACCGCTGGGGTTGGCCTATCTCAGCGTGCTGCACAAGGATCCGGCGGGCGAGCTCGTTCAGGATCTGCGGCAGGGATTCGGTGGCGCAGTACTCGTCAATAGTGGCTTCGGTGAGATCACCAGTCGTGACGAGGCACTCTCGCTGATGGAGGACGGTATCGGCGACGCCGTCGTCGTCGGGCGACCGGCGATCGCGAACCCGGACCTCGCCTACCGCTGGCGCGAGGATCTGCCGCTGAACGAGCCCGATCAGAGCACCTTCTACACCGAGGGTGCCAAGGGCTACACGGATTACCCGGCGTTGCAGCACTGACGAGTGCCTGCGGCAGTGGTGTGCTCAAGTGCCCTCTGGGGCACTTGAGCACACCACTGCGCGGAGCGCACTCAGAAGTCAGCGGTCTTGCGGGCGCGGACCTTGCTGACGATCGAGAACACCACAGCGATGATCATCAGTGCGTACAGCACGATGGTGATCGCGCTGCCGACCAAAATCGACGGATCGCCTTCGCTGACGGCCAGTGCGCGTCGGAGCGATTCCTCGGCGAGCGGGCCGAGGATCACCGCGATCAACACCGGTGCCAACGGAATGTCGTAACGGCGCATCATGAATCCGACGATGCCGAGCCCGAGCATGAAGATCAGATCCACGATCGAGGCACTCGATGCGTACACACCGAGGGCGGCGAACACCGAGATGCCGGCGTAGAGGTAGTTCTTCGGGATCTTGAGCAGCTGCGCCCACAACGGTGCGAACGGCAGGTTGAGGATCAGCAGCACGATCATCGCCACGAACAGGCTGGCCAGTAGGGCCCACACGATGTCGCCGCTGCGCTCGAACAGCAGTGGTCCGGGCTGCATGCCGTACTGCTGGAAGGCGGCCAACATGATGGCCGCCGTCGCCGACGTCGGCAGACCCAGAGCAAGCAGCGCGCCCATAGCCGTGCCGGCGGTGGAGTTTCCGGCCGCCTCCGGTCCGGCGACGCCGCGAATGGCACCCTTGCCGAACATCGGCTTCGCGCGCTTGCGATCGAGTCTGCGCTCGGTGCCGTAGGCCAGGAAGCTGGGTACTTCGGCACCGCCCGCGGGGATCACACCGAACGGCACACCGAATGCCGTGCCGCGCATCCAAGCCGGTAGTGCTTCGCGGAATTCGGCTTTGCTGAGCCAGGGGCGTCCCTCGGATTTGATCAGGGTCCGGTCCTCGGGCCGGCCGATCTTCGAAGCGATGTGGATGACCTCACCGAGAGCGAGCATCGCGACGGTGATGACCACGATGTGAATGCCGTCGAACAGGGCAGGAACCTCGAAGGTGAATCGCGAAGCGCCCGAGGGACCGTCGATACCGATCACGGCCAGGGTGAGGCCGATCAGCAGCGCGGTCAAACCTTTGAGGGCCGAGTCCGAGACCACGGCCGAGGTGGCGATGAACGCGAACACCGCGAGGGCCAGGTATTCGGCCGGACCGAAGTTGGTCGCCAACGACGCGAGAGTAGGAGCGAAGAACACCACCAGGGTCGTGGCAATGATGCCGCCGATGAACGCGCCGATGGCCGACGTGGCCAAAGCCTGTGGGGCCCGGCCGTTCTTGGCCATCCGGTGCCCCTCGAACGTCCCGGCGATTGCGGTGCTGTTGCCGGGAGTGTTCATCAGGATGCCGGAGATCGAATCACCGAACAGACCACCGAAATACACTCCGGCGAACATGATCAGCGCGGCGGTGGGGTCGAGGGTGAACGTGACGGGCAGCAACAGCGCCACCGCCATGGCAGAGCCGAGACCGGGTAGGACGCCGACGGCAGTACCGAGTAGCGCACCGACGAACACCCACACCAGGTTCATGGGAGTCAGCGCGGTGCCGAACCCGTCGATCAGATTGCTCAATGAATCCATCGTAGAGTCAGCTCCGTCAGAAAATCTGGGCGAGGACGCCGCCGGGCAGGGTCAGGCCGAGGCCCGCGGAGAATGCAATCTGAACCGCGCTCGAGACCAGTAGTGCGACGGCCGCGTCGAACACGTAACGGCGACCACCCAATCCGACCGAGACGCCCCAGAACAGCAGCGCTCCGGCGAGAACCCAGCCGAGCGGGTCGAGAAGGGCGATGAACACGGCCACCGATCCGACGGTGATCGACAGGGTGCGCCAGTTGCTGACGGTGCCGGTGTGCGGCACTCCGTCGGCGTCGACACCGCGGTCGACGACGTCGGGCTTGATCAACAGCTGAACGGTGACCAGCAGCGCGACGACGAAGCAGCCTCCTGCGACGATGGCCGGAAAGACCTGCGGGCCAGGTGATGTGGCGGTGGGTGGAACCTGCATCGTGACGGTTCCGTAGACCAGGAAGGCTCCGAGTGCGACGAGAAGCGCCGGAACGATCAGTCCACTGCGGCCCGTCCAGAACGACCGGGATGTGTCCGTGTCGGTAGTCGTCGTTGTCATACCAGCCCCAACTCCTCGAGAATTCCGGTGATACGTGTCTGCTCGACGTCGAGGAACTCTCCGAATTCGTCTCCGGTCAGAACCGATTCCTTCCAGCGGTTGCGTTCGACGGCCGTGGCCCACTGTTCGGTCTCGACCATCTCGGTGACGATATCGACGAGCGTTTGGCGGTCCTCGTCCGAGATTCCCGGGGGCGCAACGATTCCGCGCCAGTTGACGAGGTCGACGTTGTAACCCTGTTCGATGAACGTGTCCACGTCGAATCCCTCGAGCGGTTCGGGAGCGGCCACTGCGAGTGCACGCACGTTGCCTGCCTCTATCTGGTCGCGGAAGTCGTTGAACCCACTGACCGCGACGCCGACGGTGTTCGACAGCAGCGACGTCAGTACCTCGCCGCCGCCGGAGTAAGCGATGTAATTGATTGCGGCCGGGTCGATGTCGGCTTCCTGTGCCAACTGGCCCGCCACGATGTGGTCGATGCCGCCGAGTGAACCGCCGCCGATCGGAAGGCCTCCGGGGTTGGCGCGCCAGGCCTCGATCATGTCCTCGAGGTTCTGGATCGGCGAGTCCTTCGGGACGACGAACACTTCGAAGTCCTCGGCGAGTTTGGCGATCGGGACGGTGTCGGCAAGGGTGGTCTCGGAGTTGTTGATCGCGATACCGCCGAGCATGACGGTGCCGGTGATCATGACGGTGGTGGGCTGCCCACTGAGGTTCTCGAGTTGGCTCAGGCCGATGGTGCCGCCTGCACCGGGAACGTTGACGACCTGGGCGTTGTTGACGATGCCGTCGCTGCGCAGCGCCTGCTGCGATTCACGGGCGACGAGATCCCAGCCGCCGCCTGCGGCAGCAGGTGCGATCAGCGTCAGTTTGGCTCGGGCATCGGAGCCGCTGGCACTGCGAGCGGCATCGATTCCGGCGACGGTGACTGCTCCCACCACCACCAGGGCTCCGGCCGTTCGTAGCAGTGTGGGCGATATCGCCATCAGAGACCTTTCGTGTGGTGTGTCACAGCGTCAGGTTAGATACAGTTTGTCTGATTAGTCCAGTTCACAACTCTCCGAGGGTGATCCTCGGTGGATACGAGCAACGAGCAACGGGAGAGAACGTGTCGGTAGCGAGCGCAGTGGCAGTAGCGATGAGCAACACACCGGAGGGGCAGGAAGCGTTGCGCCGCGGTGCCGCCGAGGCCGAGCTGCGTCAGGCCCCGTTGATCGTGTTGTCCGTGGTGGACCGAGATTCGGTGTCCGCGGACGACCGCAGCTCAGCGCAGGCCGAGGTCGAGCGAACGCTGCCGGGGATCGCGACCACCGTGCGCGTCGAGCCCGACGGCGGCGACCCGGCCGGCGCTCTGGTCGACCTCGTCGCGGACGTCGGTGCGGCAATGGTCGTCATCGGTTCCAAGCGTCGTTCCGCGGTCGGCAAGTTCTTGATGGGCAGCACCGTGCAGCGAGTGCTGCTCGACTGCCCGGTCCCCGTCCTGGTCGTCAAAGCGCCCTGACCCGGTAGTATCGGACAAAGTTCACATCACACAACTCAGAGGAAACATGGACAGCGATAAACCCGGGCCGGACACGGCTCCCCGCACCACAGCTACTACGTGCGAGGCGGTGTCCGGCGAATGAGCGTTCTGCTCACTCTCTTGCTCGGCCTGCTCGTCGTTTTCCTCATCACCGTCGCGACCGGCTACTTCGTAGCTCAGGAATTTGCGTACATGACCGTCGACCGGTCCCGGCTCAAGGCTCGCGCCGAGGCCGGTGATGCCGTCGCAGCTCGCACATTGACCGTCACCAAGCGCACGTCGTTCATGCTGTCCGGTGCCCAGCTGGGCATCACGGTCACCGGTCTGCTCGTCGGCTACGTCGCCGAACCGCTGATCGGTCAGTCCTTCGGCGCGATACTGGGCGGCGTCGGAGTTCCGACGGCCGTCGGTGTCGGCCTGGGTGCCGTTCTGGCGATCACGTTCGCGACGTTCGTGCAGATGCTCTTCGGTGAACTGTTCCCGAAGAACTTCGCCATCGCCCGCCCCGAGCCGGTGGCTCGATGGCTCTCACTGTCGACAACCATCTACCTCAAGCTTTTCGGCTGGTTGATCACCATCTTCGACCAGTCGTCGAACCTGTTGCTCAAGGCGCTCAAGATCGAGCCGGTGCACGACGTGGAGCATTCGGCCAGCCTGCGCGACCTCGAGCATATCGTCTCGGACTCACGCGAGACAGGCGATCTGCCCGACGAGCTGTCTACGCTGCTCGACCGTATCCTCGACTTCCCTACTCGCACGGTCGAACACGCGATGATTCCGCGCTCGCGTTCGGCCACGGTTCGAGACACCGACACCCTCGCCGAGGTCGCGGCCCTGATGGGTCAGGAGCACTCTCGGTACCCGGTGCTCGACGAGGACGACGGCATCGTCGGCGTCGTGCATCTCGCGGACGTCCTGTCTGCGACGGTGCCGAGTTCCACACCGATCTCCGAGCTCACGCGTGACGCGCTGATCCTCCCGGAGATCCAGACTCTGCCCGATGCGATGCGCGAGTTGCGCTCGACGAAGAACCAATTGGCTTGTGTCATCGACGAATACGGCGGTCTGACCGGCGTCATCACGATCGAGGACCTGGCCGAGGAACTGGTCGGCGAGATCACCGACGAGCACGACGACGACCTGTCCGATCCGAGCCCGGTCAGTGCCGACGACGGCAGCTGGACCATGGCCGGTGAGGTGCACGTCGACGAGGTCGAACGCGCTATCGGTATCGATCTGCCCGAGGGCGATTACGAGACCATTGCCGGTTTTGCCATCGCGCACAACGGATCTCTCCCCGACGTCGGGGAACGGATCGAAGTGGACCTACCACCGGACAACGCCGATCTGGCGAACGACGAGGAGAGTCCCGTTCGCTTCGTGATTCTCGAGATCGAGGAGATCGACAGTCACGTCCCGTCCCTGCTGACCCTGACACTCGGCGAGCGTGACCCCGAGCACGACGACGAGTCGGCCGAGACGAAGGAAAGTGTGCACCGATGAGCAACATCTGGGTTTTCCTGGCCGTCACGATCGGCCTCATCGCTGCCAGCGCCTTCTTCGTGGCCGTCGAGTTCGCGCTGTTGGCCGCCAAGCGGCATCGGCTCGAAGACGCCGCTCCCAATTCACGCTCCGCGCGTGCAGCTCTGCGCAGCTCGTCCGAGCTGACAGTCCTGCTCGCCGGCTCGCAACTCGGCATCACCGTCTGCACCCTCGGCCTCGGTGCAACGACCAAACCGGCCGTGCACTACTGGCTCACACCGCTGTTCGAGAGCGGTGGCCTGCCGTACTGGTTCGCCGACGTCCTCGGTTTTGTGCTCGCGCTGATCATCGTCACCTTCCTGCACCTGGTGGTCGGTGAGATGGCTCCGAAGTCCTGGGCCATCGCCCATCCGGAGAAGTCCGCGACGATGCTCGCGATCCCGATGCGCGCGTTCATGTTTCTCACCCGTCCGGTGCTGACGGCGCTGAACAACATGGCGAACTGGTGCTTGCGGCGGGTCGGCGTCGAGCCGGCCGACACCGTGGGTACGGGCCAGAACGCGGACGATCTGCGTCAGCTGGTGGAGCATTCGGTGAACGTCGGTGCTCTGGACGCCAGCTACCAGGCGCAGATCTCGAGTGCGCTCGAACTGCAGGAACTGACCGTCGGCGACCTGGTGCGCCAGTTCGGCAAGCCCACGTCGGTACCGTCGACGGCGACCATCGACGACGTGCGCGAGGCCTCGCGTCGCTCGGGGCATCTGCGGATCCTGGTCAGTGACGCGGACGTGGTCAAGGGCGTGGTGCACGTGCGCGATACGTTGACCGCGCCGCAGACCCTCGCCGAGATCACGCGTCCGGCGTACACGCTGGAGGCGACGACGCCGGTTTACGTTGCCCTGCAGTCGATGCGCGAGACCCGGCATCACCTGGCACTGGTGGTCGACGGTTCGGCAGCGACCGACGATCCGGCGCGCAGCGTCGGCGTCGTGACACTGTCCGATGTGCTGACCCGGCTGTTGCCCCAACCCGTCTGAGTCGATTCCGGTTTCGAACGAGGCATCCCCGCCCGGCCTGCGTGGCCGAGCGGGGATGCCTTTGTCGTGTCCGGTCGTAGAACTCAGACTGGGGCGACAACCAGCAGGTGTGCCCAGTACGACGCGACGTCGTGGCCGAGTTGGGGGAGCAGAACGTCGTAGAGCAGGTAGGACATCATTGCCGTCGAACTCCTTGTTCAGCGTGCCGTTGCCGGCTCGCGTTCCGAGACTGTGGGTGACCGAGACTGTAGGTCATTGAGACTGTAGATCACGCGGCGTTCGATGACATGCATATCGCTCACTCGGCTCACCCCGTTCCGCGGAGCCCCCCCTGTGGCGCACGTCAGCCGATGCAGCCCTGCAGCGTGGTGAAGCTGCCGGCAATTCCGGCACCGTCGCACACCGCGCCGGTCGGGGTGAGGGTGATGGTGGAGCCTGGTGCTGCCACCGCGATGGAGAGCCCGAGGCCGGCTGCAGTGTTCTGTGCGACGGCACCGGGGCCGAAGGCGATCGCTGCAGGCGCACCACCGAAACTGCCGGTGCTGACCGCAGTTCCACCGTTCAGTCCGAGTGCCAGGGCTGCTGCGTTGTTCATTGCCTCGGCCGAACCCCACCCCTCGAGGCCGAGGCCGGCCGCCGCACTCGCGACGTCTGCGGAGCTGTCGCACTGCGATCCTCCGATGAGCGCAGCGATATCGGCCCCTCCGGGTGCGGTGGTGCAGGCGACCGGTGCTGCGGATGCAGTTCCGGGTACCAGTACCGCGAACGCACACGCGAATCCGAATGCTGCTGCTCCGCCGACAATCCTCTTGGTGTGGAACATGGTCGATGCCTCCCCAGATCAGTGCGTCGGCACCGGTGTGCCGAGCGTGTCGGTCGCCGGGCCGATGTCGCGCACGACCCCCACGTCCTGGCGTCGAGTCTCGACGGGTCCGAACGCGGCGCGGGTTCATCAGGATCTCGAAAACGTCTCGGTAAAGTAACGCTGCGATAACGCAATCGGGTGACGTCGTCGGTCCCTACGATGAGGCCATGATCGGACGGATGGACGAGGTCGTTTTCGACTGTGCGGAGCCGGCACTGCTGGCGAAATTCTGGGCCGGGGTGCTCGGCGGAGAGCCGAGGGTGCGCGACGACTCGTGGCATTTCGTCGACGTCCCCGAGTTCACTCGGCTGGCGTTTCAGCGAGTCCCGGAGGGCAAGTCGGGCAAGAACCGACTCCACCTCGACGTCGCTGTCTCGAATATCGACCATGCCGTCGGCCAGGCAGTGGCACTCGGCGCGAGGGTGCTCGGCGACCGACACTCCGATGCGGCGGGAACCTTTGAGGTTCTCCTCGACCCCGAGGGCAACGAGTGGTGCCTGGTGACGCCTCCAGCCTGAACCCAGCCGATCAGCGGGCGTCGTGTTCGGCGCGTGATTCGAGGACGGCAGGCATGTTGCCCTCGATGAGTTCGATGAGATCGCTCAATCGGGTACCGACATCGCGTCCCATCGGGGTGAGGCTGTACTCCACCTTCGGCGGGATGGTCCCCTGCACGGTGCGAACCACGAGCCCGTCTCGCTCGAGGGTCTGCAGGGTCTGCGAGAGCATCCGTTCGCTGACGCCGTCGACACGTCGGCGCAACGCGTTGAATCGGTAATCGCCCTCGGTGAGTGCAGCGAGCGCGAGCACACCCCACCTGCTGGTGGCGTTCTGCAATGTCTGCCTCGACGCACAGTCACGCGCGAAGACGGACGCTTCGAGTGATTCTGCTGGCTTTGGCATATCGCCATGCTAGCGCATGTGAAAAAGTGAGTGGTGACTTGAGAGGTTGCACTGTATGAAAAGTAAGTGCATACTGAGCGTGTACTTGAAACCTCAACCTCAGGAGTTCGATCATGACCACAGCGGTAACCGGAGCAACGGGCAACCTCGGCGGACTCGTCGTCGACGCACTCATCGAGCGTGGCGTCGCACCCGCCGACATCGTGGCGGTCGTCCGAAACGCAGACAAGGCCTCGCCGCTGGCCGAACGCGGCGTCGTGGTTCGGGTCGCCGACTACTCCGATTCCGCCGCGATGACGGCAGCTCTCGCGGGCGTCGACAAGCTGCTGCTCGTCTCGGGTTCCGAGGTAGGGCAGCGAATTGCGCAGCACACCAACGTGATCGAGGCAGCGGAGGCCGCCGGTGTGGGCCTCATCGCGTACACCAGCTTGCTCGCCGCCGACACGTCGGGAGTGAGCCTCGCGCCCGAGCACAAGGCCACCGAGGAACGCCTCGCCGCGTCCAGCATTCCCGCGGTATTCCTGCGCAACGGCTGGTACTGGGAGAACTACCTCGGCTCGCTCGCGCAGACCATCGAGGGCGGAGTGCTCCTCGGTGCGGCGGGTAACGGCAAGCTCGCCGCCGCGTCTCGCGTCGACTTCGCCGCCGCGGCCGCCGCCGTGCTGACACTCGACGATCAAGGCGGAAAGATCTACGAGCTCGGCGGCGGCGAACGCCTCACCTACGCCGAGCTCGCGGCCGTCATCAGCGAGATCTCCGGCACGTCGATCGTCTACACGGACGTCACCGAGTCCGAGTACGCCGCAATTCTCCAGGGCGCAGGACTGCCCGACTTCGTGGCAACCATGTTGGCCAGCGCGGACGCAGGAATCGCTCGCGGCGAGCTCGACACCCACTCCGGAGACCTGCAGGCCCTGATCGGTCGAGCATCCACCCCGGCCGCAGAAGTACTCCGCGCCGCAGTGTGACGGGCATCGGGGGCGGTACTTGTAGCGTGGGCGCGGTGAATCACTCCTACACCCGCACCGTGTTCCTGGCCGCCTCCGTCTCGCTCGTCCTGCTGACGGGTGCCTGCAGCTCGGACTCGGACACCTCGTCCCCGGCGACCTCCACGTCCTCGGCTTCTTCCGGCGCCGGTGCCCCGGCCGCCTCGAACACCTGCCCCACGGCGACACCCGACGCCGCAGCGACCCCCGCATGGACGCTGGACGGGGACTCCGGCAGCATCGCCGTCGTCGGGTCCACCGACGCAGCCGCGCCCTCGGTCACCGTCGACGCCCCGTTCAGCGTCGCCGAGACGCAGGTCGAGACTCTGACAGCGGGGGACGGGCCGGTCATCGCAGCCGACGCCGAGGTGTCGGTCTGCTACATGGGCGTCAACGGACGCACCGGGGAAACCTTCGACAGTAGCTTCGAGCGGGGCGCGCCCGTCGAGTTCCCACTCGACGGAGTCGTCGCGGGCTTCCAGAAGGCCATCGCCGGACAGACTGTCGGCTCGACCGTCGCCGTGGCGGTCACCTCGGCCGACGGATACGCGAGCGGCAATCCGGCGGCCGGAATCGAGCCGGGAGACAGCTTGATATTCGCGATCTCGATCCTGTCCGCGAGCTGAGTGCGCTCCGCGCAGTGGTGCGATTGAGTCCCCCCTGGGGCACTTGACCGCACCACTGCGGCTCCGCCGCATTTACACCGTCGAGAGCTGCTGAATCGTCGTCGCGCCGCCCGGGGTGGGCGTCGTGGTGATGAAGTTCGAGTCGTAACCCAGCGATTCGACGACGCTGCGGATCTCGCGGAACTGCTCGACGCTGACGTCGGGCGTGCGCTTGAGCACGAATCCGGACGTGCGGGTGGGGCTTCCGACGAACGCCCACGAGTAGTCGTCGGCGATGTAGGCCACGATGTAGTTGGTCGGCCCCTCCTGGCTCTCCTGCGTGGGGACGCCCGGGAAGCTCACGTGCAGTTGGGCATTCGTGGTGGTGTCGTTGACTCGGGCGTTGCCGACGATGCGGTTTTCCTGGCCTGTCCAGGTAGTGCAGGTGTTCTCGACGCGGATGTTGGATTCGTCGATCATCTGGTAGTTCGCCTGGGTGTCGCGGGCACAGATCAGGTTGAACGGCTGCGGCACCGCGGCAACCTGGTTCCAGGTGCCCAGGTAACGCTCGACGTCGAGTGTCGGGATCGGAGCCAGTGGCTCGAGGCCGACCGATCCCAGCGGGCCGACCGGCTGCGCCTGAGCCGGGGCCGCGGTCAGCAGTGCGCCTGCGGCGAGGGCACCGACAAGTGCGGTGCGGCCGAATGCGTTGCGGATCTTCATGTATTCGCTCCTTGAGTTGCGGTTGTGTTCTTGTTCGAGTCGATCCTGTTCGGCCACCAGATCCCCGGGCCGATGAGGGTGAACAGGGCGGGAATCACGACGGTCCGTACCACGAAGGTATCGAGCAGAATACCGAGTCCGACGATGATTCCGAGTTGGGTGAGGGTGATCAGCGGTAGGACGCCGAGCACGCAGAAGACGGCTGCCAGAACGATTCCCGCGCTGGTGATGACACCTCCGGTAGCCGATACGGCCCGCACGATGGCAGATCTGGTGCCGTGCCGAGGCGTCTCCTCGCGGGTGCGAGTGACCAGGAAGATGGTGTAGTCCACGCCGAGCGCGACCAGGAACAGGAATGCGAACAGCGGAGTGTTGTCGTCGAGGGCGGGGAATCCGAAGACGTGCAGGCTCACCCAGCTGCCGATCCCGATCGCGGCCACTGCGCTCAATACCGTTGTGGCAACCAAGATCACGGGTGCGACGAGGGCGCGCAGCAGTACCAGGAGCACGGCGAGCACGACCGCGAGGATCGCGGGAATGACCACGAGGCGATCGCGGGCCGCTGCGTCGGTGGTGTCGAGTGCTTTGGCGTCGCTGCCGCCTACCAGTGCGCGGTCCACGCCGGTGAGCGCGGCGCGGAGGTCCTGCACGACGGCGAACGACTCGTCGGATGCGGGGGCCGCATCGGTGACAACCGAGAGGCGGGTGAGACCGGTGTCGGAATCTGCGACGCGATCGACCGAGACGACTCCGTCGATGCCCTGGGCGGTGCTGATGACTCCGTCGATGTCTGCGGTGGGAGCAAGGACCGTCACCGGATCGGCGGATCCGGCCGGGAAGTGCTGGGAGAGAGTGTCGAAGCCCTCGACGGACTCGGCGGTGACGCGGAACTGCTCGGTTTGCGAGAGTCCGATCTGAGTCCCGAACAGTGCGGCGCAGCATGCCAGCAGCGCGACGATCGTGACCGAGGCCGTCGCCACGGGACGTCGGGCAACGCCTGCGGCGATCGAGTGCCAGACGCCTTCCGTGGTGGTGTCCCGGTCCGATTCCTTGGGAACGAAGGGCCAGAACAGCTTCGGACCGCACAGTTTCAGCAGAGGCGGCAGTACGAACAGGACGAACACTGCTGCGACGACGAGGCCGGCCGCGGCCAGCGCCCCCAGGCTGCGGGTGCTCGGCAGCATCGCGAGGAGCAAGGTCAGCAGTGCCAGCACGACGGTTGCGTTGCTGGCGAGGATGGCGGGCCCGGCCTGGCGAACAGCGCGGTGCAGGGCGAGGCGATGATCGGACTCGCGGCGCAGCTCCTCGCGGTATCGAGAGATCAGCAGCAGTGCGTAATTCGTGCCTGCACCGAACACCAGCACGCTGGTGATTCCGGAGGTCGAACCGTCGAAGGAGAGGCCGGTGGCCTGGGCCAGCGCGGTGCCGACGGTGGTGGCGAATCGGTCGGCGAAACCGATGACGATCAACGGTACCAACCACAGGATGGGTGATCGGTAGGTGACGATGAGGAGGACGGCCACCACCAGTGCGGTGACGGCGAGAAGCGTGAGGTTGGCACCGGAGAACGAGTTCGCGATGTCGGCACCGAAGGCGGGTCCGCCGGTGACCTGAGCATTCAGATCGGGTGAGAGGCCGTCGCTCGCAGCGGACCGCAGTTCGGTGATCAGTTCGTTGAGCGTGAAGCCCGACAGCTCGGCATCGATCTGGACCAGCGCAATGGCAGCTTTGCCGTCGGGTGCGACGATCGGGGGCGAGCCGGGCTCGTCCGGCACCGAGCGATCGACGCCGAGGAGCCTGCTCTGTGCGGCAGCTGCGCCCTCGATATCGGCCGGTGTCAGGTCGCCGCCATCGGCGCGGCTCAGAACCAGAATCACGGGTGCGGTATCGGAGTCCGGGAACTGGGCGAGGAGCTCGTCCACCTGGTAGGACTCGGCCGACGTCGGCAACGAGTTCGGCGATTGGTCGGCGGAATCGTTGCTGCCGACCAAGCCCATCACGGCGACCGCGAGGATGACGATGGCCGCCGCCAGAGCGCCGGATCTGCGCCCGGTGGCCGCAACCGCGACGCGGTCCCAGACGGTCTTGTTCTCGGTTCGAGTGCTGTCCACGGTGAAACAATCTCATTTACTTAGATATTAAGCAACTGAATCTCTTGCGGGCAGTAGTCTGACGTTGACCGCAGCGAAGGAGTCACCACCGACATGGCCGACCGAAACCACCTCGAATCCGCGATTTCCGCGGATCTACGAGCGCTGTCGTCGGTCTCCGAACAGATCGGCCAAGTATTCGGCGCTCTACACAGTCTGCGGCCCAACGACTTTCGTGCGCTTCTTCACGTCATGGTCGCCGATGTCGAGGGTGCGCCGCTGACGGCGGGGGAACTGGGCACGATGCTGGGGCTGTCGTCGGCGGCGATGACCTACCTCGTCGAGCGCATGATCACCTCCGGTCATATCCGCCGCGAATCCGACGCATCCGATCGACGCAAGGTCATTCTGCGATACGACGAGCACGGGATGGAGGTCGCTCGCGGGTTCTTCGGCCCCCTCGGCAGGCGCACGAGCACCGCGTTGGCCGACCTTCCCGACGCCGATCTCGCCGCCGCGCATCGGGTGTTCGAAGCGCTCATCGGAGCTATGCGAGAACACCATGCCGACCTGGGAAACAGTCGTCGCGCGTAGGGGCCGCGCCTGGGTGCGATGTTCGAACCGCTGGTAGGCGGCTTGCTCGAGCCGATGCTGGACTCTGAGCGTGCGAGTGCCGTAAGGTTGACCGCGGTTGAGCTAACAGCCGGTCACGGGGAAACGCAGCGAAGTCGGCGTCCGGGTCAGGCAACATTCTGCTCCCGCTGCGTCAATCGGTTTCCCCCTCAGTTCGACCGATCGATGGGATCTGCCATGAGTGTTGAATCTTCAGGCAACAAAGTTCGAACCACCCCGGTGACTGTCGCGGAGAAGTCCGTGTCCGTCGCAGCAACCGGAGCAATCTTCACCGCGCACGACGGCCCCGACGGCTCTCTCGTCGTCGCCGTCCACGGCGACATCGACATGCGCAGCGCGCCGATGTACTCCGATTTCGTCTGTAGCCGCGTGTCCAGCAAAAGGCATGTCACCCTCGATCTGTCCAATGTCGAATTCTTCGGCATCGCAGGTCTCACAGTCTTCGATGCAGTCCGTGACTACACGGCCGGCATCGGCGCATCTTGGTCGATCGTCGCAGGACGCTCGGTCTCACGTCTGATCCAGGTCGCCGACCTCGAGTCCACGATTCCGACGGCTCGTCCTTCGAACGACCGGTAGAACTCCGGCGATTATCGCCGCGACAAGAGGTGGGCAGCTCCAGTACCGGGGCTGCCCACTGTTCGTTCTGCGCCCAGCTTCCACAACGGACGACCCTGCTCGACGGCGTCGCCGAGGCTCAGGATCGTCCGAGAGTGTTTCAGCCCAGGCGAACTAGTCTTTCGTTCCTTCGGAGTCGCTGAAGAACGCCCACTCGCCGTCGTGCTCGACCTCGAGTCGCCACCCCAACTCCTCGTTGTCCGCTTTGCTGTCCTTGAACCAGGCGTGCGCATCCTCGGAACTGGAAATGTCCTTGGTCTCGACGACGGTTCCATGCGGATCGATAACTCTGTAATTAGCCATGCAACCAGGGTGCCCCGATGTCGCAGAACCTAATCCACGCGGCAACGCGGAGGGAAGTCGGCGGCCGACTCCTGGGATCCGCACACGCGCGCGCATTCGTCGAATGCACGCGAAATCGCCTCAGAAACGACGCGATTCTGCGCGCAGCTGGCAAACGCGCGCGCTTTCGCGGTGAGCGAGTTGTCGTGTGCCCGCTACGTACGCGAGAGCACCGACCGCGCGAAGAACATCAGGTTCGCCGGACGCTCGGCCAGTCTGCGCATGAAGTAGCCGTACCACTGCGACCCGTACGGGACGTACACGCGTACGTTGCGGCCGGCGCCCACTAGTCGGCGCTGCTCGGGATCGCGGATTCCGTACAGCATCTGGAACTCGAACTCCTCGGACGACCGTCCTGCAGCCGACGCCAACCTGTCCGCCGCCTCGATCATCTCCGGGTCGTGTGAGGCCACCATCGGGTAACCGCGACCGTCCATCAGTATCTTCAGGCACCGGAGGTACGAGTCGGACACCTCCCGCGCTCCCTGAAACGCCACCGACGACGGTTCGTTGTACGCACCTTTGCACAGTCGGATCCGAGATCGCGGCCCGGACAACTCACAGCAGTCCGCTTCGGTTCGCCTCAGGTAGGCCTGCAGCACCGTGCCCAGATCCGGAAAGTTCACGCGCAGTTCGCGAACGATCGACAGGGTCGAATCGGTGGTGGTGTGGTCCTCGGCATCCACCGTCACCCACACACCGGCCGCAGTGGCAGCAGCGCAGATCGTCCGTGCGTTCTCCAGCGCAAGGGTTCGATCGATTCCCTGGCCGAGCGCGGACAGCTTGAGCGAGATCTCCAGCGCTGTCGCATCGGCCTGTCGCGTCGAAAAGCGTTGTATCAGTGATAGATACGCGTCCACTGTTGCCCTCGCCTGGCCTCGGTCGGTGGTGTCCTCGCCGAGGTAGTCCACCGAGACGAAACGGCCCGACGCCAGCAGAGCGTCGACTGCGGCGACGGCAGCAGGCTCCGAATCCCCCGCAACGAAGCGGTCGACGAGGGATCGGGTGGCGCGTAGACGTGTCACCGTCGCCTGCAGTTTCGGTGAACGTGCTGCGGCCAGCAGTGCCGGACGCAGCGGATTGCTCAGCAGGGTGGTCATCGCGTGCCCTCGCCTTCCTGATGCGGGTAGCCGTGAGTGGTCGGCGGGACGAACGTTTCCTTCACGGTGCGAGCCGAGGTCCAGCGCAGCAGGTTCTGCGGTGACCCTGCCTTGTCGTTGGTGCCCGACGCGCGGGCTCCGCCGAACGGTTGCTGGCCCACCACCGCGCCGGTCGGCTTGTCGTTGACGTAGAAGTTGCCGGCCGCGAATCGCAATGCGGCATGGGCCTGTTCGACGGCAGTGCGGTCGGTGGCGATGACCGCTCCGGTCAATGCGTACTTCGATCCGGAGTCGACGGTGCGGAGAATGTCGGCATAGGCGTCGGGCTTGGCGTCGTCGTACACGTGCACGGCGAGGATGGGGCCGAAGTACTCGGTGGTGAAGGCCTCGTCGGTGGGGTCGTCGCCGAGCAGCACCGTGGGGGAGACGAAGTACCCCTCCGAGTCGTCGCACGTGCCGCCTGCAGAGATGGTGAGGCTGGGGACCGACTTGGCGCGATCGAGAGCAGCGGCGTTGCGGTCGAACGCCTTTCGGTCGATGACGGCTCCGCCGTAGTTGGACAGGTCGGTCACGTCACCGTACTTCAGCGCCGAGACCTGCTCGATGAACGTATCGCCCATCGAAGCCCACAGTGATTTCGGTACGAACGCCCGGGACGCTGCCGAGCACTTCTGTCCCTGAAAGTCGAACGCGCCGCGAATCATGGCTGTGGTCAACACATCCGGATCGGCGGAGCTGTGCGCGACGATGAAATCCTTACCGCCGGTCTCGCCCACGAGACGTGGGTACGAGTGGTAGTTCGAGATGTTGTTGCCCACCTCGCGCCACAGCGTCTGGAAGGTCGCCGTGGACCCGGTGAAATGGATTCCGGCCAGACGCGGATCGGCAAGGGCCACTTCGGACACCATCGGCCCGTCGCCGAGAACCAGGTTGATCACCCCCGGTGGCAGGCCAGCGGCTTCGAGCAACTGAAGCGTCAGATAGGCGGCCACGGCCTGGGTGGGTGAGGGCTTCCACAGCACGGTGTTGCCCATCAAGGCAGGCGCGGTGGGGAGGTTGCCTGCGATGGCGGTGAAGTTGAACGGGGTGATGGCGTAGACGAAGCCCTCCAGCGGACGGTATTCGACGCGATTCCACACTCCCGGTGCCGAGACCGGCTGCTCGGCGAGGATCTGCCGGGCGAACGTGACGTTGAACCGCCAGAAGTCGATCAGCTCGCAGGGTGCGTCGATCTCCGCCTGGTATGCCGACTTGGACTGTCCGAGCATCGTTGCAGCAGCGATTCTTTCGCGCCACGGACCGGAGAGCAGATCGGCGGCCCGCAGGAACACCGCGGCGCGCTCGTCGAAGGGGAGATCGCGCCACGCGGGGGCTGCTGCCGTCGCAGCGTCGATGGCGTCGTGCACATCCTGGTGGGTGGCACCGGTGAAGCTGCCGATGATCGACGAGTGCTTGTGCGGTTCGACGACGTTCTCGCGCGGGCCGTCGGCCTGTCGGTGAACTCCGCCGATGACCTGACTGATCTCCACGGGCGACGTCCGGAGCTCGCTCAGACGGCTGCGCAATCGGGCGCGTTCCGGGCTACCCGGGGCGTAGGTGTTGACCGGCTCGTTGGTGGGGGTGGGGACGGATGTGACGGCGTCCATGGCTGCTCCTCGTCTTCGGTGTGTGCTGCTCATTGAAGTCCGATCCGCACGTCGTTCAATCAGCCCGTCGGCCAAAGATTCCGTGTTTTACTTGTCCGTATGGCCAACACAGTGTCGCTGCGTTCGATGCTGACCTCGCTGCACAGCGCCGTCGTCGAACTCGTCCTCGCGCCGGCCGGAACGGACATGGCCGTCGAGTCCGTCGCGCTGCTCGATGCCGACGACCTGCGGCTGCCTCCGGGAACATCCTCCGATCTGACACTGCTCGTGGGCGTGACCGAGGCTGATGTGGTGCGGTGGTTCGACGATCTCGCGTTGCGCCCGGCCGCAGACCGACCGCTCGCGGTGCTGACCAAAGTGGCCGCTTCGACGGCGCTGTCCCACGGTGCGCGGGAGACAGGTATCGCATTGGTCGCGGTGCACCAGCAGACACGGTGGGAGCTGTTGCTGTCGATGATGCGCGGAGTTCTCGACCAGGTCCGTGCCCAGAGCCCCGACGACGGATTGTTCGGAGCCGACACCGACCTCTACGAACTCGCGCAGACGGTGGCGTTGCTGACGAAGGGCATGGTGAGCATCGAGGACGAGCGCTCACATGTGTTGGCCTACTCGGCATCCGACGACGCGGCCGACGAACTGCGGACCCTATCGATCCTCGGACGCGAAGGGCCGGCCGACTACCTGCGCAGACTGCACGAGCGAGGCGTGTTCGATCGACTCCGCCGCACCGACGACGTGATCGACGTACCGGCCGATACCGAACTGGGAATTCGCCGACGGCTCGCCGTCGGTATACGCCGAATATCAGGCAGCGCAACGACTCTCGGGACGATCTGGGTGCAGGAGGGTTCCGCCCCGCTCGCCGCCGACGCCGACGCGGTACTGCGTGGTGCCTCGGCCGTCGCGGCCCGACTGATCACCCGCATCGCGAACGCCCCGACCAACGAAGCTCTGCAGATTCAGCGACTGCTCGGGGCCAGGGGCGGCGGTGTCGACGTCCCGTCGCTGGCGTCGGCGCTGTCGATACCCACCTCGGGATCCGCGGCGGTCGTCGGATTCGCGGCCTGCGGAGAATTCGAGATCAGTGCATTGGCACCGTCCATCCGACTGCATGCCAGCGCTTTTCGGCGAGACTCGTTGGTCACCACCATCGGTGAGAGAATCTACGCGCTCTTTCCCGGGGTGGCGTCGGGCACGGGGATCGCGGCGTGGACCGCCGATGCCGTCGGGCGGATCGAGACGCGTACCTCGCTGGCACTGCGCGCCGCGGTCGCCGCACCGATTGCCGATCTCGACGGGGTGGCCGTCGCCAGATTCGAGGTGGACCGGGTGCTCGACGGCACCACCGGCGAGGTGCGGGTCACGACGCTCGAGGAGTCGAGAACCTCGGTGTTGCTGGGCGAAATCCTGGAACTGATCACCAATCACGAGCAGCTGCGAGACCCTCGCATCGCCGCCCTCGACCGATACGACGCCACCAACGACTCCAGAATGCGCGAGAGTCTCGAGTCCTACCTGGCGTGCTTCGGTGACGTTCGGGCTGCCGCCGGGCGACTGCACATTCACCCGAACACCCTGCGCTACCGCATTCGCCGCGTCGAGCAGATTCTCGATCTCGATCTCACCGAGTCCGACGCACGTCTCCTCGTCGAGATCCAACTGCGCATGTGAGGGTCAGGTGCGCGGCGGACCGGTGCTGGACCTGATCACCAGGCTCGGTTCGATGCTCGAACGCCTGGTGCTTCGGTTTCCGGTGTCGATCTGGTCGAGCAGAATTTCGACGCTTCGTACGCCGACGTCGGTGAATTCCTGGCGGATGGTGGTCAGGGGCGGCGAGAAGAATTCCGCGTCGGGAACATCGTCGAAGCCGACCACGCTGACGTCCTCCGGTACTCGCCTGCCGTGGACGTCCAGTGCGCGTAGCACCCCGAGTGCCATGGAGTCGTTGCCTGCGAACACTGCGGTCACGTCGGCGTTCCCGGCCAGTTCACTGCCGGCCCGGAATCCCGATTTCGCGGTCCAGTCGCCGCTGAGAGTGGCGGGTGGTTCTATGCCGGCATCCTCATGGGCCATCCGCCATCCGGTGACGCGGTCGCCGGCCTCGTACCACCCCAGCGGGCCGGCAACGTGCCACACCGCGCTGTGTCCGAGCGAGAGCAAGTGTGCGGTTGCGGCCCTGGCTCCGGCGATCTGGTCCACCGAGACCACGGCCAGATCACCGGCAGGCGAACCCTCGACGGCGACCAGTGGCAGCTCCCCGGCCAGATCGGCGATGTCGCCGCCGTCGGTTCGCAGTGGCGCGATGACGACGACGCCGTCGACACCTTGCTTCTGCAACCGGCGCACACAGGTGATGATGGCCGACTCGTCGAACGAGGTGGGGACACCGACCACCACGGAGTAGCCGGCGTGACGGGCTGCGTATTCGACGCTGTAGAGCGTCGACACCGGACCGTAGAGAGCGTTTCCGGTTCCCACGATTCCGATGGTCTTGCTGCGGCCGGTGACCAGAGCGCGAGCAGCAGTGTTCGGCCGGTAACCGAGTTCCGAGATCGCTCGAGCCACTTTGCTTCTCGTCGCTTCGGTCACGTTGGGATGATCGTTGATGACGCGGGAGACGGTCTGATGGGACACGCCTGCGAGCCGGGCGACATCGGTCATGGCGGGTCCGCGAGTCGGTGTCATCTTGTCCGAGCCTCCCTTCCTGGTCGGAGACAATCACAGCATGCCCGGGCCTGCGGTGCCCGCGACTGTGTGGTTTACGTGGGTGTGGTCACCGCCGAACCGGTCGTGGTGGGCGCAGGCTTGCCGGGCTCGGCACCGGAGAACATCTCGGCCGGCACGGGCACCCCCAGATAGCTGCTCGGAGGCGCGGCTTCGTCGCCCTTGTTGCCCTTACCGCTTGCTGCTCGGCGCTTGGTCCAGATGTCGAACGCCACCGCGGCGAGGAGTACCAGGCCCTTGACCAGCTGAACGCGTTCGCTGGGCGAACCGATGAGCGACATCCCGCTGTTGATCACGGCGATGATGAGCCCACCGGTGAGCGCGCCGACGATACGGCCTACGCCGCCCTGCACCGCTGCGCCGCCGATGAAGGCCGCTGCGATCGCATCGAGCTCGAAGCCGTTTCCCGCGGTGGGTCCGGCCTGATTGAGGCGGCCGGCGAAGATGATTCCGGCGAGTGCGGACAGCACGCCCATGTTCACGAAGATCCAGAAGGTGACCGGCTTGACCTTGATGCCGGACAGCGACGCAGCGTGGATGTTTCCACCGATGGCGTACACGTGCCGACCGAACACCGTCCGGCCTGCCAGCGTGGAATAGCCCATCACCAGTACGGCGAGAAGGATCAGCACGTACGGCAGGTTCTTGAAGCGCGCCAGCTGGACGGCGATGGCGAGAACCAGTCCGCCGGCCAGAATCATCTTGGTCAGAAACAGTGGCACCGCGTCGACGGTCTGCCCGTACTTCTGCCGTCCTGTCCGAGAACGCCACTGGCTGAAAATGATTCCGGCAACGGCAAGAACGGCGACGAGCAAGGTGAAGATGTCCGCACCACCGAGCGGCCCGAGCCCCACATTTCCCATGAAGCCGGGGAGGAAGCCGTTCGCGAGGGTTCGTACGGGTCCGGGGAACGGTCCGATGCCCTGGTTACCGAGAACGATGAGGGTGACTGCGCGGAAGATGAGCATGCCTGCCAGGGTCACGATGAACGCCGGAATGCCGAAGTACGCAACCCAATAACCCTGCCAGGCTCCGATCAGACCGCCGATGATCAGCGTGATGAGCACTGCGAGCGGCCACGGCACGTTCTGCTGGACCATGAGGACACCGGAGATCGCTCCGGTTGCCGCGACGACCGATCCGACGGACAGGTCGATGTGGCCCGCGATGATGATCACGACCATGCCGATGGCCAGGATGAGAATGTACGAGTTCTGCACCACCATGTTGCTGATGTTCTGCGGGACCAGGAGTTGACCGCCGGTGAGAACGGTGAACAGCAGGATGATCAACGCGAACGCGATGAAGATCCCGCTCTGGCGGAGGTTTCGCGTGAGCAGCCCCCGGACGGTGATGAGCTGATTCATCGAAGTACTCCTGTTCCACGGGTCATGAGGTGCATGAGGGATTCCTGTGTCGCGTCCTCGCGGGTCACCTCACCGGTGATCCGGCCTGCGGACAGCGCGTAGATCCGGTCGCACAGCCCGAGCAGTTCCGGTAGCTCGGAGGAGATCACCAGAACTGCCTTGCCCGCGTCGGCGAGACCGTTGATGATCGAATAGATTTCGAACTTTGCGCCGACGTCGATTCCTCGTGTCGGTTCGTCGAGAATGAGCACATCGGGATCACTGAAGATCCACTTGCTCAGCACGACTTTCTGCTGATTGCCGCCGGAGAGCTTGCCGACCACGGCGGAGACGTTCGGTGCCTTGATGTTCATGCTCTTGCGGAAGCCTTCGGCGACCTTGTATTCCTGGTTGTCGTCGACGAAGCCGCCGGTCACCAGTTTGTCGAGCGCCGCAGTGGAGATGTTGCGCTTGATGTCGTCGATCAGGTTGAGACCGTAGCGCTTTCGGTCCTCGGTCGCATACGCGATCCCGTGATGGATGGCGTCGCTGACGGACTTGACGTGAATTTCCCTGCCGTACTTGTACAGACGCCCCGAGATGTCGATGCCGTAACTGCGTCCGAAGACACTCATGGCCAACTCGGTTCGTCCGGCACCCATCAACCCTGCCAGGCCGACGATCTCACCGCGGCGCAGCGTCAGATTCGCCCCGTCGACGACGGTCCGGCCGTGCTGGGTGGGGCTGTGCACGGTCCAGTTCTCGATGCGCAGAACTTCCTCTCCCACAGTGGATTCGTGGGGCGGGAACCGGTGCTCGAGATCGCGGCCGACCATCAGCGAGATGATGCGATCCTCGGTGACCTCCGAGTTGCGCATGTCCAACGTTTCGATGGTTCGGCCGTCGCGAATGATCGTCGTCCGGTCTGCGATGGCCGCGATCTCGTTGAGCTTGTGCGAGATGATCACGCACGTGATTCCCTCGTCTCGCAGACCGCGTAGCAGGTCGAGGAGATGAGACGAGTCCGAATCGTTCAGTGCCGCAGTCGGTTCGTCGAGGATCAGCAGCGTCACGTCTTTCGACAGTGCCTTCGCGATCTCGACGAGTTGCTGCTTGCCGACGCCGAGATCGCCCACGACGGAGACCGGGTTCTCCCGCAGCCCTACCCGGTTCAGTAGGGCTGCGGCCTCGGAGTTGGTGCGGTTCCAGTCGATGAACCCGTGCCTGGACCGCTCGTTGCCGAGAAAGATGTTCTCGGCGATGGACAGATGCGGACTCAGCGCGAGTTCCTGGTGAATGATGACGATGCCCTTGGATTCGCTACTCCTGATATCGGAGAACGCACACGGCTGACCGTCGAACACGATCTCGCCGTCGAAGGTTCCGTGCGGATACACACCCGACAGCACCTTCATGAGAGTCGACTTTCCCGCGCCGTTCTCACCGCAGATCGCGTGAATCTCGCCGCGCTCCACCGTGAGCGTGACGTTCTGGAGAGCCTTCACGCCCGGAAACGTCTTGGTGATGCCGTGCATCTCCAGAATCTGGCTCGTCATCGCAGAACTCACTTCAATTGATCGTCGGTGTAGTAGCCGCCCTCGACCAGCAGCTGCTCGTAGTTGCCCTTGTTGACGATCTCGGGCTGCAGCAGGTACGCGGGAACGACCTTCTCGCCGTTGTCGTAGTCCGTCGTGTTGTTCGTCTCCGGCGTCTGACCGTCGAGCATGGCCTGAGCCATCGCGATCGTGACCGCGGCCAATTCCCGGGTGTCCTTGTAGATCGTGGAGTACTGCTCATCGGCGATGATGGACTTCACCGACGGCACTTCGGCGTCCTGACCGGTGACGATGGGGTACGGCTGACCGGCCGTCCCGTAGCCGTTGCTCTTGAGAGCGGAGAGGATTCCGATCGACAGGCCGTCGTACGGCGAGAGCACGCCCTGAACCTTCTGGCCCGAGGAGTACGTCTTGGTGAGCAGATCCTCCATGCGCTTCTGCGCGGTGGCCGGGTCCCAGCGCAGTGTTGCGGCGGTCTCGAAATCGGACTCGCCACTGCCGATCTTCAGGGTTCCGTCGTCCAGGTACGGCTTCAGGGTTTCCATGGCACCGTCGAAGAAGAACGTGGCGTTGTTGTCGTCGGGGGAACCGCCGAAGACCTCGATGTTCAGCGGGCCTGCAGGCGCGTCGGCCTTGTCGGAGCCGTCCTCGTTCTTCAGGCCGAGACCGACGAGAAGCGACGTGGCCTGGTCGACGCCGACCTTGTAGTTGTCGAACGTCGCGTAGTAGTCGACGTTGGGGGAGTTGCGAATGAGGCGGTCGTACGCGATGACGCCGATGCCGTTGTCCTTGGCTTCCTGCAACTGCGTGGTGATGGCCGTGCCGTCCACCGAGGCCACGATGAGAAGCTTTGCGCCCTGGGTGATCTGGTTCTCGATCTGGTTGACCTGGGTGGGAATGTCGTTCTCGGCGTACTGAAGATCGACTTTGTAGCCCTGGCCCTCGAGCGCGCTCTTGAGGTTGTCGCCGTCGGCGATCCATCGAGCCGAGGACTTCGTCGGCATCGTCACGCCGATCAGCGCGCCTGCCGTGCTCCCTGCGTCGGCCGGCTCGACGTCTGCAGTCTTGGTGCTCGATCCGCATGCGGTGATCGTGATGGCCAGTGCCACCGCGGCCGCGGCCATGGGTAGATGTCGAAACTTCATCGTTTCTCCCTGCTCGGTGAAATCAGATCTCGAAAGTGGTGGGTGGAGGCCTCGTGTGTGCCTCACATCACATCAAGACGAAAGTGTGAGCGATAACATCGGCAATGTCAAAGAATATTTTCCGCAACCCCGCTTACCAGTGTGAGCGCTAACAAAAAGTCGACGCCGAGACCCCGGGAGTCAGAGATCTTCGAGGATCGGCCGGGGGCGTCAGTGCAGCTCGTGAACCGACTGCTTGCCGCTCTTGAGCCAGCGACTCGGGAGTCGTCCGACCAGCTCTCCCAGCGGGTGAACCGCGGCCGAGAGGATCTCCACGGAATCCTGCAGGATGTCGATCGAGATACTCATCCGCTCGATGTTCGGGGCCACCGATGTCAGCGTCTCCGAGAGTTTGACCAACTGATCGAGCGGACCGCCCTTGGCCGTCAACCTTTCGATGGCTCCGTCCTCGGCGAGCAGCGTCTCGAGGATGCCCTCCTCGGCGATGGCGCGTTCGATCAGGCCGTCCTCACGCGTGAGCACCTCGAGCGGGCCATCCTTGGCCGTCAGTCGTTCGAGAGGTCCGTTGGTGGCGGTGATGCGGTCCAGCAGACCGCCCTCGGCGAGCAGTCGTTCGAGCGGTCCGTCCTCGGCGAGCAGTCGGTCCAAGGGTCCGCCGGGTGCCAGGATTCGCTCGACCGGCCCGCCCGGGGACAGCAGGCGTTCGAGGGTGCCGTCCTCGGACGTGAGGCGATCGACGACGCCACCCTGGGCGAGAAGGCGATCGAGCGGCCCGCCTTCCTTGAGTGCATTACCCAGGGCGCGGTCGTCGGAGGTGAGTTGGCCGAGCTGGGCGAGCAGTTGCATCGTGCCGCCGCGCGGGTTGGCGAGCGAGGCCACTCCTGCGGTGCCGGACGCACCGGTGGCCAAGGCCATCCTGGTGGTCGCCAGCGCGACCTCCGCGACGCCGATCGCCTGCTCGGCGATGGCAATTCCGGCGCGCGCGGGCAGTGTGATCGCTGACACCCAGTTCATCGTTTTACTGTAACTGCTCGTAGCTCGGAAAATCAGTGAAGAACCTTCAGTCCCACGACGCATCCGACGATGCCGACCAGAAGCGCAACCTTGAGCAGCGAGGCGGTTTCGGCACCGGTGATCATGGCGTACGTGACGGTGAGGGTGGCACCGATTCCCACCCAGACGGCGTAGGCGGTGCCGGTGGGCAACGATCGCATCGCGATCGCGAGTCCGATCATGCTGAGCACCACCGCGACGCCGAAGACGACGGACGGTCCGAGTTTGGTGAAGCCCTCGGACTTACCGAGCGCTGTCGCCCAGATCGCTTCGAGGACGCCGGAGACGACGAGAATGAGCCAAGCCATGAGAAATCACTCCTTGCACCGTCTTGTCGCTGTTCGGGTACGGTGCGCTCGTCCGATTGTCGGAAGTGACTTGTACGATCGTACCAATTTTGCTGGACGGTGGCCACGGGTTCAGAGGATTCAGTACTCGTATGTGTTCGCCGGTGCCTCGATTCGCTCGACCGTCGACACGGTCATCGTGGGTGTGAATGCGGTGTCCTCCGTCGCCGTGGCAGCGTCCACGGTTCCCGAGATCTGTAGCCAGGTGCCGTCCGGAATGTCGTCGAGAGCTGCGCTACCTGCGTCGAGGTGGATGCGAACGGACCTGGCGTCGGCCGCGCAACAGATGATGAGAATGCGGGCGAGGTCGAGGCCTTCTCTCGTGCCGTCGGCGCGCGGCGAGCCTCCGTTCGCGGTGGCGACGGCGAATCCGGTGACGCGAATCTCCCGTTCGTCGAGGCTGCCTTCGGTGTCTCTGACCGCGCGTTGTACGACATCGAGCAGCGGAACCTCGGGCGCGGGCTCGTCCGGCAGGGGTGGAAACGCTGTCCTCTGACGATCGGCCGACGAGATGACGGATCGATCGCCGACTGCCGAGACTCCCAGCGCGGGCGGTGCGACGAACAGAATGACCGCGAGCGGGACCACAAGCAGCCAGTACGGACGCGAATCATGATCGTGTCCGTCGTCACCGGGCCCACCACGGCGGATGTCGGCAACGATCGACGCGATCGCCAGGGCGACGATCAACATCCCGGCGGTCAGCAGATACGGATGCAGCGACGGTTTGACGTATCGCACAAAGCTGCCGTCCCACGAGATCTTGACCATCGCTCCGCCGAGGATCAGTAGCAGTAGATTCTGCACCTCGCGCTTCATCGCGCACCCAGGAACACATAGCCGCTCACCGAGGCGCACACAATTGCGACGATGAACGTCAGGGGAGCGAAGCGTGCGACGAACCCGCGTCCGAAACTGCCCGCCTGCATCGCCATCAGCTTCACATCGACGGCAGGTCCGACCACCAGGAAGACCAACCGTGGCAGCAGCGGCAGCATCGACATGCTCGCGGCGACGAACGCATCGGCCTCCGAACACAGAGCCAGGATCACTGCGAGGACGGCCATCACCAGGATCGACAGCAGCAACTGCCCGGCGAGATGAGTGAACACCCAGTCCGGAACCACCAGGTGCAGCAGTGCGGCGGCCGCGGCACCGAACACGAGGAAGGAACCGGCCTGGAGCAGGTCCGCACGCGCCGACTCACGGAACGTCTCCCACGTGGAGGTTCCGTGGCGGTGCTCGCGATCAGCGAGTCGAGCGGTGATCCACTCGGCCTTGCCGAACTTGGTCCACAGCCATCCCATCACCAGGGCGGTGGCGAGCGATCCGAAGAACCGCGCGAAAACCATCGCCGGTTCCCCGGGAAAGGCCACTGCGGTGGAGACCAGGACGACGGGGTTGATCGCCGGTGCAGACAGCAGAAACGCCAGCGCTGCAGACGTCGGAACGCCCTGATCCATCAGCCGCCGCGAGACGGGAACGGCACCGCACTCACAACCGGGCAACGCCATTCCCGCGAGACCGCTCACTCCCACAGCAGCGGCGGCGTTCTTCGGCACCACCTTCTGCAGTACACCGGGCGAGACGAACGCGGCGATGCCTCCGCTGACCAGCACACCGAGCACCAGGAAGGGTGTGGCCTGCACGAAGATCCCGGTGAACACCGTCGCTCCGGTCTCCAGCGCGGGGGACGAGGCGACCCACCGGGCGACGTCGGCACCGAAGACGATGCCCGACACGAGCAGAGTTGCGAATACGTGCATGGATGACACCGGAGGCCGCGTCCTGATTCGGCCGTCCGTCTTCGCGTCGAGCATCGCTGCCATCATGCCCCTGTGGGGGTGGCTCACAGCAACTTCACAGCGAGAGTGCAGCGGACAGACAGCCACTCGCGCGATGATGGTCACCGTGAGCGAGACACCCGAGGCCCGAGTCCTGATAGTCGACGACGAACCGACCATTGTCGAGCTGTTGTCGGTCAGTCTCAGATTCCAAGGATTCGAGGTGGCGACGGCGTCGTCGGGTCCCGAGGCGCTGGACAAGGCTCGAAACTTCAGGCCCGAGGCTTTGATACTCGACGTGATGATGCCGGGCATGGACGGCTTCGGACTGTTGCGTCGGCTTCGCGCCGACGGAATCGATGCGCCGGCGCTGTTCCTGACCGCTCGCGATTCGGTGGAGGACAAGGTGACCGGCCTGACCCTCGGTGCGGATGACTACGTCACCAAGCCGTTCTCGCTCGAAGAGGTGGTGGCCCGGCTCAGGGTCATCCTGCGCCGATCGGGCAAGAGCGAGGACATGCAGCCGTCACGAGTTGCGTTCGCAGACATCGAACTCGACGACGACACTCACGAGGTGTGGAAGGCGGGCGAGCCGGTCTCGCTCTCGCCCACCGAATTCACGTTGCTGCGGTACTTCATGGTCAATGCGGGCACCGTGTTGAGCAAGCCGCGCATTCTCGATCACGTGTGGCACTACGACTTCGGCGGTGAGGTGGGAGTGGTGGAGTCGTACGTGTCGTATCTGCGTCGCAAGGTCGACACGGGCGATACCCGGTTGATCCACACGCTGCGGGGAGTCGGCTACGTCATGCGCCAGCCACGGTGACGGGCGTTCGAGCTCGGATTCGGAGTCTGCCGCTGCGTTTCACCTTGGTGGCAGCGCTGCTGCTCCTGGTCGGGCTCGGTCTGCTGGCGTCAGGGGTTGCAGTGACCTCCTCGCTCGAGACCTCGCTGATGCGTCGCCTGGACAGTCAACTGATCGAGGCATCCCGTGGGTGGGCGCAACCCGACGCCCGCCCCCTCCCGCCTGTGGACGAGCCGAACCCCGGTCGTCCGCCGTCCAACTTCTTCGTTCGCTCGGTGGCCAACGACGGTACTGTCCGTGGCCCGATCAACGATGTGGCAGAGGATGTTCCGGATCTGTCGGGCACGCCGTCGGCAGTCCCGAAGACCGTCGGTTCCGAGGGCGACCCGTCGAAGGAATGGCGGGTGATCACGGTGACCAACAACCAAGGCTCCACCACCGTGGGAATGTCGCTCAGCGCCAACCAGCAGACCGTCAGCAGGCTTGTGGTGCTCCAGTTCTACATCGGCGCGGCGGTGTTGCTGGCCCTCGCCGTGATCGCCTACTTCGTGGTGCGGCGCAGTCTGCGACCGTTGCGTGAGGTGGAGACGACTGCCGCGGCCATCGCTGCCGGGGACCTGCATCGCCGGGTCCCCGAATGGAGTGAGAAGACCGAGGTGGGCAGGTTGTCGGCTGCTCTGAACGGGATGCTCTCGCAGATTCAGCGGGCCTTCGCGGCAACCGCGGCTTCGGAGGAGGCGGCGCGCGCGTCCGAGGATCGGATGCGCCGCTTCGTCGCCGATGCCAGCCACGAACTGCGAACACCGTTGACGACGATTCGCGGGTTCGCCGAGCTGTACCGACAGGGCGCGATGAGCGATATCTCCTTGCTGATGACGCGTATCGAAGGCGAGTCGGCGCGCATGGGCCTGCTCGTCGAAGACCTGCTGATGCTCGCGCGCCTCGATGCCCAGCGGCCTCTCGAAGTACGCCGAGTCGATCTACTCACCATCGCCGCCGATGCCGTGCACGACGCGAAGGCGGTCTCGCCCCAGCGAGACATCTCACTGAAGGTGTTGGCAGGACCGGGGATTCCCGAAGTGGTCGGTGACGATGCCCGGCTGCGGCAGGTACTCGCGAACCTCGTCGGAAACGCGGTTCGGCACACGCCCGAATCCGCGTCGATCACCGTGTGTGTCGGGACCACCCAGTCTTCGGTGCTGCTCGAGGTGCAGGACACCGGACCGGGTTTGCGAGAGGAGGAGGCTGCGCACGTCTTCGAGCGCTTCTATCGAGCCGATTCCTCGCGGACCAGGGAGAGCGGCGGCAGCGGGCTCGGCTTGTCGATCGTCGCGGCGCTGGTGGCTGCTCACCGCGGCACGGTGCGCGTGCAGAGCGTCCCGGGGCATGGTGCGACCTTCCGGGTCGAATTACCCCGCGCCGACGGTTGATTCGCTCGCCGTCCTGGCTTTCGTGCGTTCGGCCAGCTTCGTGTACGCGGCTGCGGCGAGCGGCGCGGCGACGAGCATCGACACCAGTCGAATCACCTGCACGCAGGCCACGAAGGTGACGTCCGATCCGGTCGTCGCAGACACCGCGAGCACGGCGGCCAACCCGCCGGGTGTGGTGGCGAGGTAGCCGGTCAGCATGCTCACCCCGGTGATGGCGGAGAGCGCCCAACCGAACAGCGCACACACCAGGCCGATCGAGAGAACCAACAGCGCCGCCCACGGAAAGATACGACCGATGGCGCGCAGACTCTTCACGGTGAAGGCAAGGCCAGCTTGCCATCCGATCACGATGAACGCGATCGGCAGCAGGACCGTGGGCACCGAGATGTCGACCGGCCAGCCGAGCAGTTCGCACGCGCCCGCCACGATCAGCGGTCCGAGCGTCGCCGGTGCCGGGAGTCTGATCAGACGCGCGAGCACGATTCCGACGACGACGGCTCCGAGCAGAAACGCCGTACCGAGATACCAGGGCGTTGTGGGCTGCTCGGTCGACCCAGCCCCACTGCCGGTGTCGGTGTGGAAGGCGAAAGTGACGATCAGCGGCATCGTGACCACCACGAGTGCGACGCGGAGATACTGGACCACGGCAACGATTCGCTCGTCGCCGCCGAGCTCCCGGGCGATGGACACCAGACCCGTTGCGCCGCCGGCGATCAGAGACAAAGCTCCGGTGACCGGGTCGACATCGCGATGCAGAGCCAGCAGAGCGCCACAGCCGGCGCTGACGATCAGCGTCCCCGCGCCGACGAGAACGGCGGGGATCCAGTTCTCGCCCAATGCACCGAGTGTCTCGGTGTCGAGCATCAGCCCGATCGTGACCGCCAGGGTCCCCTGCGCCGCCATCGACATCGGACGGGGGACGGCCGCGGGTCCGAGGCCGGTGAGCGCGAAGATCACGGCGACGACGAGAGCCGCGAACAGTGACGGTGCCGTGAGCCCCAGCGCCGCGAAAAGGGCCCAGCCCCCGACGGATACGGCTGCGAGGCCGATCCATCGGAGGCTGTGCCTCAACACTGTTGTCACCCGGTCGGAGACACTCACACTCCGGACTTGACGAGGAGAACCGGGACCGGGATCTCGAGCAGCAGACGCTGAATCGTCTGTCCCATCAGGAATTTGCCGACGGCCGAACGGTGGCGCGACCCGACGACGAGGATCTCGGACTTCTGCTCCTCGACCAGTGCCAGCAGCGTGTTGACGGCGTCGGGATCGGGCCTGCCCACCGCCACGGTCCAGGTGACGGCGTCGGCGTGGTCGATGTCGGCCAGGGCGGTCTCCACCGAAGTGGACACTGCCTGCGTCTCGGCCGCCTCAGCGGACGGTTCGGCCGATCCCGACAGCGCATGCAGGACGACGAGGTCCGTCTCTCGGATGCGTGCTTCTCGAACGGCGGCCGCCAGTGCTGCGCGGCCCTCGGGTGAATTGTTGTGCAGTACGCCAACGGTCATGACGGTTTCTCCTACGCGAGGTGGGGTGGGGGATCAGCCGAACGGGATCTGGCCGAGGACGATGCCGACGGCCAGCATCGCGAGGGAGACGACCACCGCTCGCCACAGGACCTTCTTGTGGTGATCGGCCAGCGACACTCCGGCGAGGGTGACGAGCAGCAGGATGGCCGGAACCAGCGGGCTCTGGAGGTGGACGGGCTGACCGGTGATCGAGGCACGGGCCATCTCGACCGGGTCGATGCCGTACTTGCTCGCCGTTTCGGTCAACACCGGGAGGATACCGAAGTAGAAGGCGTCGTTGGTCATGAAGAACGTCAGCGGGATGCTCAGGATGCCGGTGATGACGGCCAGGTACGGGCCCATGCCGGACGGGATGACGTTGAGCAGCCACTCGGCCATGGCCTCGACCATGCCGGTGCCCTGGAAGACGCCGGTGAGGATTGCCGCGGCGAGCACCATGGCGACCACCGAGACGATGGAGGACGAGTGCCGTGCGATCGCGTCGCCCTGCTCCTTGACCTTGGGGAAGTTGACCGTCAAGGCAATGGAGGCGGCGATCATGAACAGCACCGGGATGGGCAGGATGTCCATGACGAGGATGACGAGGAGGACGACCGTCAGCGCAGCGTTGAACCACAGCAGCTTGGGGCGCAGTGTGTCGCGATTGGGGTCGAGGCCGTCGAAGAACTGGCCGGATTCGCCGTCGCCCGATCCGCCGGTGCTTGCTCCGCCGGTTGCCTTGCCGCCCTTACGGATACTGCCGCCGCCACCGGAGGCCACCAGTTCGGGTTCGTAGATCAGCTTGCCGATGCGTCGGCGTTCCATGATGCCCAGGTGAACGGCGAAGAGCAGCACGATGATCAGGCCGACGATCATCGAGGGAACCATCGGAACGAAGACGTCGGACGGGGAGATGCCGAGAGCGGAAGCAGCGCGAACCGTCGGGCCGCCCCACGGAATGATGTTCATCGTGCCGTTGGCGAGACCGGCGACGACCGTCAGAATCACCGGGCTGACACCGAGTTTGAGATAGAGCGGCAGCAGTGCGGACGTGACGATGATGAACGTGGTGGAGCCGTCACCGTCGAGCGAGACGACCATGGCCAGAATGGCAGTTCCGACAACGAGTTTCATCGGGTCGTTGCGCACCAGGCGCAGAATACCGCGTACCAGTGGGTCGAACAGTCCGACGTCGATCATGATTCCGAAGAAGATGATGGCGAAGAACAGCAGCGCCGCGGTGGGGGCAAGCGACTTGATGCCGTCGGTGATCATGTCACCGATGCCGAGCCCCGCGCCGGCCAGCAAACCGAAGATGACGGGTACGAGGGTGAGTGCGACGACGGGCGTGGCTCTCTTGGTCAGGATCAAGAACATGAAGGCGGCTACCATGAGGAAGCCGAGTATCACCAACATCGTGCACTCCTTCTCGAATGTGTGAGGTGGGTCCGGTTGGACTGCGTCTGTGACTGAAGTTACGTAACCGGCGTCACATGGTCGCCGTTGTGCGCACTACCCGCGCAAGCAACGTAAAGAGCCTTTTGCGCATTGTGCTCGAGCCCGCCCGGCGCATAGCCTGGGTGGGTGCGATTGAGGACCCAGGTGCTGTTGTTGCAGGCAGCGCTGGTGGCGGTGGCCCTGGCAGTGGCGTTCGGGGTGTTCGCGATCAGCAGTGGCAGGCAGGCGAGCGAGGAGTACGGCGAGCGTGCACTCGCGGTCGCCCGGACGGTGGCGTCGGACCCCGAGGTGCGCTCGCTCGTCGAGCAGTTCTCGGCAGTCGACACCGCAGGCACCGATGCCGCGCCCGCAGGAGTGTTGGCGGGTGGGGCGTTGCAGCGCGCGGCCGAGGGTGCCCGCACTCGCACCGACGCCCTGTTCGTCGTCATCACCGATGATCGAGGCCTGCGGTTGGCGCACCCCGATCCGACGGTGCTGGGCCAGCGGGTGAGTACCGATCCTTCGGGTGCGTTGGCGGGCAACGAGGTGGTCGAACAGGAGCGCGGCACGCTCGGCGACTCCGTACGTGCGAAAGTGCCTGTGCTGGCACTCGGTTCGACCGACATGGTGATCGGCGAAGTGAGCGTCGGTATCTCGACCACGGCCGTGCGCACCGAGCTGGTGAAGGATCTGGTCAACGGCGGGTTGGTGACCGGCGCCGTGCTGTTGCTCGGGCTGGCCGGCTCGACCCTGTTGGCGCGCAGGTGGAAACGACTGACGCTGGGGCTCGAGCCGGAGGAGCTCGCCGAATTGGTCCGTGAACAGGAGGCGGTGCTGCACGGGATCGGTGAGGGTGTCGTCGCCATCGATCCCGACGGAGTCGTCACGGTCGTCAACGACGAGGCGCGCACGTTGCTCTCGATCGACGGCAAACCGGGAATGCGCATCGAGGACATCGGTCTGACCCCGAGATTGCTCGAGGTAATCCGATCTCCGACGGCCGAGCCGGTGCTCGCCGCCGTGGACGAGGTCGTCGTCATTGCCTCCGCACGAAAAGTGCTGCGTGACAATCGTAATCTGGGTACGGTGCTGACCGTGCGCGACCGAACCGACGTGGAGACACTGACGCGTCAGCTCGACGCGGTGCAGTCGATGTCGGCCGTACTGCGCGCCCAACGCCACGAGTTCGCGAACCGAATGCATCTGGTCAGCGGACTGCTGCACGAGGGCCACCCCGATCGAGCATCGCAGTACATCGACGAAATACTGGGAGTGGGGCCGAGATCGGAAACCGTCGAGGGTATCGATGCCGTGTCCGACGCCTATCTGCGGTCGTTCCTGACCGCGAAAGCCGCGCATGCCCGCGAGAGCGGGGTCCGAATGGTGTTGGGCGAGAACACCTGGGTCGGGGGAGAGGTTTCCGTTCCCGTCGACGTGACGACTGTGCTGGGCAATCTCGTGGACAACGCGATCGATGCTGCCAGGCTGGGAGTCAGGCGGCCGGCCGAAGTGGAAGTGGAACTGGTGCAGGACGGTTCGACCCTGCACATCGTGGTCGTCGACTCCGGCGACGGGGTGGATCTGGAACTCGATCAGGTGTTCGTGGAGGGCGTCTCGACCAAGTCGACGGAGGACTCGCCGGGCGGCCGAGGAGTGGGGTTGGCGCTGAGCCGGCAGATCGCGCGCACCCGCGGCGGCGACGTGACGCTGGCCGATGTCGGTGGTCAGATCACCGAAGAGAACGACCGAGGAGGCGCAGTGTTCATCGCGTCGATACCGGATGCACTACTGACCGACGAGGTGTCGCAATGAGAGTACTGGTCGTGGACGACGATTTTCGGGTCGCGGATCTGCATGCGGCACTGGTGAATTCGCTTGACAACTACGAGGTGGCCGCGGTGGCGACGAGTATAGGCAAGGCTCGGGAGTTGGCGTCGACGCAGTCGTTCGATCTGGCGCTGGTCGACGTCTATCTGCCCGACGGATCCGGAATCGACCTGGTGCGCGAACTCGAGTGCGACGCAGTGGTGCTCTCCGCTGCGGCGGATCAGCAGACGGTTCGTGCGGCGATGACCGCCGGTGCCTGGACGTATCTGATCAAGCCGTTTCCGCGTTCGGCGTTGGTCGACCGTCTTACCGGGTACCTTGCGTACCGCGGTGCCCTCGACCGTTCGGACGAGCTGAGCCAGGCCGACATCGACAGCGGACTCGACGCGTTGCGTCCGCGCGCGGCGGCACCGTTGCCGTCCTCGCAGTCCGTCACCCGTGATCTGGTGCTCGACGCGGTGCGCACGACGGCCGAGCCGATGTCTGCGGGTGAAGTTGCTGCGGCCATCGGTATTTCACGTGCGACTGCGCAGCGTTATCTGGCAACCCTGGTGTCCAAGGGTCGACTACGCATGCAGCTGCGCTACGGGTCGACCGGGAGGCCGGAGCAGGAGTACTCGCTACCGCCGGGAGCGTGAGGCCGCCACGACCACGGCTCCGACCACGGAAATCGCCGCGGTGACCAAAGCTGCAGTGTTCCAGCCTTCGGTCAGAGCAGTCGCGCTGTGGTCGCTAATCGATTGGGTCATTCCGCGGGCTCCACTCCCGGCCGGAACGGCGACCACAGCGACGACGGTGACACCGATGGCGGATCCGACGTAGCGCGCGGTGTTGTTGGCCCCGCTGCCCATTCCGCCGCGTCCGGCCGGCACGCTGGCCACGGCCTCACGGCCGAGCGCGGCGTTGAGCACTCCGCTCGCAACGCCTGCCACGAGTAGTCCTGGCAACAGTCGCGGCCAGGATGCGTTCTCGGACAACCCCGTGAGCATCAGCATGCCGATCGCAACGCCCACCAGGCCGACGGCAAGTTGCGTTCGGCCACTCAGCGACGCGGGCAGCCTGCGGGCGAGCAGGGCGGTGACCACGGACGTGGCCGACCACCCGAACAGCAGCAGGGCGGCACCGAGCGCGTCGATCCCCAGCGCGGTGCCCACGAAGCCAGGCATGTACGACATCAACGCGATGATCCCGCCGCCGGTGGCCAGGGCCGCAACCGTTGCGGCGAGAAATGGCGGGTGCTTGAACAGCATGAGATCCAGCATCGCTGCGGCACTGCGCAATTCGAGTATCACGAAGGCGGCCAGCAACAGTGCGGCCAGTACGAACAAGATGATCGGGGTGACGGCGATCCAGCCCTGCCTGCCCTCGACCAACGCGGCCAGCAGCGCACCGATACCCGTCGCCAACAGCAACGCGCCGATCGGATCGAGGCCTCGCGGGGCGTCGGACCTGGATTCTTCGACGAGTAGGTGCGCGGCGACGGCCAGCGCGAGCGTGGCGAGTGCGAGAACGACGTAGGCTTCGCGCCAACTCGACCAGCGATCCAGGGCGGCCGCCAGTAACGGGCCGAGGGCGATTCCCGCGCCGACGCTCGCGCCCCAGACGCCGCTGGCCTTGGCGCGCACGGGCCCGGCCGGATGGGTATGCGCGATGATGCCAAGGCTCGATGCGAGTACCGCCGCGCCGCCGAGGCCCTGCAGGATGCGCGCCAGCACGAAGATCAGGGTGTTCGGCGATACAGCGCAGGCGATCGCGCCGACAGCCAGGACTGCGGCACCGAGTGCGAACGTGCGGCGACGGCCGAAGTCGTCGGCGACGGTACCGGCGGTGAGCAGGGCCGCGGCGAGGCCGATGCTCATGGAGCTGAGAATCCAGGTGCGTCCTGCGGCGTCGGACATCAGGTCTGCCGCGGTGCTGTTGATGGTCGCGAGCGGTGCGGTGAACGCCATCAGAGTCAGCAGGGTGCCGAGCGCGGCGATGCTCAGCGCGCGAGTGCTGTTCGTGGTGCTGGTGGGCGATGGTGCAACGTCGGCCATGCTCGTCCTTTTGGTCTGGTGATCGAACTGTAAACGCCCAACTCGGTTCGGTCAACAGACTGTACTATCGCGGCATGGCACTCGGAATCGACTACGCCCGTCAGGACTGCTCCCTGGCCCGCGCACTCGAGCTCGTCGGTGAGCGATGGACTTTGCTCATCGTGCGTGATTGCTTCTTCGGAATCCGACGCTTCGGCGATTTCCAGGTCCACCTCGACATCTCCAAAGCCGTGCTGGCCCAACGACTCGGCGCGCTCGTCGACGCGGGGCTGCTCGAACGGCGATCTCGCGCCTCCGCGGGCGGACGCGAGAACTACGTACCTACGGCCGCCTTGGAACGACTGTGGCCTGCCGTCTTCGCCCTGAGCTACTGGGGTGAGGAACAGACTGCGAAACCTGCAGGGAAGCGCCGACGATTCCTGCACGCGGACTGTGGAACCGACCTCGGGCAACTCGGCATCTGCCCCGAATGCGGGGTGGCACCCGGGCCCCGCGACATCGATACCGACATCGGGCCCGGGTACGACCCCGACACGCGATCCGACGAGGTGTCGATGCAGCTGCGGACGCGTCGACGCTTGTTGACGCCTCTGCGCTGAGCGCCGTCAGTTCGGCACGTATGCCTCGTGTCCGAGATTGCGCAACGCCGTCCGCAGCTTCACCGCGGCCTCGTCCTGGGACTCCGCGGAAGGATTCGGATCGGCACCGGAGATGTCGAAGTTGCCCATGTCGTACGCCGGGAACACGTGCAGATGAAGGTGCGGAACCTCGAGTCCGGCGATGAGCAGGCCGGCTCGGGGAGCGTCGAATGCAGTCCGGACGGCCTGGCCGATGATCTGCGCGACGGCCGTGATCTTGGCGAACGCGGCGCCGTCGACGTCCTGCCACTGGTCGATCTCCTCGCGCGGCACCACCAGCGTGTGCCCCTGCGTGACCGGCGCGATCGTCAGAAATGCAACCACGTCATCGTCCTGCCAGACGAAACGTCCCGGAATCTCGCCGGCGATGATCTTGCTGAAAATGGAAGCCATGGGAACAGGATGCCCTACTGCTCCGACCCATTGGTCACTCCGCAGGCTCCGCTCCCGGACATTGGTCACTCCGCAGGCTCCGCTCCCGGACATTGGTCACTCCGCAGGCTCCGCTCCCGGCCGCATCTCCCAGCCGATTGCCAGGGTGGTCGCAGGGTTGGTCCAGCTCCGCACCCGATTGTTGTTCACATGACAACGAATTCCCTCGCACGAGCAGCAGGCCAGCGGCCCGGCTCGAACGCCACTGCCACTCTCGAGGTGGTCATTCCGGTCTACAACGAAGAAGCCGATCTCGAACAGTGCATTCGTCGTCTGCACGAGCACCTCGAGGATCGAATCCCGTTCCGGTCTCGAATCACGATCGCCGACAATGCCAGCACCGACGGAACGCTCGCCGTCGCGCATCGACTCGCCGACGAGATCGACGGAGTCCAGGTTCACCATCTGGACGAGAAGGGACGCGGCCGGGCGCTCAAGGCCGTGTGGCTGGCCTCGGACGCCGATGTCGTGGCGTACATGGACGTCGATCTCTCGACCGACCTCAACGCTCTGATGCCGTTGATCGCGCCGCTGATGTCCGGTCACTCGGACCTCGCCATCGGATCTCGGCTCAACCGATCGTCTCGGGTGGTCCGCGGGGCGAAGCGTGAATTCATCTCGCGCAGTTACAATCTCATCCTGCGCACCTCGCTGCGTGCCCGCTTCTCGGATGCGCAGTGTGGCTTCAAGGCCATGCGCACCGATGTGGCCCGGCAACTGCTGCCGCTCGTCGAAGACACCGGCTGGTTCTTCGACACCGAATTGCTCGTCATCGCAGAGAAAGTCGGCCTGCGTATTCACGAGGTACCCGTCGACTGGGTCGACGACCCGAACAGCAGCGTCAACATCGTCGACACCGCCGTCAAGGACCTGCAGGGATGCTGGCGCGTCGGCCGCGCCCTGGCCACCGGCGTGTTGCCCGTCGCCGAACTACGTCGAAGCCTGGGACGGGAGCCGCTCGTGCCCGGTGTACCGCACGGAATGATCAGTCAGATGGTGCGATTCGGCATCATCGGCATTGCCAGCACCGTCGCCTACGCATTGCTCTACCTCATGCTGCACTCACTGATCGGCGCTCAGGCCGCGAACTTCTTCGGGTTGCTGATCACCGCCGTGCTCAACACCGCGGCCAACCGGGCGTTCACCTTCGGCGTCCGTGGATCCGATGGTGCCGCCAAGCATCAACTGCAGGGACTGGCGATCTTCGGCTTCGCCCTGCTCATCACCAGCGGATCGCTCGCGGTGCTCCATGCCTGGGTGCCCGATGTGTCCCGGCACGTCGAACTCGCCGTCCTCATCATCGCCAACCTCGTTGCGACCGTCTGTCGATTCGTCGCACTGCGGTGGGTCTTCCACACCCCGCAGCTTATCGATTCGAAGTCGAACCGATGACAACAACGATCGAGCGACCCTCTGCTGCCACACCATCCGCGTCCACGACCTCGAGGCGATGGGAATGGTTCGGGTTGGCCGCGCTGCTCGTCGGCACCGGCGTCGCCTACATCTGGGGACTCGGCGCGTCGGGTTGGGCCAACTCCTTCTATTCCGCTGCGATACAGGCCGGTTCGGTGTCGTGGAAGGCCTTCTTCTTCGGATCCTCCGACGCCGCCAACTCGATCACCGTCGACAAGCCCCCGATGTCGCTGTGGTTGATGTCGTTGTCGGTGCGCATCTTCGGGCTCAACTCCTGGGCGATGCTCGTGCCCCAGGCTCTCCTCGGTGTCGCATCGGTGGCACTGCTTCGAGCCACCGTCAAACGTCAGTTCGGCGGAGCCGCAGGTCTGCTCGCCGGATTGGTACTGGCTGTGACTCCTGTTGCCGCCCTGATGTTCCGGTTCAACAATCCCGACGCGCTGCTGGTCTTACTGATGATCGCAGCAGTATGGGCCACCATGCGAGCCGTCGAAAGCGGCAAGACGAAGTGGCTGCTGATCACCGGCATGTTCGTCGGATTCGGCTTTCTCACCAAGCAGCTTCAGGTGATGCTGGTCGTCCCTCCTCTCGCGCTGACCTACCTGATCGCCGGACCGCCGAGGATCGGTAAGCGAGTACTGCAGCTCTTCGGAGCACTGGGCGCGATGATCGTCTCCGCCGGGTGGTGGCTGTTGATCGTAGAACTGTGGCCTGCTTCTTCACGTCCGTGGATCGGTGGCTCGCAGAACAATTCGATCCTCGAGCTGACCCTGGGCTACAACGGGCTCGGTCGCCTCAGCGGTGACGAAACCGGCAGTGTGGTGCCGGGCGGCGGAGGAGATGCAGGAGCGGGCGGGGCAGCAGGCGGGTCGATGTGGGGCGAGACAGGCCTAGCTCGCATGTTCGACTCCTCCCAGGGCGGGCAGATCGCCTGGCTCATCCCCGCTGCACTCGTTCTCGCCGTCGTCGGACTGGTGTTGCGAGGCAGAGCGCCTCGCATCGATGCCAAGCGTGCGGGACTCCTCGTGTGGGGACTGTGGTTGCTCGTCACCGGGCTCACCTTCAGCTTCATGGCGGGAATCTTCCACTCGTACTACACAGTTGCACTTGCACCCGCGGTGGCCGCACTGATCGGTGCAGGCAGCGTGTCACTGTGGCGTCGACGCGAAACCTACTGGGTGCGCATTGCACTGGTCGTCGCGCTTGCGTCGGCGGTCGGCATGGCGTGGGTGTTGCTCAGCCGTAGCGACACCTTTGTGCCATGGCTCAAATGGGTGATAGTCGTCGTCGGCGTCGTTGCGTGTATCGCGCTGCTGATACCGGCCATGACTCGAGGAAAGCTGGCCGTGGCGTCGATCTTGGCGGTAATTTTCGCCGGCCTTGCCGGGCCGACCGCGTATGCGATCGACACGATCGCTACCCCGCACACCGGGTCCATCGTCTCGGCCGGACCGAGTACCGGCATGCGCGGCATGGGCGGCGGTATGGGCGGCGGTGGCGGACCGGGTGGAACACAGCCGGGTGGAACAGATGGCGGAGCGCCCGGCGGAATGCAGGGTGGAGCCGGGCAGGCCGGCGCCCCCGGCCAGCTGCCCATCACCGGCGGAACTGCTACGGGTGGCACTGCTACTGATGGACGGGGCGAGCGGGGCGGCATGGGCGGAGGTGGCTTGCTCAACGGCAGCACTCCGACGGCCGCGATCACCTCGATGCTGGACGCGAATGCCGATTCCTACACCTGGGTTGCTGCGGCTATCGGATCCAACACCGCATCCGGTTATCAACTCGCAACCGAGGATCCGGTCATGGCCATCGGCGGATTCAACGGCACCGACCCGTCGCCGACTCTCGCCGAGTTCCAGCAGTACGTCGCCGATGGCGAGATACACTACTTCATCGGCGGCAGCGGAGGCGGCATGGGCGGCTCCTCGACGGGAACCTCCGCCGAGATCACGGCGTGGGTCACCGAGAATTTCACGGCGACGACCGTCGACAATGTGACGTTCTACGACCTGACGCAGTAGCACCGAACCACTACGAAAGAGCCCCGCACCGTGACAGGTGCGGGGCTCTTTCGCGTCGAGCAGATAGTCTGATGCACTGTGCGCGTACTAGTCATAGGTTCCGGTGCTCGTGAGCACGCCCTTCTACTTGCGTTGAACGCCGACCCGTCGGTCGAGACGCTCTTCGTTGCTCCGGGCAACGCAGGCACCGCGAAGCTCGCCGAGCAGCACGCGGTCGACGTGGCCTCCGGTGAGGCGGTGACCGCGCTGGCGAAGAAGCTCGAAGCAGATCTCGTGATCATCGGACCCGAGGTGCCCCTGGTCCTCGGCGTTGCCGATGCACTCCGCGAGGCAGGCATCGCCACGTTCGGCCCGTCCGCAGACGCCGCACGCATCGAAGGGTCCAAGGCATTCGCCAAGGATGTGATGGCAGCGGCCGGTGTGCGGACCGCACACAGTGAAATCGTCGACTCGCCCGCCCTGCTCGACGCAGCCCTGGACCGTTTCGGCCCCAACTGGGTGGTCAAGGACGACGGCCTGGCTGCTGGCAAGGGTGTCGTCGTCACCACCGATCGACTCGTCGCCCGCGATCACGCCGCCGAACTCCTCGAGAACGGCCACCCGGTGCTGCTCGAATCGTTCCTCGACGGCCCCGAGGTGTCCCTCTTCTGCCTCGTCGACGGCGAGACGGTCGTGCCGCTGCTGCCCGCGCAGGACCACAAACGCGTCGGCGACGGAGACACCGGACCCAACACCGGCGGCATGGGTGCGTACACCCCGCTGCCGTGGTTGCCCGAGGGCGCCGTCGAGGAGATCGTCCGCGATGTGGTGAAACCCGTTGCCACCGAGATGGTGCAGCGCGGCGTGCCGTTCTCCGGCCTGCTGTACGCCGGTCTGGCGATGGGTGCCGACGGCCCGGCTGTCGTCGAATTCAACTGCCGCTTCGGCGATCCCGAGACCCAGGCGGTGCTCGCGCTGCTCGACACCCCGATCGGTGCGCTGCTGAACGCGACGGCGACCGGCACGCTGGCGTCGCTGCCGCCGCTGCGCTGGAAGGTTGGCGCAGCTGTGACCGTCGTCATCGCCGCCGAGAACTACCCGGGTCGCCCGCGTACCGGAGACGAGATCCTCGGCTCCGACGGCGAAGGCGTCCTGCACGCAGGCACTGCTGTCAAGAACGGTGTCGTCGTCTCTGCGGGCGGGCGCGTACTGAGCGTGGTCGGTACCGGATTCGACCTCACCGCCGCGCGCGACGACGCCTACTCGCGTATCGCGGGAATCCGATTGCCGGGCAGCCACTTCCGCACCGACATCGGCCTGGCTGCGGTGGAGGGTCGCATTTCGTTGTAGGTGACCTCAGCGCCCACTATTCGCGCTGAAACACCTTTTCCCGATTGTGGGAGCGAATTGTGGGCGCTCAGGTCAGTGCCTTCCGGCGTCGACGCACCGTATCGATGATCTGGTCCACCACGTACGCGAGGTTGCTCATCACCATTGCTGCTGAATAACGCAGAACCAACCAACCGTCGAGCTGCAGAGAGTTCTGCCGAACTCGATCGTTGGTGAACACGTTGGACTCTGTGTGGAACTCACGGCCGTCGATCTCCACGATCACCCGTGACCTCCGGTCCATCAGGTCTGCAAAGTACCGGCCCACCTCGGCGTTGATTTCCAAGTGGTAGCCCCGCGCCGTGAGTGCGCGCGCCACTATTCGCTCCGGCTCGGACAAGGTGCGTGGACAACACACGCGTAGTTGTTTTCTCACCGCTGCAATCCCGGCCATCCCCGCAGACTTCTCACACTGCAGCGCAACCGCCCGCCAGCTGACCTTGTGCGTGAGTGCGGCGTCGAAGAATCGCTCCAGTGCAGTCCTGGGCAACATGGCTGCAGCGTCGATGATGCACTGTTCGATCGTGACAACGGGAAGCAGATCGACGTAGCTGGACTCGATCAGGGTTCGGCGGTATTGGCGAACCCACGGCGGGCCTGCCCGTTTCGTCGAGCGAGCGATCGTGAGGTGAACCTGCTCCGGTTCGTGGTCGAGTAGGGTCCACCACCACGCAGCCGTCAGGTGACTGAGCACGGCTTTCGGTTGCCACAACGTGACCGCGGCGCACCGGTCGCGGAAATCGGGCTCGCCGGTGCAGTAGATGGCAGGCAATATCCGCGTCAACTTTCCGGTCTTGGTGCGGTAGGTGATAGCTCCTCTGGTCAGTCCCGAATCGAGTAGTTGTTGTTGCGTGTATACCGTCATTCGCACAGCCTTGCGTCGAAATAGTCGTCGCGAGAGAGAGATTCGCGAATTGTGGATAGCCTTGATTCCTGTGGATAACTGACCTCAGGTCACACTTTGCGAAGGCTCCGACGGTATGCCGTGTGGTAGTGCGAATTGTGGGCGGTGAGGTCAGTAGTGTCGATCGAATGCACAACGAATCGCAGCGATCGAAGGTCGAGCCGTTTCATGTGATGGACGTGTTCGCGGCAGCGGCCGAGCGGGCACGCACTCACGGTGATGTACTCTCGCTCGCCGCAGGTCAGCCCTCCACCCGAGCCCCCGAGCCCGTGTTGCGCGCCACCCGCGAGGCGCTGGATGCGCACCTGCTCGGGTACACCGAGACGCTGGGGATTCTGCCGCTGCGTCGCGCGATCGCCGAGTACCACAGCGCGCGGTACGGCATCACCGTCGACGCCGACGACGTGGTGATCACCACCGGGTCGTCGGGCGCGTTCACGTTGCTGTTCCTCGCTGCGTTCGACGCGGGGGACACTGTCGTCATGGCCAGGCCGGGCTATCCGGCGTATCGAAACACGTTGGCGGCGTTGGGCTGCCGCGTCATCGAACTCGACTGCCTGGAGAGTACGCGGTTCCAGCCGACCGTCGCCATGCTCGAGGAGCTGTCCGAGCCGCCCGCTGGACTCATCATCGCGAGCCCCGCCAACCCCACCGGCACGATCATCGACCCAGACGAGTTGGCCGCAATCGCACGCTGGTGCGACGAGCACGGAACTCTGTTGATCTCGGACGAGATCTACCACGGCATCTCCTACGGCAGTGCGCATACGTCGAGCGCGTGGGAGACGTCGAAAGAATCCGTCGCCATCGGATCGGTGTCGAAGTACTTCTCGATGACCGGATGGCGGCTGGGGTGGATGCTGCTGCCGACCCGATTGCGCAGAGCCGTCGAACGATTGGCGTCGAACATGACGGTCTGCCCACCGGCGATCTCTCAGGTTGCCGCCATCGCGGCGTTCACCGAGGAGTCACGTACCGAGCTGGATTCACACGTCGAGCGCTATGCCGTCAACCGCCGAATTCTGCTCGACGGTTTGCCGGCCATGGGTATCATCGACCTCGCACCGGCCGATGGTGCCTTCTACGTGTACGCAGACATAGCGCATCTCACTGACGATTCGCGGAGTTGGTGCGCGCGAGTGCTTTCCGACACCGGTGTCGCACTGGCGCCGGGCGTCGATTTCGACACCGTGCGCGGGAACCACACCGTGCGCTTCTCGTTCGCCGGCACGACGGCCGACGTCGAGGAGGCATTGGCGCGACTTCGGGTCGTGAGCGGAACTTCGTAGCAGGCTACGAAGTTTTGCTCACGTGCGGCGCAGCCGCTCCAGTACCTCGGAGATATCGGCGGCATCGACATCGCGGTGGGTCACGAAGCGCACCTTGCCCGCAACGGTCACGGCGGCAACGCCGAGCTCGGCCAGCTCCCTGACCGTCCGCGCTGGGTCAGGAACCGTCACGAGGACGATGTTCGTCTCCGGCTCCGCCACCTCCCAGCCCCGCTCCCGCAAACCATCGGCGAGCATCGACGCATTCAGATGATCCTGCGCCAGATCACCGATGCGACCCAATGCAACGAGCCCGGCCGCGGCCAGGACACCACCCTGACGGACGCCGCCGCCCAACATCTTTCGGACGCGTCGAGCCTCGTGGATACGTGCGGAATCCGAGACCAACATCGAGCCGACAGGTGCACCGAGACCCTTGCTCAGGCACACCTGCACCGTGTCGGCACCGGCAGCGAGCGACGCGATCGGAACATCGAGGGCGACAGCGGCATTCCACAGCCGCGCGCCGTCGAGGTGGATCTTCAGTCCGCATTCACGCCCGGCGGCAACGAGTTCGGACCACTCGTCCGGTCCGAACACAGCACCGCCGGCGAAGTTGTGCGTGTTCTCGAGCGACAGCAGCGTCGTCCGTAGCGCGAAATACGGTCCGGTACCGCCGGCCCTCGCGCGCACCGTCGACGCGAGGGGACGGCCGGGGCCACCATCGTGAGGGAGGGCGTCGGGCATCCCGCCTGCCAACCATGCGGCGGTTCCGAGCTCGGACCCCAGTACGTGCGCATGCTCGGGTGCCAGGAAGCGATCGCCGCGCTGCAGATGCAGCATCAGCGCGATGATGTTGCCCATCGAACCCGACGGCACCCACAGGGCCGACTCGAACCCGAGCAGCCCTGCGACCGCTTCTTCCAGCGCCGCCATCGTCGGATCGTGATCGAGGACGTCGTCACCCACTTCGGCGTCGGCCATGGCTTTTCGCATGACCGAATCGGGTCGGGTGATGGTGTCGGAGCGAAGGTCGATCGTTCGATGTGCCACGAGTGACGACAATTCCATAGCGCGAAAGCAGTCCGACGAATGGCCTCGAGCTGGCACGATGACTTGAATGTCCGCAGGTCCGACCGAGTCGCAACACAAGGTGTCGGGTGCGACTCCGAAGGGGGTACGCCGCCGCCAGGCATTGGCGTCGGCCGCTGCGGACCTTCTCGTCGAGGGCGGTTTCGACGCGGTGCGGCACCGATCGGTGGCCGCACGAGCCGGGTTGCCGTTGGCGTCGACCACCTACTATTTCGAGTCCCTCGGAGATCTGGTTGCCGCGGCGGTCGACGTCGTCGGGACGCGCGAGATCGACGTCATGCGCGGTCGCATCGACGACGAGGGCAAGTGCTCGAACGAAATGGAGTCGACGGTCGATCTCATCGTCGACCTGCTCATCGGGCCACAGGACGGGCACGAGCAGCTGATCGCGAGATACGAACGCTTCATCGCCTCGGCACGGCATCCCGAACTACGAGAGGTGCAACTGCGGCTGCGCGCCCAGATCGACGACCTGCTCACCGATGTGCTGCGCAGATCGGGTCGAACCGTGCAGGAAGAGCAACTCAGACGACTCGTGGCAGTGGTCGACGGAGCCGTCGTCGGAGCGCTCAGCGAAGTGGACCCCGACCCCCGCCACATGGCCCGAAGCATGCTGCTGGCCGTCATCGACGTCGTCGCTCCTGCGGAGCAATGCTGATCCGGGTCATTCCGCGGGCTCCACTCCTGCCACAGTAAGCTGGACGCTCGTGAGCATCCCGAATGTCCTGGCCACCCGTTACGCGAGTCCCGAACTGGTGGAGCTGTGGTCTCCGGAGCACAAGATCGCCCTCGAACGTCAACTGTGGATTGCTGTGCTGCGCGCGCAGTCCTCCCTCGGAGTCGACGTCCCCAACGCGGCCATCGCGGACTACGAAGCCGTCGTCGACCAGGTGGACCTCGCGTCGATCGCCGAGCGTGAGCGCGTCACCCGCCACGACGTCAAGGCCCGCATCGAGGAGTTCAACGCCCTCGCTGGCCACGAGCACATTCACAAGGGGCTCACCAGTCGCGACCTCACCGAGAACGTCGAGCAGCTGCAGATTCTGCGCTCGCTCGAACACGTCCACGCGCACGGCGTCGCCGTCGCGAAGCGGTTGGCCGAGCGCGCTGCCGAGTACTCCTCGCTGGTGATGGCCGGCCGCAGTCACAACGTCGCAGCTCAGGCCACCACGCTGGGCAAGCGTTTCGCGTCTGCCGCAGACGAGCTGCTGTTGGCTCTGTCGAGGGTGCAGGAACTGATCGCTCGCTACCCGTTGCGCGGAATCAAGGGCCCGATGGGTACCTCGCAGGACATGCTCGACCTGTTCGGCGGCGACTCCGCCAAGCTCGTCGCGCTCGAGCGCATCGTCGCCGATCACCTCGGTTTCCGGCACACGATGACCAGCGTCGGCCAGGTGTACCCCCGATCACTCGACCACGAGGTCGTCTCCGCGCTGGTCCAGGTCGGTGCCGGACCGTCTTCGTTCGCGCACACCGTTCGCCTGATGGCCGGCCACGAACTCGTCACCGAGGGCTTCCAGGCGGGCCAGGTCGGATCGTCGGCGATGCCGCACAAGATGAACACCCGCTCGTGCGAACGTGTCAACGGCCTGCAGGTGGTGCTGCGCGGCTACGGCTCGATGGCCGCCGAACTCGCCGGCGCGCAGTGGAACGAGGGCGACGTCTTCTGTTCCGTCGTGCGCCGCGTCGCGCTGCCCGACGCCTTCTTCGCCATCGACGGACTCATCGAGACCTTCCTGACCGTGCTCGACGAATTCGGCGCATACCCGGCCGTCATCGCCAAGGAACTCGACCGCTACCTGCCGTTCCTCGCGACGACCAAGGTGCTGATGGCTGCCGTGCGCGCGGGCGTCGGACGCGAAACCGCACACGAGGCGATCAAGGAACACGCCGTCGCCGTCGCGTTGGCCATGCGTGAGCAGGGACGAGAACCGGACCTGCTCGACCGCCTGGCCGCCGACGATCGTCTTCCCCTCGATCGCGCCGCCCTCGACGCGTCGCTGGCCGACAAGACGGCCTTCGTCGGTGCCGCCGACGCTCAGGTCGCTGCGGTCGTCTCGGCAGTGGAGCGTCTGATCGCGAAATTCCCGGCCGGGGCGTCGTACACGCCGTCGCCGATTCTCTGATCCCTATGTGAGTGGAACTTCGTAGTGGGCTACGAAGTTCCGTTCACATGAGGACGTCGGGCAGGTCGGCGACCGAGTCGATCACGTGGTCGGGTTCCATCGCGAACTCGTCCGTGATGCGTCGATCGAGCACGTCCTGACGGAACTTCCCGGTGCGGACGAGCACTCCCGTCATCCCGACGACCTGGGCGGCGAGAACGTCGTTGTCGAGATCGTCACCGACCATGACGACGTCGTCCGGGTCGATCCCCATCCGCTCGGATGCCGTCCGGAACCCCAGCGGAGCCGGCTTCCCGATGGCCTTCGCGGTATGGCCCGACGCCTGTTCCATTCCGGCCAGATACATGCCCGTGTCGATGCGCAGTCCGGCTCCGGTGCTCCACATCAACGATCGATGCATCGCGACGACGGGGATGCCCCGGCACAGCCAGTCGTAGACGCGGCTGAGTCGCTCGTGGGTGAACTCCGGGCCCGCACCGCCGACGACCACGACATCGGGATCCTCGGACGTCTCGTCGACGAACTCGATTCCTGGCATGTCGCTTGCGATTTCACCGTTGTTGATCAGCACCACCCGCGCATCCGGATAGTTCTCGCGGAGATGATCCGCGGTGAGTGACGCGGCCGTGACGATTTCGTCCGAATGCACGTCCAGCCCCACGTCGCGCAGTGCCGTAGCGATCTGCTCACGCGTCTTCGACGTCGTATTGGTCAGGAACGCGCGAGCAATGTCCTTGCTGTCCAGGTACTTCAGAGTGTCCGCTGCCCCTGGCACCGCCTGCCACGACGTGACAAGTACGCCGTCGATGTCGAAGAGAACCCCGCCGATGCTCATCGGCAAACAGTAGTCTCCGGGTCCGGGCCCCGCAGCCTCAGCGCACCGAGCGCCTACGCTCGGGGACTGTGAACCCATACACAATTTTCGCCGAGATCATTGCCGGGACGGCCGAGGCTTCTCGCGTCCACGAGGACGAGACAGCGGTTGCGTTCATGGACATCAGGCCGCTCACCAGCGGACATGTGTTGGTGGTGCCCAGGCAGCAGTTCCGGACTCTGGCGGAGTTGCCACCCGAGATCGGGGCGCACTTGTTCGTGGTGGGGCAGAAGGTGGCCGCCGCTGTGCGTACCAGCAATCCGCGTGTCGCCGGCGTCAACTTCTTTCTCGCCGACGGCACGGTGGCCGGTCAGGAAATCTTCCACGTGCATCTGCACGTCATTCCACGGATGATCGGCGACGGTTTCGGCCTGCGCGCTCGGCCATCGTCGCCGCAGCGGCACGAACTCGATCGGCAGGCCGGAGAGATCGCAGCCGCGCTGTAGTGGGCGAAACTGGGGTAGCGGCTCGGAATGTCGGCAAGCTTCACATCGGCTGCGTTGGCGACGTCGTGGTAGACGAATGCGGCATCGGCATCGGCATCGGCATCGACACTCGACACGTTCTCTCAGGACACCTTTTTCCAGTATCCGTCGTCGGTGCCGTCGGGGGTGTACATCTTCAAGCCCCAGCTTTCGTAGTCGCTGAAATCCGGGTCCGCGGAAGGGTCGAGTACGTAGGCGACGTCGAGGTGCCAGACCCCGACACCGGTGATGTCATGGCGTTCGGAGGCAACCTTTTGGAAGTTGCTGACAGCAGCGTCGTAGTCGGACTCGATGTCTGCCGGTTGCGGGGTGTCGAGGTCGACGCCGAGCGAGGACGCGAGTCCGGCGTAGTTTCTCGATGGTCTTGGCCGTCGACGTCGTGTCCAAGGTGACCCCCAGGGTGGGAGCGAGCTGATCGATCGTGTCGGCTTTGGACGAATCGGCGGTGGTGGTCAGCTTGCCGAATTGGCCGAATCGAGGGTTGAACTCACCGATGACAAGATCTGGGTCGAGACTCGCAGCCTTCTCGAAATCGAATGTCCCCCAGCTTTCGCCGACCGATTCTATACCGGACAGGTCGGCGCAACTCAGAATCGGGCTGGTGGACATCGGAGTCGTCGACCAGATGGCGATCGGCTTGATTCCGTACGACATCAGCGCTGTGGCAGATTGCTCGTCGGCGATGATTCTGCTCGGTTGTGACTCGAGTGAGATGGTCCGTCCGCGGCCGTCGGTGTACGTGAACGGTCCGGACGCGCGGTCGACTGTGTCGACGCGGTCGTTCTCACTGCACGCGGCTGGGTTCGCGTTCAGGTCGACGACCTGGGCGCTGGAACTTTCCTGGTCTTCGGTGTCACTGCTACACGCCGATGCAGCTAGAAGTACGAGGACCGCGACGCCCCCGATGAGGATGCGCGGTGGAGATCCGAGAAGGCGTGCGCTGCGGCGTCGATGAGAAATCACGTGTCACTTCCGTCGCGGTCTGTTGGTCCGACAAGGCTGGCGGTGGTGCAGGTGCCGTCCACTTCTCCGTGCCGCGAGATGTTAGCCTCCTCAGGGTCGACTAAGCGAGGGTAGCCTTTCCTTATGGATATCGGGTGGCGAAACTCCTGGTCCCGACCAGTACGACGCAGAGCGCAGCCGATCGAAGGGACACACCGGATGGATCCGTACGGAACCGGGACCGAAGAACTGCGGGCGCAGGTCGCAGAACTGATCGGCACCGAGCCCGAGGCCGTGTCGCTCGATGCGAATCTGTTCGAGTTGGGACTGGAATCGATCGTGCTGATGCGGCTGGTCGGCAGATTCCGCAAACAGGGATCGACGGTGACATTCGCCGATCTTGCTGCGCGGCCCACTGTCTCGGCCTGGTCCGAGCTGGTCGGTGCAGCAATCGAACCGGTACCCGTGCCCACTGCTTGCGCATCGGAGTCGAACCGGCTCGACACCGGCAGCTTCGATCTCGCCGTACTGCAGCACGCCTATTGGATCGGCCGCAGCGCAGAGCAGCGGTTCGGCGGTGTCTCGCCGCACCTCTACACCGAGTTCGACGGCAGGGCAGTCGATCCCGATCGGCTGTGCGTCGCACTCGAAGCCGTGGTCGGCAGGCACGACATGCTGCGGGCTCGGATCACCGACAACGGACAGCAGGTGATCGAGTCCAGCCCGGGGTGGCGCGGGTTGACGGTGCACGATCTGCGGAGCGCGGACGACGTAGCGGCCGAACTGGAACGAACTCGGCAGCACCTGACCCATCAGATGCTCGATATCGAAGCAGGAGAGGTGTTTTCGGCAGACCTGTCGCTGCTGCCGGACGGTCGAACTCGGCTGCATCTCGACATGGACATGATCGCAGGCGACGCCGTCAGCTTTCGCATTCTGGTCGCAGATCTGGCGCAGGCATACGATGGCCGGTCGCTCCCCGCCATCGGCTACAGCTACGGGCGTTACCTTGCCGACCGGCCGGACGATCGCCGCAGCGCACGGGAGCAGGCCGAACGATACTGGTCCGCTCGACTCGATTCTCTGCCCGGAGCGCCCACTCTTCCACTGCTCGAACGTGATTCAGGTTCACCGGTAGCGACACGGCGGGCGTTTCATCTCGAAGCGCAGGCGTATTCGCAATTGCAGTCACAGTCTCGTGCGCACGGCGTCACCCCGGCGGTTGCGGTGGCAGCGGCCTTTGCCGAGGTGGTCGGGGCGTGGTCGCGTGAGCAGCGATTCATCCTCAATGTCCCCATGTTCGACCGTGCCCCGACGCACCCGGCCGTCGGCGAACTGGTCGGCGACTTCTCGTCCTCGGTCATGTTGGATGTCGATCTGAACGAGAACCTGTCGTTCGCGGAGCGGTCCCGGCAGCTGCGGGCCCGTCTGCACGAAGACGCCTCGCACGTCGACTACTCCGGAGTGGAGGTACTCCGCGACCTCGGTCGTCGCAGAGGAGAACCGGTACTCGCGCCCGTCGTCTTCACCAGCGCACTCGGGTTGGGTGAGCTGTTCGACTCACGTGCTCGGCAGGTGTTCGGGGACCCGGTGTGGATCATGTCGCAGGGACCGCAGGTGGTTCTGGACGCCCAGATCACCGAGCTCGACGGCGGCGTGCTGGTCAACTGGGACATTCGCGAGAACGAGTTCCTGCCAGGGGTTCCCGAGGCGATGTTCGACGCCTTCGAGACGCTCGTGCGTGGCATCGTCTTCGACGACGATGACGTCTGGACGAAGCCGGTGGGCCAGCTGGCTCCGTCGCGTCAACTTCTCTCGCGGACCCCGGCCGCCGACGTACCGCGCACGGATGCGGTGCCGGCAGCCGGGACCGAGACCCTGCACCGCGCCTTCTTCGACCGGGCGGCCAGAACACCGGATGCGACCGCTCTCGAGTGGGGCGACGACGAGTCGATGACCTACGGCCAATTGTGCGACCGTGCTCTGAGAGTGGCTGCGGCACTGACGGATCGCGGGGTTGCAGTGGGCGACACCGTAGGGGTGACGCTGCCGAAGGGGCCCGACCAAGTCACCGCAGTTCTCGGTGTGCTCGCCGCAGGCGGGGTGTACGTGCCGATCGGCGTCGACCAACCGGCGAGTCGGGCTGCGCTGATCGCCGGAAAAGCCGGCTTCGCGGTGACGATCGGAGGATCGGGTGATGACGGCCTCGATGTGGCCGACGCCGTCCTCGGGGAGCCGCTGTTCGCACCGCATCTCGGACCCGACACCGCTCCCGCGTACATGATCTTCACGTCCGGTTCGACGGGCGAACCAAAGGGTGTCGTGGTCTCGCATCGTGCCGCGATGAATACGATCTCGGACCTGATCGGACGATTCGAGCTGGACGAGGGCTACCGTCCGTTGTGCCTGTCCGAGTTGGACTTCGACCTGTGCACCTTCGACCTGTTCTCGGTGTTCGCGGTCGGTGGTACGGCCGTGCTCATCGAGGAACACGAGCGCAAGGATCCGCAGCGGTGGACCGCTCTGATCCGTGCGCATCGAGTCACGGTGATCAGCTGCGTACCGCCGCTGCTGGACATGATCCTGTCCACCGGTGAGGATCTGGGCGGTTCGCTCGAGGTCGTCATGCTCGGCGGGGACAAGGTGGGTATCGACCTCTATCGCCGGTTGACGGCCGCGGTTCCTGGATGTCGGTTCGCCGGACTCGGTGGCGCTACGGAAACCGCGATCCACAACAGCATCTGTGAGGTCGTGGACGTCGATCCGAACTGGCGCACAGTCCCGTTCGGTGTGCCGCTCGGGTCCATGGCGCTTCGGGTGGTCGACGCGCGTGGGCACCAGGTGCCGGACTGGGTGCCCGGCGAGCTGTGGGTCGCTGGCGTCGGTCTCGCCGACGGCTACGTAGGCGATCCTGAGCGTACGAACGAGCGCTTCGTCGACGCCGATGGTTACCGCTGGTACCGCACCGGCGATCTGGTTCGCTACGGCACGGGCTCGATGGTCGAATTCTTGGGCCGTGTGGACAATCAGATCAAGATCAACGGATTTCGCATCGAGCTCGGCGAGATCGAGTCCGTCCTGTGCGACGACGCCGAGGTCACCTCTGCCGCAGCGGTTGTCGACCGTGCCGGAGCTGCCGTAGTGATGGCCGCAGTGGTGCTCGCCGATGGTGACGCGGACCCGGACGAGACCGTTGCGGGCATCATCGCCAGGGCTGCCGAGCGCCTGCCCGCACACATGGTGCCGGAACGGATGGTGGCAGTGCGAGCCTTGCCGCTCACCGTGAACGGCAAGATCGATTCTGCGGCTATCGCCGGGCAGTGCCGAGCAGCAGGCGATACCGAGCGTGTGCAGGCGCGAGTAGCCCCCAGAACCCACCTCGAGCGCGCACTCGCCTCGGTCTGGCAGACGGTGCTCGGGGTCGACGAGATAGGGGTCACCGACACCGTCTTCGCGCTGGGCGGCGACTCCGTTCTCGCGACCACGATCGTCGCCCGAACCCGCGCTGCCTTCGACATCACGTCCGTCACGGTGAGGATGCTGTTCGCTGCCCCGACGGTATCGGGATTGGCGGAGTCGATGATCGTCGCGGCAGGCGATACCGAGCTCCTCGAGGCGACGGCAGAGATCTACGTGTCGATCGAATCCATGTCGGAGGACCAACTGCTGGCGGCACTCGATCAGCAGCACACGCCCTGACTCGACACCACTCACTCCTTCTACGATCGGGAATCCACAGTGCACACAGTCATCGAGCACGATGCCGACTTCGTACCGTTCGACTCGGGCCGTGCCCAGACGTACCTCGACGCCGGACTCTGGCGCGAGACAACACTTCCCGACGTGTTCACGTCGTGGGTACACCGGTTCGGCTCTCGTCGCGCGGTCGTCGACGAGTGCCGATCCGAGGCACTGACGTACGACGAGTTGCACATGCGCGTACTAACGACCGCCGCAGGGTTTGCCGATCGTGGGATCGAGCCGGGTGATCGGGTCGTTGTGCAGCTACCCAATTCGGTGTCGTTCGCGGTTGTGCTGTTCGCGTTGCTCGAGTGCGGCGCGGTTCCCGTGCTCACTCTCCCCGCACACAGACGCCGCGAAATCGTCCATCTTGCAGCCACATCGAAGGCCGTGGCGTACGTGATCGCGGAGCGGGACGGGAACTTCGATTACCGAGCGCTCGCCGACGAGACAGTGGACTCGGTTCCGACCGTTCGGGACGTCTTCGTCGATGGTTCGTGCGACTCGAGCGGGTCGCACAGTCCGTTGTCTGCCGTCGTCGGTGCGCCACGGGAATTTCCACGTGCGTCCGCCGCGGATATCGCAGTGCTGTTGGTATCCGGCGGGACGACCGGTCTGCCGAAGTTGATTCCGCGTACCCACAACGACTACGAGTTCAACGCACGGGCGAGCGCCGAAGTCTGTGAATTGACGCCCGAGGACGTGTATCTCGCAGTTCTGCCCGCTGCCCACAACTTTCCACTGGCGTGTCCGGGTCTGCTCGGTGCGCTCGGCGTCGGCGCGACGGTGGTGTTCTCCCGCAGTGCCAGCCCCGATCAGGTGTTCGCGCTGATCGAGAAGTATCGCGTCACGGTGACCGCCCTCGTGCCGACGTTGACGCATCTGTGGTGTGAGGCCACCGAATGGGAGGAGGCGGACCTATCCAGTCTGCGGTTGTTGCAGGTCGGTGGCGCGAAGTTGACGCCTGAGGTCGCCAAGCTGGTCGAGCCGGCCCTCGGCTGCCGGTTGCAGCAGGTGTTCGGGATGGCCGAGGGGCTGTTGAACTACACGCGGGCAGGCGACGGACCGGACGTGGTGATCGGCACCCAGGGGCGTCCGTTGTCCGAGTTCGACGAGATCAGAATCGTCGACGCCGACGGCAACGACGTCCCGGCAGGCGACGTGGGCGAGCTGCTCACCCGCGGTCCCTACACCATCAACGGTTACTACGCTGCGGCGGAGCACAATACGACGGCCATCACCCCCGACGGCTTCTACCGCAGCGGAGACCAGGTTCGCGCGCTGCCGTCGGGACACCTGGTCGTCACCGGTCGGATCAAGGACGTCATCACCCGAAACGGTGAGAACGTCGCGGCGGACGAGCTGGAGGATCTGTTGCTCACACACCACGGAGTAGCCCGAGTAGCGGTGATAGGCGTACCCGATCCCGCTGTGGGCGAGAGCATCTGCGCTGTGATCGTGCCGAACGGAAGCGCTCGGAACGACAGCGTTCCGACCGTTGCCGAGGTGCGGGCATTCCTGACCGATGCAGGCTGCGCCGGGTTCAAGCTACCCGACCGGGTGGTGGCACGAACGTCGCTTCCCGTCACGGCAATCGGCAAAGTGGACAAGGCATTGCTCGTCAGGCAGTCGGCCGAGCGGCAGGCGAGTCGATGAACCCGGTGGATCTCGACGACGTCAAGCGTCGACTGCTGCAGGATCGGCTGCGGCGCGCCCGGGGCGGTGAGACCGCCGAGGTCGAGCGCGGTCCTCTCGCGAATCTCGAATCGTCCGAATTCGACTCGCTGAAAGCACGATTCGGATCCATCGACGATGTGTGGCCGTTGTCTGCGCTGCAGCTCGGGTTGGTCTATCAGGTCGGCGTCGACGCACACGCCGCCGGGCTCTACACCGTCCGCACCGTCGTCGAGGTCGATCGGGTTCTGGACGGCGACAAGGTAAGGCACGCTCTGCAATCGGTAGTCGACAACACCGCGGCGCTGCGCACGGCGTTCGTCACCCCTGAGGGCGAGGCACCGGTCCAAGTGGTCTTGTCCTCCGTCCAAGCACCACTGAGGGTGATCGACCTGGGCGGCTGCTCGGCGAACGAGGTGGACGCGGCGTGGAACCGGGTGCTCACCGGCGACCGGGATCAGGCATTCGACATCGACGCACCCCCACTGTTCAGGCTGACTCTCGTGCACCTGCCCGGCGGCGTCGACCGCTTGCTGACGACCTACTGGTTCGGCTGCTTCGACGGCGGTTCGTCCGCGTTGCTGGTCTCTCGTGTTCTCGAGCAGCACGACGGAGCAGGCACGCACGTCGATCACGGCTATCGGGAGTACCTGCGCTGGTTGATCTCTCGCGACCGCTCCGAATCCGAGCAGGCATGGCAGCGCTGGTTCGCCGATGTCGACACCCCTACACTCGTGGCCGGCGCGGCCGATGGCGAGGACGAGCCCCCTCGGCGGATCGAGCGCAGGCTGTCGGCGGCGGCATCGGGCCGGCTCGACTCCATTGCCCGCGAGTCCGGCTCGACAATGTTCACGGTGCTCGCTGCCGCCTGGGCAAGCGTGCTGATGCGCGTATCCGGTCGATCCGACGTGGTCTTCGGCACCGCCGTCGCGGGCCGACCGATGGAGGTGGCGGGATCCGAGCGCGCGATCGGGGCGTTCATCAGCACCGTGCCGATTCGAGTCACGGCGCAGGGATCGGACACAGCCGCGAACATCGCTGCGCGGGTGCAGGATCAGCGACTGGATCTGATGCCGCACGACACGCTCGGCCTCGGCGGTATTCAGAAGGCGATTGGTGCGGGTGCGCTGTTCGACACCCTGTTGGTGCTGCGCAACGCAGCCGGTCCCGCAGCCGATGCTGCCGGCGCGCCGAAGCGGCAGGTGCGGCACATCTCGACCGTAGACGGCTCGGAGTTCCCGGTGTCGATAGCCGTCGACCCCGGGACGGAACTGAACCTGTCGGTGACCTACTTGCCGACGTCGGTGGACGACGAGAGGGCGAGCCACCTGCTCGATTCTTTCGAGCACGCCTTGAATACCGTTGCCGAGCAATCCGATCTGCCGATCTCACGGTGGCCTGCCCCGGCCACCGAATCGGCGAGCATCGCAGACAACGGTTTCGGCGACAGGCTCGAGAGGCTGCGCGATTCCACGATCGCCGAGTTGCTCGCCGACCGCGCCGCGTCCATCCCCGAGACGACGGCGCTGGTGTTCGGAGACGAACGAGTGACGTTCGGAGAAATGGACGCTCGGGTCAGTGCATGTGCGGGTGCTCTGCTGCGCCGCGGTGCCGGCCCGGAGCGAATCGTCGCCCTCGCGCTCCCGCGGTCGATAGAGATGGTGGTGGCGCTCTTCGCGGTGCTGCGCACCGGCTCGGCCTACCTCCCCCTCGAACTGGACTACCCGAACGATCGACTCGACGTCATGTTGGCCGATGCGAAGCCGGCCATCCTGGTGACGACCACCGAAACGCAGTCGCGTGAACTGACGACCGACGCCACCGTGATGATCGTCGACGATCCCTCGGTGGCAACGGAATTGTCGATCCGCGTCGACGCCTCGCAGTTCGCCCGCGGTCCGTTCGCACCCGGTACACCCGGTCGCCTCGAGCACCCGGCCTACGTCATCTACACCTCGGGCTCGACCGGCACGCCCAAAGGCGTCGTCACCCCGTATCGGGGATTGACGAACATGCAGATCAACCACCGAGACGAGATCTTCGTCCCCACCGTTGCCGCGGCCGGGGATCGGACGCTGCGGATCGCGCACACCGTCTCGTTCTCCTTCGACATGTCGTGGGAAGAGCTGCTGTGGCTCGTCGAAGGCCACGAGGTGCATGTCTGTGACGAGGAATTGCGCCGCGACGGTGAGGCATTGGCGCGATACTGCGAGCAGCACCTGATCGACGTGGTGAACGTGACGCCCACGTATGCCGGGCACCTGCTGGATCTGGGACTGCTGAACGAGCACGACGGGCATCGGATTCCACTGGTTCTCCTCGGCGGGGAGGCAGTTCCCGATTCGTTGTGGCACCAACTGGGAGACGTCGGATACAACTTGTACGGCCCCACCGAGTACACGATCAACGCGCTCGGTGCCGGCACGCGGCAGAGCAGCAGCCCGTCGATCGGTGGGCCGATCCTCGGCACCCGCGCCTATGTTCTGGACCAGTGGCTGCGACCCGTTCCAGTGGGATCCGTGGGTGAGCTGCACTTGTCCGGTGTGGGTCTGGCCCGCGGCTATCTGCACCGATACGGCCAGACGGCAACCAGATTCGTCGCGGATCCGTGGGCGCCGGGTGAGCGGATGTACCGCACCGGTGATCTGGTTCGGATCAGGCCCGACGGCCTGTTCGACTATCTGGGCCGTGCCGACGACCAGGTGAAGATCCGTGGTTATCGAGTCGAAACAGCAGAAGTCGAACGGGCAGTGGCGAACTGCGATGCGGTTGCCGGCGCGGTGGTTCGGGCGGTGGAGATCGGCGCGGGTACGCGTGCGCTCGCGGCGTACGTGGTCCCCACAGACGGCGCAGCGTCCGTGGACCGTTCCGAGCTGTTCGGATCGATTCGGGACGAGCTGGCGGCAGTGTTGCCGGAGTACATGGTTCCCACGTTGTTCGCTGCGCTGGAGCGTATTCCGATGACCATCAACGGCAAGCTCGATGTACGGGCTCTCCCGGCTGTCGATGCGGCAGGAGGCGGTACCTTCGTGCCGCCGCGCACTCCGGTGGAGACGATGCTGTGCGAGATCGTCGAGGCGGTTCTCGGGGTCGGCCGGGTCGGCATCGACGACGATTTCTTCGCCCTCGGCGGCGACAGCATCACCTCACTCGCCGTGGCGTCGCGGGCGCGCAAGGCGTCCATCCCGCTGGCACCGCGCGAGGTGATGCGCAAGCGGACGGTGCGGATGTTCGGGGCGGAGCTCGTCACCGAGGACCACGCCCGACCTGCGGTACCTGCCGAGGCGGCCACCGTGGATCTGTCCCAGGACGAGCTCGACGAATTCGAAAGCAGTATGTGAGTGACGAACACGACGGCCGAGACCGCGGGAACTCCGCAATCCAAGATCGCTGCGGTTCTGCCGCTCACGGCGTTGCAGGTCGGTATGTATCTGCAGTCGAGTCTTGCTGCAGCGAACCAGGATCCGTATCTTTCTCAGACGGTGCTGGACCTGTCCGCCCCGATTCGGATCGACCGCCTCACTCGAGCTCTCGAGCACCTACTCGAGCGTCATCCGAACATCAAGGCCTTACTGCGCCAGCGCCGCAACGGTGATCTGGTGTGGGTGGTTCCGCGCGCATCGACACCGGAACTGACAGCTGTCGAAGGTGACTGGAACGATCATCTCGGACGCGACAGGGCCGCCGCTTTTGCGTTCTTCGACGGGCCGTTGATTCGGTTCTCGTATTCGGTCGGTCCTCGGCCGCCGCGGGTACTGATCACCTACCATCACGCCCTGATGGACGGATGGTCCGAGGCCATCTTCGTTCGTGAGCTCATCGCTCTCTATGAGGGCGGGGAGTCGGCTGCGTTGCCGCCGGCACCCGACTACCGCAAATACCTTGCCTGGACGGCAGGTCAGGACCGCGATGCGGCCAGGGCGCACTGGGCGGATCACCTCGACCGCTTCGAGCGTCCCACGCTGATCGCCGGCGATGCGCCGCAATCGAATTCGTGCTCTCGTATCGATCTCGACATCGACGAGGCGCTGGCACGACGCGTGGCGAAATACGCACGCAGCCGCGGTGCGACGACGAACGTCGTGGTGCAGGTTGCCTGGGCGTCGATGCTCGCGACTCGGACCGGAGCAGGCGACGTGTCGTTCGGAATGGCGGCTTCCCTGAGGCCGTTCGATCTCGAGGGTGCGGAGGCAATGGTCGGTCTGTTGCTGAACACCGTGCCTGTTCGGATTCGATTCGGTACGAGCGAGTCCGTCGCCGACGTGGTCGATCGCCTGCAGGCAGATCACCTCGACCTGGAGGAGCACCGATTTCTGGGACTGTCCGAGATCGCCGGAACCGTCGGAGGCAGTGAGCTGTTCGACACGATCGTCGTGTATCAGAACTACCCGGCAGCGGTCCCGAATGCGAACGAGGGTGACGCCGTCTCCGAGCGACCCGTCGTGGACGAGGTCACGGTGCTGGGCGCTCACATGAGTTTCCCGATGGCTCTGATCGTCGGTCCCGACCCTGCTCTGTGGGCCTTCGTGCTGCACGACGACGCAGCCGTCGATCATGGTTCGGCCACGTTGTGCGCCGAGACCTTCGTCGAGATGCTCGACCGGATGACGAGTCGTCCGGACGTCGATGTGCCGCAACTCCTGTCGGCCCCCGATGGCCAGGGATACAGCGTCGGAGCGTCTCGGCGGGTGTCGACACTGGAGGCGGCCCTCGCCGACAGGTTCGCGCAGTCGAGCGAGGACATCGCGTTGACGGTCGGCGGTGAGGCGATCACGTACGCCGAACTCCGATCCCGGGTGGCCGAGGTGTCGACCCGGCTACGTAGCTGGGGTATCGGGACCGAGAGCCGCGTCGCTATCGCTCTCGGCAGAGGCATCGATATGGTGGCTGCGCTGCTGGCGACCATCGACGTGGGTGCGGTGTTCGTACCCATAGACATTCGCTACCCGCGTGAGCGATTCGACTACGTGCTGGCAGACTCTCGCCACGACATTCTGTTGGTCGACGACGCCACCCCCACGACGCTGACCGCTTTCGAGACCGCGACGAGAATCCATTCGAGCTCGACTACCGAGGTGGTGGAAGAACCCTTCGCCCGGAGCATCCCGGGTGACTGCGGGGCCTATCTGGTGTACACCTCGGGTTCGACCGGTATGCCCAAGGGAGTGCTCGGAACCAGAAGCGCGCTGGCCAATCGTCTGTACTGGGCGATGCTGCACTGGGGCGGTCCCACGAGTCGGATTGCCAAGAGCTCACTGTCGTTCATCGACGGAGCAACCGAACTGCTGACCGGAATTCTCGCGGGCCAACGCCTGGTATTGGCGCAGGATCACGAGTATGCCGATGCGAGGGCATTGGTCGAGCTCGTCGCTCGATCCAGGGCCGAGCAGGTCACCACCGTCGGATCACTCGCCGCGGCATTGGCGACGACCTCGCCGCAGGAATGCTGTTCGCTGACCAGTTGGATCCTCAGCGGAGAGCCGTTGACCGGCAGCACGATCGAAGCGATCCGACGCGCCACCCCCAATGCGTCGGTGCACAACTCCTACGGTTCCTCCGAGGTGGCGGGCGACGTTGCCGTGCACAGGGTCGCAGGCGACTCGGCCGTCATCGGAACGGCGGTGGACAACACGGTCCTCGGCGTGCTCGACGACCGAATGCGACCCCTGAGAACAGGGATCGGTGGCGAACTGTACGTCTCGGGCGTGCAGCTCGCCCGCGGATATTTCGGTAGACCGGCCGAGACCGCCGCACGGTTCGTCGCAGACCCGGGCGGGGACGGCGGCCGGATGTATCGCACCGGAGACCGCGCCCGCATCCTCGATGACGGTGCGCTCGAATTCCTGGGACGTGCCGACCGGCAGGTCAAGGTCCGGGGCCATCGCGTCGAGCTGGGAGAGGTCGAAAACCGCACTGTCGATATCGAATCCGTGGATGCGTGCGCTGTGGTCGCGGTGACCGACGACGGGGGTGCAACCGTGCTCGTTGCTTACGTGACCCCCGGCAATGTTGATGCCGCCGCAGTACGCGACGTCCTGCGCGGCCGGGTGCCCGACTATCTGGTGCCGGCGTTCTGGGTAGCGATCGACCGGTTACCGAGTACTCCCAACGGCAAGACGGACCTGGTGACTCTGACGCAGCGCGGGATTCCCGAGAACGGACCGAGCCGGTCACGAGCAGCTGTCACCGACGACGAGCGTTGCCTCGTCGACCTGTTCGCCGATGCGACTCGTGCAGGTGCCGAGTCGATCGGGGTCGACGACGACTTCTTCGCGTTGGGCGGCGACAGCATCACCGCCATCACCATGGTTCATCACGCACGGGGTGCCGGATTGGCGATCACGACCGCCGACGTCTTCGAGTGCCGGACCGTCGCTGGACTGGTCGAACGAGCTCGGAACGCCGAAACTGAGAGCGCTGCAGCAGAACCCGAGAACACTGCGCCGTTACTGGACGCACAGGACCTGACCGAGTTGCGCGCACTCGGTATCGATCCCGAGCTCGCACGTCCCGCCACTCCGTTGCAGCAAGGGTTGGCATTCCAGTCGGTCGCTGCAGGAGACGGACTGGAGGAAATCTACGTCATCGCCACCGAGTTCGAGGTATGGGGCGAGCTACACATCGGAAACCTCGAGGACGCGCTCGACGCATTGTCCGAGCGCCACCCGGCTCTGCGCTCGCGCTTTCTGACCCTGAACACCGGGGTCACCGTCGCGGTCCGCGACACGGAACGAGTGCACGTGCGCAGGCACACGGTCGACGACCCGGATTCGCCCTCGGCGCGCGCGCTGGTCGACGCGGATCGAGGCACCTTCGATATCGAGCACGGCCCCTTGGTGCGAGTTCTCCTGCTGGACTGCGGAGAACAGCTGCATCGTGTGGTTTTGACCGTGCATCACCTTCTCGTCGACGGTTGGTCGATGGCGACCGTCGGCACCGAGTTGTTCATGCTCTACCGTGGCCGGGATCTACCGGCTCCGGCGTCGTTCGACGACTATCTGCGATGGCTGTCGCGGCGGGACGGCTCGTCGATCGATGTGTGGCGTCGAGCGCTCGGTGCCGACGTGGTGCCCACAATCCTGGCCCCGACCGCGTTGGTGTCCGAGGAGCGATCCGAGGCTCGGGAGATCGAGATGCGTTGGGATGTGCAGGACACTGCACGCCTGACTGCCTCCGCTCGTCGTCGATCGGTGACCGCGAGCGAATTGGTCAATGCGGCATGGGCCGTGGTGCTCTCGGCGTTCACCGATTCCGGATCGGTGGTGTTCGGATCCACTGTGTCGGGACGCCCGACCGACCTGGACCGCGTCGGCGATATGGTCGGGCTGTTCATCAACACCATTCCGGTACGTGTCGACATCGGTCCCGACGCCACCGTGTCGTCGGTTCTCTCGGGCCTTCGGGACTTCTCCGTCGCCGTGGCCGCACATCATCACGTCGGTCTCGCAGACGTCCAGAAGGCCCTCGGAGGGGGAACGCTGTTCGACACCCTCGTGGTGTTCGAGAACTTCGCTGCCGCTGATACCTCTTGTGTCGATACCGAGGACTTCTCGGTCTCGGTCGCCGGGTTCCACACGGTGACGCACTACCCGTTGACGTTGACGGTGTTTCCGGGCGAAGAACTGCGGTTGGTAGTGGAATATCGAAGCGACGCAGTATCGGTCGAGCGTGCACGGGCGGTGGCCTCGGCCATGACGGCGGTGCTTCGGACATTTGCCGAGGCGGGCGATCCTTTCGTTGCGTCGGTGCCCCTCGTGGACGAGGCAACGGCGCTCAGGCTCACCGCCGAGCAGGCCGGCATCGCGCGCCCCTATCCGTCCGAAACGTTGGTCGAACTCTTTTCCGAACAGGTGGCGCTGCAGCCCGATACGATCGCCGTTCAGGACGCCGCCACGGCATTGACGTTCGCCGAGTTGGACTGCTTGTCCAACAGAACCGCACGGTGGCTCATCGGTGCAGGCGTGGGTGCCGAGGACCTCGTGGCCGTCGTGGCCCCGCGCACGGTGATCACGATGGCGGCGATCCTCGGCGTGATGAAGTCCGGGGCCGCATATCTGCCGATCGATCCGAACTGGCCGGCCGACCGCACCCGCCAAATTCTCGACGACGCAAAGCCGGTGGTCACGGTGACCGCGGATTCCGTTGTATCGCTTGCTGCCTCGTCCACCGATTCGGTAGGCATCACCGATGTCGAACGGCGGGCGCCGTTGCATCCCGACCACCCCGTGTATTCGATATATACCTCGGGCACGACAGGTGTGCCCAAGGGCGTTCTGGTCCCACACCGTGGCCTGACGAACCTGTACCACTCGCATCGCGAGAACGTGCACGAACCGGCTGCCCGACGCGCGGGTAAGTCGACTCTGAACGTGGCGCACGCGTGGTCGATGGCCTTCGACGCATCCTGGCAGCCGCAGCTGTGGCTGTTCGGCGGACACACAGTGCATTTGATCGATCCCGAGACAGTACTCGACCCAGTGGAACTGACTGCTCGGTTGACTGCGCTGTCGGCAGACTTCATCGAGGTCGTGCCGTCGTTGCTCGAGCAGATGATGAGATCGGGTTCGATCGACACACTCTCGACGGTCGGGGTCGGGGGAGAAGCGGTGTCCGCCGAGCTGTGGAATCGGTTGCGTAGCAGGCAGACCCTGGTGGCGTACAACTTCTACGGGCCGACCGAAGCGACGGTCGATGCGGTGTACACCTCCACCGAACTGTCGAGTGATCCGGTGATAGGCCGGCCGGTGACCAACATGCAGGCCTATGTGCTGGACAGAAGTCTTCGGCTGGTGCCGCCGGGCGTGTTCGGCGAGCTCTACCTCGCCGGGCCAGGCGTCGTGCGGGGATACCGGAATGCGCCGGGGCGCACGGCGCACCGCTTCGTTGCCGATCCCTTCACGCCAGACGGCACGCGGCTGTACCGGACCGGGGACCTCGTCGCGTGGACCGAGAACGGCACACTGCGGTACGGGGGCCGCTCGGACGATCAGGTGAAAATTCGCGGTCATCGCGTCGAAGTGGGCGAGGTCGAGGTCCGGCTGCGCGAGTTCGACGCCGTGGTCGACGCGCGGGTGGTGGTGCGAGGATCCGAGAACGGGAATGCCGTACTCGCCGGCTATGTGGTGGCAGAACAGGGATGTTCGCTGGATCCGAATGTCGTTCGTGCCCGCCTGCGCAGTCTGCTGCCGTCGTACATGGTGCCGGCGTCGCTGACAGTGCTCGATGCGTTTCCCGTCCTGCCGAACGGCAAGCTCGATGCTTCTGCGTTGCCCGAACCCGAGCTCGCGACGCGCTCCGGTCGTCCCCCGAATACCGATGCGGAGCGGCAGATCTGCAGGGCTGCAGCCGCGGTGTTGCACGTGACCGAGATCGGTGCCGACGACGACTTCTTCGACCTGGGCGGCGACAGCATCATGGCGATGGAGCTGGCCGCGAGGCTCCGGTCGGTAGGCCTCACGGTATCGCCGCGGCACATCGTGTCACTCCGAACACCGGAAAGCATTGCAGAAGGAGTCGTTTCGGCAGGGTCACAGCCAGAAGTCGTCACGATCGATCCGTACGGAACCGTGCCGTTGACACCCGTAGTGCGGTGGATGGACGCACTCGACGGGCCCATCGACGAGATCTCGCAGGCGGTGTTGCTGGAGGCTCCGGCGTCGCTCACCGAAGGCTCGCTGACGGAGCTGGTCTCGCTGCTGACCGACCGGCATCCGATTCTGCACTCGTGCTTCGAACGCAATCCTGGCTCCGAGTCGATCTTCACGGTGTTGCCGGGCGGTGCCGACGTGCGTCCGTGGATACGCATCGTCGATGTCGACGGACCGACCGAGTCCGAGCTGGCCGACCGTGTCGGTGTCGAATCACGAGCTGCGCGTGCTCGATTGAACCCGGCCGACGCGAGGATGGTCGACATCGTGTGGCTGCGACACCGAACCGACCCCGAATCGTCCGGAGAGCTGCTCATCACGCTGCATCACCTCGTGGTCGACGGCGTGAGCTGGCGAATCTTGTTGCCCGATCTGGGCGCTCTGTGGAAGCAGACAGCCACCGAACGAAGCCCGATCGGTCCGTCGATGCGGCAGTGGGCGCACGAGGTGCTCGCTCTCGCAAGCGCACCTCGGGTTCTCGCCGACCTCGACTACTGGGCGAGCGTCGGCGACGGAGCGACATCGATCCCTCTGACGCGTCCGCTCGACCCGGCAGTCGATACGGGGGCCCGCGTGCGCACCGTCGACTTTGCGCTGCGGGAGGACGAGAGCGCGCACCTGTTGTCGGCCGCCACAGTTCGCCTCGGCGTCTCCGTCGAACACCTGTTGTTGGCCACATTCGCTGCTGCGACGGCGGAGTGGATCGACAGTGAGATCACCACGACGCATTCGTTCCTGGTGGACGTCGAAGGCCACGGACGGACGGGGGTCGCGTCGGATCGGGTGGATGGTTCGTCGGTGGTCGGCTGGCTCACGGCAGTGTTCCCGCTGCGCATCGCCGCGCAGGGTGGGGATCACCGCACCTTGATCGCGCACGAGTCGAATCCCGCTGCCGCAGAAACTGTTCTGCATGAATTGGCGGAATCGGCCAGGGAATCGAGGGAGTCCGTGCCGGGGGATGGATCCACCTACGGAATGCTGCGGTGGATGGGCGGCGATGCCGAAGAAGTGCTGCGTCGAACTCCCGATGCAGCAATCGAATTCAACTACCTCGGTCGTTTCGACGCGGCAGCCGACGGGCCGTTCGGTGCCAGCCGACTGCGCAGTAGCCTCGACTCGGCCCCCGGCGTGAACACCCCCTGCAGCTATGCGCTGATCGTGGACAGCTACGTCCACGATCACCATGGCTCGTCGGTGATGGGTGTGACGATGGCGTGGGCAGAGGGGGTGGTCGACGGAGTCGAGGAACTCGCGAAGCTCTGGCACGAGGCGTTGTCGGCAACGTGTCGAATTCTCGACACCGCGACCGGCTAGTGAGGCAAGCATTACCTCATTAGTGTTACCTTGTCAGTCGCCTCACCCGGTCGGGTGTGGGACGCAGCAGTGCGTGGTCGAGTCGAGAGGTGCCGAGCAACGATGAAGGTTCGTACGAAGTGGATGAGGAGCGCTGCGTCGATTGCGCTCGCCGGAGGGCTCACCATCGCTCTCGCCGCCGGTTGCAGCAGTACCGAGGAAGCGCCTGCAACCGAGTCCACCACCGCCGCGCAGGAATCCGCATTTCCGGTCACCATCGATTCCGCACTCGGATCCGCAACGATCCCCGAGGCTCCGACGCGCATCGCCACCTGGGGTTGGTCCAACCAGGACGCCGTTCTCGCCCTCGGCGTGGTGCCCGTCGCCATGCCGACCTTCGACGGCGCACAGTACGGAGCGGACGACCGCGGCATCTTGCAGTGGGACGCCACGGTTCTCGCTGACCTCGGCGGCGAGACCCCCACGCTGCTCTCCGGTGACGGAACCGGAGCGGTACCCGTCGAGCAGTTCGCCGCTGCCGCCCCCGATCTGATCTTCGCCCCGTACTCGGGATTGACCCAGGAGGAGTTCGACAAGCTCTCCGACATCGCACCGGTGGTCGCGTACCCGGACGAGCAGTGGACGGCATCCTGGGAAGACCAGCTCACCATCGCGGGCAAGGCGCTCGGCAAGGAGAAGGAGGCCGCAGATCTGGTGTCCGGAGTCGAGAACTCCATCTCCGAGGCGGCCGCGAAGTATCCGGCGCTGCAGGGCAAGACGGTCACGATCGCGCTTCCCAACGCGCCCGGCACGTTCGCCGTCAGCAAGGACGACGACGTCCGTGTCGAGTTCCTCGAACAGCTCGGGCTGGTGAACGAACCCACCATCCAGGAGGCTGACCCGGCCAATGATCCCGAGGCGGTGTACTTCGAGCTCAGTCTCGAGCAGGCGTCCCTGCTGAAGTCGGATGTGTTGTTCGTCGTCGCCTACGACAAGGAATCGCTCGGCGGCTTCCTGGTCGAACCGGCTGTGGCCTCGCAGCCCGTGCTGGCGCAGGGTCGTACCGCGTCGACCGAAAGTCTCAGTGCCGACAAGAACTTCGCGTTCGGTGGTCTGACGGTGCTGACCATTCCGTACATCCTCGACGACGTGGCATCGGCGCTGAACACCGCCGCCGAGAACGTCCAGGGCTGATCCGAGCGCAGGCCCACCCGGCGCACCACACATATGCATTTTCGCGAAGGAGCGTGTTTCACCGTGGCAAGGTCTCATCGACTTCAGGTCGTCTTTCCCGAAGTCATCCGAACAGCCTCGGTGATCGAGACACGGCAACTCAGTTCGGGAATGCGCAGGATCGTGTTGGGCGGGCCGCAGCTGCGGGAATTCTCGCGAGATGGATTCGACTTTCCGGCGCTGCGTAGTGAGGGATTCGACGACTTCGTCCGCTTGTTCTTCCCGCTCGACGACAACGGCACGATAGCTCTACCGGTGCAACACGAGCGCACGGTGGAGTGGCCGCGGGAGCCGCGGCCACTGACCCGCAACTACACCGTGCGCAGCGTCGATGCCGAGACTGCCGAATTGACTCTCGATTTCGTCACTCACGACACCGGAATCGCGTCGACGTGGGGGCGTCGCTGCGCCGTGGGTGATTCAATCCCACTGCTGGGTCCGGTGCGCTCGGGTCACGCACCCGCCGAGGTGGATTGGGTGTTGCTCGTCGGCGACGAGACCGCGTTGCCTGCTATTGCTCGTTACCTCGACGAAGCCGGAGCCGGTGAGCGAATCCGGGTGTTCGTCGAGGTGGCCGACGCCGAGCGAGAACTACCCCTCCCGACGGCCGCCGACGCCGAGATCACCTGGGTCCATCGCGACGGCGCGGTTGCAGGCACCGGTGATCTGCTCGAATCTGCCGTGCGTAGTGCGCCCTGGTGGGAGGGAGCCGTGTTCGCCTGGGTGGCAGGCGAATCCACAACCCTCAAAGGCATCAGGCGATACCTGCGCGAGGATCGCGCGATGCCGCCGGAGATGGTCGAGGTCACCGGCTACTGGCGTCGCGCAGAGGTTCTCACTCGCGCGGACGATCCGGAAGTTCCCGATCTGAACGCCCGCGAATCCGAGCCGTTCGACAGACTCGCCGAACGAGCGGAGATGTTCTCCCCCTTTGCGATCAGGGCTGCCAACACGTTGCGCATCCCGTTGCATGTCTCCCGAGGCATACGCACCATCGACGAACTGGCCACGGCCACGGGCACCGATACGCGGGCCTTGGCGAAATTCGTCCGCTACCTGCGGTCTGTCGACGTGCTCACCGAGGATTCGGACGGCGGTGTGATTCTCGCCGATATCGGTGAAGCCATGCTCGGTGACGACTGGATTTCGCACTGGCTGGATTTCGACGGCATCGAGGCGCGAGTGGAATTGTCGATCACCGGACTCGTCGAGAGCCTGCGCACCGGCGCTGCCAGTGCGAGCCTGCTGACCGGCAAGACGTTGAGCGAGGACCTCGCCGGCTCGCCTCGGCTGACGGAATTGCACCACAACCACATCGCCGACGAGGCAGCGTTCCTGGGTCCTGCTCTGGTACAGGACTATTCGTTCGGCGGCATGTCGACGTTGGCGGTGACCGGTGCGGCATCCGGGGTGGTGCTCGGCTCGATCCTGACGCGCCACGACGCAATGTCGGCAACTGTTCTCGGATTGCCCAGCGAACTCGACCTCGTTCGACGCGATCTGCAGACGTGGCCGGATCTGCACGGGCGCGTCACCGAATGCGCTCAGAGTGTCGTGTCCGAACCGCGCAATGGCCCCGCGGGCGGGTTCGACGCCTACCTGTTGCTCGAGGTCACCGGCCACTACCGTGACGACGATCTGGCGTTGCTGCTGGCGAGCGCGGCAGGGGGCCTGTCCGAGAGCGGGAAACTGGTTGTGGTGGAACGCCTGTCGGACGACGGCGTGATCAACGAGGATCAGGCCGAGTTCGATCTGTTGATGCTCTGTATGCATGGCAGTGGAGTGCGAACCAGAGCCGAGTTCGAGGCGGTGGCAACCGCAGCGGGCCTGGTGGTGACCGCATCTCGTCTCGTCGGCTGGGGTATCGCGGTCCTCGACCTGCAGCGTGCGCCCGAAGCCGTTGTGCGCCAGGTCTAGTTAGGTTAGCGTTGCCTATCGAAGGCGCGCAGCAATGCCGCGAGCATGTCGGTTGCGCGCGATGCGCGGTCGTGGACCGAATCACCGTCAGGAGTGCACACACAATGAGCGTTGTCGAAGAAACGGCGTCGGGCACGGCCGAGACCACCATCCTGCAGCACGGATTGCAGACGGTGGTCACATTGGCCGGGTCCGGCTTGTTCGACGAGTACGTCGTGTACGAGGACAGAGGACGCTGGGTGTTCGCGGGCGGCGTGGTCGCTCGCATCGTCCTGCAACCGGATGTCGTCACGACCACGTGGGGGAGCGGCGAGTCGACGGTGCGTCGGTGGTCCGGTAACCCGTCGACGGCGCTGCGTGAGGCCTGCGACGGTCTGACCCGAGAATCCTGGAATGCGTACGGATTCGTCGGATTCGGGTTCGCGGCCCACCTGCATGGTGTGACGGGCTCGTGCGAGTCCGACGAGGTGCTCGGCCATCTGGTCGTGCCCCGCGTCGAGGTCCGATTCGGTGCCGACCACGACGTCGAGGTGACCGGGAGCGAGGAGGACCGCGCCGCGGTACTGGCCGTACTCGCGGACGCCTCCGCCGAGGAGCCGCCGACGGTGCACTCGCTCGATGTCGGCGGCGATCTCGACGACTATCGCGCTCGGGTACGGCAGGCCGTCACCGAAATTCACCGCGGCGACTACGCCAAAGTGATTCTCTCTCGCACGGTGCGCATTCCGTTCGATCTGGACATGCCGGGTACCTACCGGGCCGGCCGCGCAGCGAACACCCCGGCTCGCTCGTTTCTGCTGCACCTGGGCGACCTGCGCGCAGCCGGCTTCAGCCCGGAGCTGGTGGCCTCCGTCGACGCGCACGGCGTGGTCACCACCGAACCGCTGGCAGGCACGCGGGCCTTCGGTCTCGGCACCGAGGCCGACTCCGCAGCGAAGACCGATCTCGAGCAGGATCCCAAGGAGATCACCGAACACGCTGTGTCCGTCCGTACCTCGTTCGAGGAGCTCGAATCCATCGCGCGCCCCGGGTCGACCGCGGTCTCGGACTTCATGAGCGTGCGCGAGCGCGGAAGCGTCCAACACCTCGCGTCGACCGTGCGGGCACGCCTGCGTGATGACCTGTCCTGCTGGGACGCCTTCGGGGCGCTGTTCCCGGCCGTCACGGCGTCGGGAATTCCCAAACGCGAGGCCATCGAGGCGATCGGTAGGCTCGACGACTCGCCCCGCGGCCTGTACTCGGGTGCCGTCGTGAAGGCATCGTCCACGGGGGAACTCGAAGCAGCCCTGGTGCTTCGAGCCGTCTACGAACAGCGCGGATCGGCATGGCTGCGTGCCGGTGCCGGCATCGTCGGCCAGTCGACACCCGATCGCGAATTCGACGAAACCTGCGAGAAGCTCGCCAGCGTTGCCCCATATCTCGTCCGCAAGAAGGAGGAAGACGCCTGATGCATCGCACCATGTTGGGTGGAAAGATCCACCGCGCCACTGTCACTCATGCCGATCTGCACTACGTCGGCTCGATCACCATCGACTCCACGCTGATGCACGCCGCCGATCTGATCGAGGGCGAACAGGTCCACGTCGTCGACATCACCAACGGAGCACGCCTGGTGACGTACGTGATCGAAGGACCCCCCGGCTCCGGTGTCATCGGAATCAACGGTGCCGCAGCGCATCTGGTGTCCCCGGGCGACCTGGTGATCATCATGTCGTTCCGGCAGGTGGAAGATTCGGAGCTGTCGGCGCACAGTCCTTCGGTGGTGCACGTCGACTCTGCCAACGAGATCGTGGCCCTCGGCGTCGACCCGTCCGAGCCGGTTCCGGGCGCACTCGATCAGATGTCGGGGGCGAGCGTTCGATGACCTCACACAACGATTGTGCCGATGAGAACTACGACATCGTCGGAGTCGGATTCGGGCCGTCTAATCTCGGTCTGGCCATCGCGATCGAGGAACACAACCGAACGTGCGCGCCGGCCGAGCGGCTGACCTCGTGCTTCATCGAGTCCAAGGACGAGTTCGCCTGGCATCCCGGAATGCTGTTGCCGGGGACGTCGATGCAGATCTCGTTCCTCAAGGACCTGGCGACCCAGCGCAATGCCGGCAGTGAGTACACCTTTCTGGCGTATCTGTCGGAGCAGGGTCGGCTCAATCACTTCATCAACCTGCAGACGTTCTTCCCGAGCAGGCTCGAGTTCCACGACTACCTGGCGTGGGCCGCCGGAAAGGTCGACGCGACGGTTCACTACGGCACCCGGGCGGTGGACGTCGTCGACACCGGCGACGGCTACGGCGTCCGCACCGAGGGCCGACGAGCCGGGACCGTGCAGGGGCGCAACATCGTGCTCGCCGGAGGACTGACCGCCACCCTGCCCGACGGAGTCACGGCGTCGGCGCGGCAGTTCCACAACCACGATCTTCTCGGCCATCTCGATCGGTTGCCGTCGCGGTCGCATCGCACGTTCGTCGTCGTCGGTGCCGGGCAGAGCGCCGCCGAGGTGGTGGACTACCTGCACTCGACGTACAGCGACTCCTCGGTGCATGCGGTGCTGCGCAAATACGGGTACAGCCCGGCCGACGACAGCCCCTATGCCAATCGCATCTTCGATCCGACGGCCGTGGACGACTTCTATTCGTCGTCGCATACCCTGCGCGAGCAGCTGCTGCAGTATCACCGCGGCACCAACTACTCCGCCGTCGACCTGCCCCTGATCGAGGAGCTGTACGCGCGCGAATACGCCGAGCGGGTCAGCGGGCAGCGCCGGTTGTTCGTGCACGGAGCATCCCGGTTGATCGGAGCCACCGAGGAGCCGTCGGGCGTGCGTGCCTCCGTCGAGCACGGCCCGACGGGTCTGGCCGAGGACATACTGTGCGACGCTGTCGTTTATGCCACCGGCTTCACGTCCCTCGATCTACCCGAGATCCTCGGTCCACTGTTCGACGCCGTCGAATACGACTCCCGCGGTCCTCGCGTGACGCGTGACTACCGACTCGTGACGCGTGAACCGAGTGCGGGTTCGATCTACCTGCAGGGCGGCACCGAGCACACGCACGGTCTGACCTCGTCGTTGCTTTCGAACATCGCTGTTCGCAGCGGTGAGATAGTGAAGTCCGCTGTGAGCGCGAGGGTGCGATCGGTGGTGTGAATCGGGTGAGCACGAGCGTGGGCGACGGGCCGGAACAGGGAGGTGTTCCGGCTCGAGTCGGTGGTCTCGCTCGCACCGATGCGCGTCGGGCCGCGGGGTTGTTCGTCGTCCTCGGTGTGCTGGCAGCGCTGTGCCTGGTGAGCATTTCGGTGGGCACCGAGTACATCCCGATCGGTGAGGTGTGGCACGGGCTGTTCTTCGCCGACGGATCCACCGAATCCGTGATCGTCCGCGAACTACGGCTTCCGCGTACCGTTCTGGGGTTGCTCGTCGGAATCGCCCTCGGGGTGGCCGGTGCGCTGATTCAGGCGATGACGCGAAATCCGCTGGCCGACCCGGGAATTCTCGGCGTCAACGCCGGGGCAGCGTTCTTCGTGGCGATCGCCGTCGGCGTGCTGGGTGTCACCGGTATTCGGTCCTACATCTGGTTCGCGTTCGCCGGGGCAGTGGTCGCCACGATCGTGGTGTACGCGTTGGGGTCGATGGGGCGAGCGGGAGCCACTCCGATTCGGTTGACGCTGTCCGGAATTGCGCTCGGTGCGGTACTGGGCGGCGTCACCTCGGGCATGCTGTTGCTCGATCCGGATGCCTTCGACAGGATGAGGTTCTGGGGAGCGGGGTCGTTGGCCGGTCGCGGTCTGGACATCGCGTCCGAGGTTGCCCCGTTCATCGCGCTCGGAGTCTTCCTGACGGCGCTGATCGCCCGTCCCCTCAATGCGATCGCACTCGGCGACGATCTGGCCCAGTCGTTGGGGGCCAACGTGGTTCGTACGCGAATCATCGGTGTCGTCGCAGTGACTCTGCTCGCCGGTGCCGCGACGGCGGCGGCCGGGCCCATCGGATTTGTCGGACTGATGATTCCGCACATGGTGCGGTGGTTCGTCGGGCCGGACCAGCGTTGGATTCTGATCTACACGGTGTTCGCGGCACCGGGCTTGCTGCTGCTCTCGGATGTGGTCGGACGCATCGTGATCAGGCCGGGGGAGCTGCAGGTCGGTATCGTCACCGCCTTCGTCGGCGCGCCGGTGTTGATCGTGCTGGTTCGCCGGAAGAAGGCGAGCGGACTGTGACCCGTGAACGACGCGGCGGCGAGATCGATTTCGGCCGAGCGCTGTGGGTCGTGCGAGTGCGGGATCGAGTGGACGGCCGCATCGACATCCGAACAGTGGGCGTCTGCGTGGCCTTGCTGCTCGTGACGGTGGTGGTCTCCGTCGTCGCGGTCGGTACCGGCGACTTCTACATTCCGCCGAACGAGGTGCTCGCCGCGGTGTTCGGCGATGCTCCACGCCTCACCGAGATCGTGGTGATGGAGTGGCGGTTTCCCCGAGTGGCACTGGCCTTCCTGTTCGGAGCCGCCCTCGGCCTATCGGGCGCGGTCTTTCAATCCTTGACGCGAAACCCGTTGGGCAGCCCGGACATCATCGGATTCGGCACCGGTGCCTACACCGGCGCGCTCGTGGCCATCCTCGCTCTCGGTGGTGGCTACTACCGGACCGGAGCGGGCGCGCTCGTCGGCGGACTCGCAACGGCTGCTGTGGTCTACCTGCTCGCCTACCGGCGCGGGGTGCAGGGCTTTCGTTTGATCATCGTCGGGATCGCCGTCAGCGCCGCCCTGTCCTCCGTCAACACCTGGCTCGTGATCAGGGCCGACCTGGACGACGCGATCGCGGCCGCAGTGTGGGGTGCGGGCACCCTCAATGGGTTGGGGTGGGCGCAGGTGGGGCCCGTGCTGGGCGTGTCGGTCGTCATCGCGTCGTGCTTGGCGGTGCTCTCGCGTCGGCTGCCGATGTTGGAGATGGGTGACGATGCGGCGAGGGCGCTCGGTGTGCGCGCAGAGCCGACCCGTCTGATGCTGGTGTTCCTGGGCGTTGCGCTGATCGCGATGGTCACCGCGGCCGCGGGACCCATCTCGTTCATCGCGCTCGCCGCGCCGCAGTTGTCGCGCCGCCTCACCGGCACCTCGGGAGTGGCGATGGTGCCTGCAGCGTGCATGGGAGCGCTGCTGCTGGTCATGAGCGACGTTGTTGCGCAGCGCGTCTTCTCTCCCACCCAGCTGCCGGTGGGTGTGGTGACCGTATCGGTCGGCGGCGCATACTTCGTGTGGTTGTTGGCGCGGGAAGGCAGGAAGCAGTGACGGAGCCTCGGTTGCACACCGACGACATCACGGTCGGATACGACAGGAGCGTCATCAGCGAGAACCTGACCGTCGAGATTCCCGACGGCAAGTTCACCGTCATCGTCGGACCGAATGCCTGCGGCAAATCGACTCTGCTGCGGGCACTCTCGCGGCTGTTGAAACCCTCCAACGGAACCGTTCTGCTGGACGGGAAGGCCATCTCGTCGTATCCGGCGAAAGAAGTTGCCCGCCGCCTCGGCCTGCTTCCGCAGACCTCCATCGCGCCCGACGGTATTTCGGTGGCCGATCTCGTTGCGCGGGGCCGTTATCCGCATCAGAAGCTGATCCGGCAGTGGTCGACGACGGACGAGGCTGCGGTGATCGAGGCCATGAACGCCACCGGAGTGACATCACTGTCCGCTCGTCCGGTGGACGAACTGTCCGGCGGACAGCAGCAACGCGTCTGGGTGGCGATGGTTCTCGCGCAGCAGACGCCGCTGTTGCTGTTGGACGAGCCGACGACCTTCCTCGACATCGCCCACCAGATCGAGCTGCTCGACCTGTTGGCCACTCTGAACCGCGAGAACGGCCGCACTCTCGTTGCGGTACTGCACGACCTCAATCACGCCTGCCGTTACGCCGATCACATCATCGCGATGAAGGACGGCGCAGTGGTCACCGAGGGCGCGCCCGCCGTCGTCGTCACATCCGAGCTGGTCGAGGCGGTCTTCGGGCTGCCGTGCCGCATCATCGACGATCCGGAATCGCACACTCCGTTGGTGATTCCCAAGGTGGTCGGTCGTAGGCTAGGCAAGGCTTAGTTTAGAATCGAGGGAGAATGGCCGCCGAGTCAGCCTGAACGTTCTCGCAAGAGTGACGACGAGATATGTATCGAGGATCGAGATGAACGAACAACCGCGTGGTTACTACTACGCCGATGTCGTTGCGGTGGAACGACTCACGGTGCACATGGTGCGTGTGACGTTCGGCGGCGAGCATGTCGCCGGCTACCGCACGCTCGGTGTGCCCGACGAATGCGTCGGAGTCTATTTCCCCAGGGCAGACGAAGTGATCCCGCCGCCGATGACCGAGGTCGACGGGTTCTGGTGGTTCCACGGTCTCGACGATGCTCCCGAAGGCCGCAACTACACCATCCGTCGTCTCGATCCGGAGCGCGGTGAGCTGACCATCGACTTCTTTGCACACGAGGGCGGCGTCGCATCCACCTGGGCTCAGCAGGCCGTCCCGGGGCAGACGGTGCTGTTCACCCGTCCGCGATCCTGGTATTCACCGCCCGCCGACGTCGAATGGCTGCTGTTGGTCGCGGACATGACCGGGTTGCCTGCCCTCGGCCGGCTCGTCGAGCAGTTGCCCGCGGGAATGCGTGCGCACGCGATCGTCGAGGTGCTCGAACGTGGCGACATCCAATCCCTCGAGACCTCGGCCGACGTCACGTTCGACTGGCGCATCGGATCCGGAAACGGCGACAGCGCAAGCGTTCTCGACGACGCTGCGCTGGCATACCCACTGCCCGAGGGGCGCGGCTACGTGTGGTTCGCCGGCGAGGCGTCGTCCTCGCGTCGGGTGCGCAAGCACTTCCGTAAGGAATTGGGTTACGACATCGCGTATTTCGACATCATCGGATACTGGCGCGCAGACTCCGAGAAGTGGCTCGAGAAGTACAAGCAATACCAGGAGGAGGCGCTGGCGGTGTACAACGGCGTCATCGAATCCGGCCGCTCCGAGCAGGAAGCAAGCGAGGCATTCGATGCGCTGCTCGAGCGGGTGGGGCTCTAGCCTGCGTTGTCGAACTCGTAGTCCGGCAGCTCGAGTGTCGCCGCGTCGGGGCCGAGGAACTTGCTGGTCACGGCCTGTACAGGCTTCGATCCGGCCAGGCGCAGCACAGTGCGGAATGCGGCCACTCCTGCCGAGGTCTTCGGATGCGCGACGCGAGGCACCCCGGGTGGGAGTTTCTGCGCCTGCTCGACGAACGGACGCATCCGCGCCTCGAAGGCCTCGAACCCGGCTCGGTGATCGCTCGCCCGCGCCAGCTCGCCGGCGAGAACGTACGCGCCGGTGACCGACAACGTTGTGCCCATGCCGCTCAACGGTGTTGCGCACCAGGCGGCATCGCCGAGCATGCCGATTCTGCCGTCGGACCAACGCGGGGCTTTCACCTGCGCCAGATAGTCGACGTACAGTTCCGAGTCCGGTCCAAGGGAGTCCAGGATTCGGGGCACTTCCCAACCGGCATCGGCGAACTGCGCGCGCAACGCAGCGACGACCTGTTCGTCCGACGCGCCCTCGAACCCGCCTGCGTCGGACACCCAGGACAGGCTGAATCGCGTCGTGCCGAGGTTGTCCGGTCGTAGATTCGCCACTCGGGATCTTGGGGCGTTGTACCAGCGCCACCAGCCGTCGTCGCTCGGTCCCTTCGGCAGTACGCCGTAGGCGGTGTACAGGCCGACGGGTGTGGTCTCGGCCTCCCCGTCGAACACCAGTTCCCTGCTGCTGGAGCGGATTCCGTCGGCGAAGAGAACCAGGTCGAATCGCTCGGACGGTCCCGACGCGAACGTCACATCGACTCCGTCGGCATCCTGGGCCACGCCGACGACGCGATCGCCGTAGCGATACTCGGTTCGTGGTCCGGCGGATTCGACCAGTATTCGCGCGAACTCGCCGCGCAGAATCTCCAGCTCCGCCGTCGGGCCGTCGTGGGTTCCGTCGCCGGCCGGGAAGGCCGCGATGGTGGCGTCGGCGTCGTCGACGAATCGGGTGCCCTTCTCGGTGGTGCCGTTCGCGAGGAGGGTGGCGTCCAGGCCCATGCGCCGCAGCACCTCGCGGCCGGAGCCGCGGACGTCGATGTTCTGGCCGCCGTGTCGCAGTTGCGGTGAGCGTTCGAGGACGGTGACCTCGAAGCCCGCCCGGTCCAGCCAGAACGCCACGGTGGGACCGGCGATGCTGGCACCGGTGACGAGAACACGAGAAGTCATGGAGTGGGAATGCCCGGGCGGCTGGTCGTTCAATCCCGGAGGGAAAGTAGCTGAGCCTCACCTTTGTGGTTTACTTTCATCAAATTGTCCGAATGACCCGTTTTCGTCAAGGAGAACCGTGTTCACCGTTCGCCGTCTGGCGCTGCTCTCGTTCAGCGCAACCCTCGCCCTCGGTCTCGTCGCGTGCAGCTCGGACGGCTCGTCCGACGAAGGCACGTCCAGCTCCGAGTCCGCCACCGCAGAGTCCGCACTCGTGGTGTACTCCGGCCGCGGGGAAGAGCTCGTCGACCCGCTGATCGAGCGCATCGGTGGCGGTATCGAGGTCGACTACTCGGGCAACACCAATGCCCAGGCCGCAAAGATCCTCGAAGAGGGCGACGCGACCCCGGCGGACGTGTTCTACGGTCAGGACGCAGGCGCACTCGGTGCCCTGGACGAAGCAGGCGCTCTCGCACCGCTGCCCGAGGACATCCTCTCGCTCGTTCCCGAGCAGTACCGCGGTGCCGACGGCACCTGGGTCGCCACCTCCGCACGGGCCCGCGTGCTGGCCTACAACTCCGATTCGGTGCAGGCAGCAGACCTGCCCACCGGTATCGACGGACTGCTCGACCCGCGCTGGCGCGGACAGATCGGCTACGCACCGACCAACGCGTCGTTCCAGGCCTTCGTCACCGCCCTGCGCGTGCAGCGCGGCGAGGACGGTGCCCGCACCTGGCTCGAAGGTTTCGTCGCCAACGAGCCCGTCGCCTTCGAGGGCAACGGCCCGCTGCTGACCGCGGTCAACGACGGACAGGTCTCGACCGGCCTGCTCAATCATTACTACTGGTACCCCTTCAAGGACGAGAACGGCGATGATGCCCCGGTCGAGCTGCACTACTTCGAGCCCGGCGACCCCGGCGCGCTGATCAACGTCGCCGGTGCCGGTGTGCTGGCTGCCTCGGACAACCAGGAAGCGGCCTTCGACTTCGTGCGCGAGTTGCTCTCGACCGAGTCGCAGACGTACTTCGCGAACGAGACGGCCGAATACCCCGTCATCGACGGAGTCACCTCCGACTACGACCTGCCGCCGCTGTCCGAGCTGGGCTCGACCGATCTCGATCTGGGCCGGCTCTCGTCCCTCGAGGCCACCCAGACTCTCCTCACCGACGTCGGAATCATCTAGTCGGTGTTCCCGTCTGCACTCCAGCCGCTTCGGCGGCGCCACTTCGGCGGTCGTCCCGTTCTCGGGACGACCGCGTTGTGCGTGGGAGCGCTGACGCTGACACCCTTGCTGTATCTGTTCGTTCGCGCGTTCGACGGCGGAACCGAGAAGGTTCTCCGACTGCTCCTGCGGCAACGCACACTCGACCTCGCCATCCGCACGACGACCCTGACGCTCACCGTGCTCGTCGCGTCGGTCGTGATCGGGACGCTGCTGGCGTGGTTGACCGTCCGTACCGATCTACCGGGGCGACGTTTCTTCGCGATGGTTCTTGCCGCTCCACTCGCCATCCCGTCCTACGTGTCCGGGTACCTGTGGATCGCCGAATTCCCTTCGTTGGCAGGCTTTTCCGGTGCAGCGCTGGTGCTCACGTTGTCCTGCTTCCCGCTGGTGATGCTGCCGGTGTCCGCGGCGTTCGCCACCGCGGACCCCTCGTTGGCCGAGGTCTCGCGAACCCTCGGTCGAGGCGCTGTGCGCACGGCGCTGACCGTCGAGTGTCGTCGCGTCGTTCCCGCAGCGGCGGCGGGCGCGCTCCTGGTCGCGCTGTACACCATCAGTGACTTCGGGGCGGTGGCTCTGATGCGATACGACGCCTTCACACTCGGCATCTACAGTGCGTACCGCGGGGGACTCGATCGCACTGCGGCCGCCGTCCTCGGGCTGGTGCTCGTGGTGGGCGCGTTGGTGCTCACCCTCCTCGAACGGCGTGCCCGACGCGGCGCCACGGCGAGGGTTGGATCGGGAACCGACCGGATGGCAGAGCCGATCGTCCTGGGCCGGTGGCGTGTGCCGGCTCTGGCCGTTGTCGTTGCGGCACTGAGTTTTTCGGTGCTGGTGCCGATTCTGGCCTTGGCGCGATGGCTGAGTCGATCGTTGCGGTTCACCTTCGACTGGGTGGACGTGCTGGCCGTCACGGCCAAGACCGTCCAGTACTCCGCGACCGCCGCAGTGGTGGTGGCCGTGCTCGCGTTGCCGGTCGCGCTGTTCGCGGCCCGATCCACGTCGAGGGCCGCCCGCGGCGCCGAGTTGTCCACGTACATCGCGCACGGACTACCGGGTATCACCGTCGGGCTCGCCACGGTCTTTCTCGGAATCAGGTTTCTGCCGTCGTTCTACCAGACGGCGGTCCTGCTGGTACTGGCATACGTGGTGCTGTTCCTGCCGCTGGCCGTCGGCAGCACCAGAGCGGTCGTCGACGCCACTCCCGTTGTCCTCGAGGATGTCTCACGGACCCTGGGCGCGGGCCGGCTACGCACCGACCTTCGAGTGACCATTCCGATCGCCGCACCCGGCATCGCAGCCGGGGCTGCGCTGGTCTTCCTGACCGTGGCCAAGGAGCTACCTGCGACGTTGATGCTGCGCCCTCGGGGAGTCGACACGCTCGCGACCACGCTGTGGTCCACCACCGAGGCGTTCCGATACGGCGAGGCGGCCCCCTACGCCCTGGCCCTGATCCTGATCTCGGTGGTCCCGACGGTCGTACTGACACGGGCGCTGGGGCGCACGACGCGGAAGCGAGTAGCACTGCCATGAGCATGGTGATTTCCGGACTCGTTGCTTCGTACGGCAGTACGGCTGTGCTGCACGGGATCGATCTCGACCTCGGCGACGGCGAGATGCTTGCCGTCCTCGGCCCCTCCGGCTGTGGCAAGACGACCCTGTTGCGATCCATCGCGGGACTGCACCGCATCGACGCAGGCCGGATCACCTCCGACGGGCGGGACATCTCGGTTGCGGGGCAGATTCAGGTGCCACCGGAGAAGCGGGGAATAGGCCTGATGCCGCAGGAAGGTGGATTGTTTCCACACCTGACGGTACGCAGGAACATCGAATTCGGTTTGCGTGCAGGGTTTCTGCGTCCCTACCTGTCCGGTCGCGCGGAGCGCACCCGACGGGTCGACGAGATGCTCGAGCTGGTCGGACTACCCGACGCCGGCGGGGTCAAACCCAGCGAACTCTCGGGCGGCCAACAGCAGCGTATCGCGTTGGCGCGTGCGCTCGCGCCGGCTCCGTCGGTGGTGTTGATGGACGAGCCGTTCGCCGCCCTCGATGCGGGGCTGCGTACCTCCATTCGGCAGGACGTACGAGAGTTGTTGCAGTCCAGCAAGACCGCGTCGATCCTCGTCACCCACGACCGGGCCGAGGCGCTCGGAACTGCCGATCGGGTCGCTGTGCTGCTCGGTGGTCGCTGCGCCCAGATCGACACACCGCGTGAGGTGTACGAGCGACCCGCCACACCCGCCGTCGCGCGTTTCGTCGGCGACGCCTACTTCGTCGATGCTGCAGCCCAGGGCGGCCACGTCGACACCGTCCTCGGGCGTCTCGAATCCACCACCCGAGCGACGGGACACGGGCAGGCGTTGCTCCGGCCCGAGCAACTGGTGGTCTCGGAGCGCAAAGGCGGCGCATTCGTCGTCGATCACGAGTTCTTCACCGGTCCCGAATCCTCGGTCACCCTGCGGCACAGCGACACCGGGCTGCGGCTTCGAGCCATCGCCAGGACCGCCGACCGATTCGCCCCTGGCACCGCCGTCGAAGTCTCCGTGACGTCTCCGGTGCACTGGTTCGCGGGCTCTGCGGACTAGGGTCGCAACTCCACGAGCGGGATCGGATCCTGCTGGCCGGGCCAGGTGCCGAACAAGTGCGGCAGCTCGGTGGCATCAGCGTCGATCGCCCGTCGGACATTCAGGCGTGGTGACGGCGTCGTGCGCCCACCGGTACCTCGGACCCGCGTAGTGGATTCACGCACCGATCGAGAACCGTCGGCCGACTGCATCACCAACTCTGCCTGACGTGTGCCCTCGACTATGGCCGCGGTGGTGACCGCCACGTAGACCGGATCGCCGACGCCGTCGTACACCCAGCGTTTGCCGAGGACCGAATGTTCCAACGTGGCAACGAGATACGCGTCTGACCCGTGCAGCGGTGCGCTGCGGTAGGTCAGTGGCACCTGAAACACGGTGCCCGACGCCGAACGCAGCAGATGTGTCTCGATACCGACCTCGCCGTCGGGATCGTCGAATCGATACGCGCCGACGGCTTCGAGTCCGTCGGCGCTCCGACCGGCTGACCACTCTTGCGTCGGAAGCCACGCTGCGATGGCGTCCAGTTTCGATGGAACGAGCGTCGCGGGATGGATGAGGGCCATGCAGAAAAGCTAACCGAAGGGACGCTATCGGGTCGGTTCGGCGGCACGCTTGGGCATGAACAGTGCCGCGATGGCCATCACCGCTGCCGCCGCCAGGACCCCCAGAAAGACTGGATGGATGGCGTCGGACAGTTGTTCGGGACTCGGGTCGTCGGAGATTCGTGAGTTGACGATGGCACCGAACACCGCGACCCCGACTGCGCTGCCGATGGAGCGGGCGAACATGTTGGTCGAGGTGGCGACGCCGCGCTCGGACCATTCGACGCTCGACTGGGCGGCGATGAGGGTGGGGCTCGCGATCAGGCCCATACCGAGGCCGATCACGAAGCACACCGCGCCTACCTGCCACACCTGCGAGCCGGCTCCGAGGCCAGTGGCGAAAGCCGCTCCGACTACCGCTATGAAGGCACCGATGAGCGCCGTGGTGCGGAAACCGAACCGGAGGTACACCCGCCCGGAGAGTGATGCCGCTATGGGCCAGCCGAGCGTGAGGGTGGACAGCGCGAAGCCGGCGACGATCGCCCCGGTTCCGAGAACGCCCTGCACGAACGTCGGAACGTAGGACGTCAGGCCGAGGATCAACGCACCGACGAGCAGCGAGATGGTACTGCTGACCACCAGGACTCGACGCGTGAACACCCACAGCGGCAGGATCGGCTCCTCGACTTTGGTCTGAACCACTGCAAAGGCGGCGAGCATCGAGATCCCGGCGGCGAAGATGGCGATGCTGACGGGGGAGTTCCATGCCCACGACTGTCCGCCCTCGAGCAGCCCGAGCAGCACCATCGCTGCGCCCACCGTCAGCAGCCCGGCACCGAGGTAGTCGATCTTGGGCTTGGTGCGTTCCACGGCTCCCTCGTCGAACTTGCGCCACAGCATCATCGCGGCCAGTGCGCACAGCGGAATGTTGACGAAGAAGATCCAGCGCCACGTCAGGAACTCGGAGAAGATACCGCCGAGGGCCGGGCCGAGTACCGAGGACATCGCCCATACGCTGGCGAGGTAGCCCTGCACCTTGGCGCGCTCGGCGAGGGTGTAGATATCGCCGGCGATGGTGATTGCCATCGGCTGCACGGCACCCGCGCCGAGACCCTGCACCGCCCGGAATGCGATCAGGGCGGGCATACTCCAGGCCAGGCCGCAGAGAATCGAGCCGAGCAGAAACACCGCGATGCCGAACAGCATGATCTTCTTGCGGCCGAACAGGTCGGCCAGTTTTCCGTACAGCGGCACCGACACTGCCTGCGCCAGAAGATAGATGGAGAACAGCCACGGGAACTGGGTGAACCCGCCCAGGTCGTCGACGATGGACAGCACCGCGGTGGCGATGATGGTCGAGTCGAGGGCGACCAAAGAGGTGCTGAGCATCAACGCAACCAGTACCGGTCCGCGTTCGGAGCGGAATCCGACATCCGACGTCGTGTTTTTCGTTGCCACGGCTACCAGTCTGATGCCTACCGGCACCCCCGCCGCCACCGGCCCAGATAGTGTTGAACACCGTGCGACCATCACTGAGTAGCTACGAGCATCTGGCCGGCGGCAAGGTCCGCGATCTGTACACGATCGACGACGCGCATCTGTTGCTCGTCGCGAGCGACCGAATCTCGGCCTACGACCACATCCTCGACACCCCGATCCCGGACAAGGGACGCGTATTGACGGCGATGAGCGTGTTCTTCTTCGAGGAGCTCGGCGGCGTCAACCATCTGGCCGGCGATCCGCTCGACGAACGCATTCCCGCCGAACTGCTCGGCCGCGCCCTGGTGGTCAAGAAGCTGAGCATGGTGCCGGTCGAATGCGTCGCCCGCGGCTACCTCACCGGTTCGGGTCTGTCGGATTACAACGCGACCGGAAAGGTATGCGGCGTCGAACTCCCGCCGGGGCTGATCGAATCCAGCAAGCTCGGCCAGGCGATCTTCACGCCCGCGTCCAAGGCCGAGCTCGGCGACCACGACGAGAACATCACCTTCGATCAGGTCGTCGAGAAGATCGGTGCCGAACTCGCCTTCAAGCTGCGCGAGGACACCATCGAGATCTACTCGCGTGCGGCCAACTTCGCTCTCGAACGCGGAATCATTCTCGCGGACACCAAGTTCGAGTTCGGCACCGATGCGGACGGCAACCTCGTGCTCGCCGACGAGGTGCTCACCCCCGATTCCTCGCGCTACTGGCCTGCCGATTCGTACCAGGAAGGTCGCGTTCAGCCCAGCTTCGACAAGCAGTTCGTCCGTGACTGGCTGACCGGCGAATCCGGCTGGGACCGCAGTTCCGACACCCCGCCACCACCATTGCCCGACGACATCGTCGCAGCCACACGTAGCCGCTACATCGAGGCCTACGAGCGCATCTCGGGCCTGAACTTCGACGATTGGGTCACACCATGACGATCACCCCACCTATTGCCAAGAAGGTGCCGCACGAGCGCACCCATCACGGCGATACGTTCATCGACAACTACGAATGGCTGCGGGTCAAGGACGATCCCGAGTTGATCGCCTACCTCGAAGCCGAGAACGCCTACACCGAGCAGCAGACCGCAGGCCTGGAGTCGTTGCGCGGCAAGATCTTCGACGAGATCAAGTCGCGGACCCAGGAGACCGACCTGTCCGTACCGACGCGCATGGGGCAGTGGTGGTACTACTCGCGCACTGTCGAGGGGCAGTCCTACGGCCTCCAATGCCGTTGCCCCGTCGACTCTCCCGACGACTGGACTCCGCCCACCCTGTCGTCCGACGTGGACGTACCCGGAGAGCAGATCCTGCTCGACGCCAACGAAGAGGCGAAGGGTCACGACTTCTTCTCTCTCGGCGCGTTCTCGATCAGCCTCGACGGCACGCTGCTGGCGTACTCGACCGACACCGAGGGCGACGAACGCTACACGCTGCGCTTCAAGAACCTCGAGACCGGCGAGCTGCTCGCCGACACCATCGAGAACGTTGCACCCGGAGCCACCTGGACCGCCGACGCGACCCACGTGTTCTACCTGACGGTCGACGAGTCCTGGCGGCCCGACACCGTCTGGCGGCACACTCTCGGCAAGGCCGAGGATGTCACGGTCTTCCATGAGCCCGACGAGAGCTACTGGGTCGGCTTCGGGACCACCCGCAGCGAGAAGTACTTGATGATCTGGGTCGGCTCGAAGATCACCTCCGAGTGTCTGGTGCTGGAATCCACCGATCCCGAGGGTGAGTTCCGCGTCGTGCTGCCACGCACGGACGGCGTCGAATACGGCATCGAGCACGCCGTCGTGGCCGGTGAGGATCGATTCCTCATCACCCACAACGGCTCGGTGAACGGTTGGGGCACCGAGGGGGATAAGGCCGAGAACTTCCTGCTCGCCGAGGCTCCGGTCGAGGATCCACTCGACCAGCGCATTCTGGTTCCGCATCGCGACGACGTCCGAGTCGAGGATATCGATGCGTTCGCCGGCCACCTGATCTTCACGTACCGACGAGAAGCCCTGACCCGCATGGCGATCTGGCCACTGACCGACGAGGGTTACGGCGAGTACCGCGAGCTCGAATTCGACGAGGAGCTCTACTCCGTCGGTGCAGGCTCGAACCCGGAATGGGATCAGCCGCTCTTGCGGATGGTCTACACCTCGTTCATCACTCCCGGCCAGGTCTACGACCTCGACATCGCCAGTGGCGAACTGCTGCTCCGCAAATCGCAGCCGGTTCTGGGTAAGTTCGATGCCGGTGACTATGTGCAGCAACGGGAATGGGCCACCGCGCCGGACGGCACTCAGGTTCCGTTGTCGGTCATCCGCCGCAAGGATGTATCCGACGGTCCTGCGCCGACGCTGCTCTACGGCTACGGATCGTACGAGGCCTCGATGGATCCGTCGTTCTCTGTCGCTCGGCTGTCGCTGCTGGACCGTGGCATAGTCTTCGTCGTCGCCCACGTCCGCGGCGGCGGTGAGATGGGTCGGCACTGGTACGACAACGGCAAGACGCTGAAGAAGAAGAACACCTTCACCGACTTCGTCGCTGCCGCACAGCATCTCATCGACACCGGACGCACCTCGCCGAAGCATCTGGTCGCCGATGGCGGCAGTGCGGGTGGACTGCTGATGGGCGCGGTGGCCAACCTCGCGCCTGAACTGTTCAACGGCATCCTCGCCAACGTTCCGTTCGTCGATCCGCTCACCTCCATCCTCGACCCGTCGCTGCCGCTGACGGTCATCGAATGGGACGAGTGGGGAAACCCGTTGGCAGACAAGGAGGTGTACGAGTACATGAAGTCGTACAGCCCCTACGAGAACGTCGAAGCCAAGGACTACCCGTCGATCCTGGCGATCACGTCCATCAACGACACTCGCGTCCTCTACGTCGAGCCCGCGAAATGGGTTGCTGCACTGCGGGCAACGAAGACCGGTGACTCGGATCTGCTGCTCAAGACCGAAATGAGCGCCGGACACGGGGGAGTCAGCGGACGCTACGAGAAATGGAAAGAGGCGGCCTTCGAGTATGCGTGGATCGTAGACAAGACCGGTGCCCATGTGAACGGTTGACTTTCGGGTCGTTCCGCAGGCTCCACTCCTGCCTCGTAGCCTGCTACGAATTTCCACTCACATGCGGCGCAGCCGCTCTAACGCCACACGTAGCGGACCTGCGGTCGCCCGGCCTTGCCGTATTCGGTGTGCCGGGTGACCAGGCCGTCGTCGGCGAGGCGCTCGAGGTAGCGCCAGGCCGTCACTCGGGAGACTCCGACGACCTTGGCGGCCTCGGACGCGTTGAGTCCGTCGGCCGCTTCCTTGATGCTCGCGGTGATTCCGTCCATCGTCTGCGGGGCAATGCCCTTGGGGGTCGAGACGCGTTCGTCGGCCGTCCGCAGGTGCGCCATGGCGCGGTCGATGTCGCGTTGACTCGACGCGTTCTCCCCGGCCGGCAACGCAGCGTGGAATTCGCGATAGCGCTCGAGCTTGTCTCGAAACGCGGCGAACGTGAACGGCTTGAGCAGATACAGCACGATGCCGTGCGCCACTGCCGACCGCACCACCGACAGATCCCGCTCGGAGGTGATGGCGATGACATCGGGACTCGGGCGCAGACCGCCGAGAGCTGCCGCCACGTCGATGCCGCTCGCGTCGGGTAGGCCGATGTCGAGCAACACCAGATCGACGGCCTCGGTGCTGGCGAAACGCATGGCCGCAGCGCCGGTGTGCGCCACCCCGGCCACCTCGAAGCCCGGGGTCCGCTCGACGTAGGTCTTGTGTGCCTCGGCGATCAGCGGTTCGTCGTCGACGATCAATACCTTGATCACGACGAAGATCCCGGAATGGTGGCAACCATGACGGATCCGTACGTCACCTCGGATGTCAAGGTGCCGCGATGGCGACCGATCACCTGAGTCACCAGGGCCAAGCCCAGCCCGCGTGACCCGGACTTGGTCGAGTAGCCCCGCCGCAGAGCAGCTTTGAGCGTCTCCGGCGGCATTCCGGGACCACTGTCGGCGACTCTCACGACGAGTTCACCATCGGCGTCGCGGACCGTCACTTCGACCCACGGCTGGTCGGATTCTTTCGAGGCATCGATGGCATTGTCTATCAGATTGCCTACCAGCGTGACCAATTCGCGTGCAGTGAGCACACCTTCGTGCTCCATCGCCGTGTCGTCGGTGATCGTCAGCTCCACGCCCTGCTCGGCGGCCTGACTGACCTTGCCCAGCAGCAGCGCAGCGAGTGCAGGTTCGCTCACCGCGTTCATCAGGCGATCGATGAGCGCCTGCGAGAGTTCCAGATCGGCCGTCGCGAACTCGACGGCCTCCTCGGGTCGGCCGAGCTCGACCATGGTGATGACGGTGTGCAGCCTGTTCGCCGACTCGTGAGCCTGCGAACGCAGCGACTCCGCGAAGCTGCGTACCGAGTCCAATTCACCCATCAACGAACGCAATTCGGTCTGATCGCGAATCGTCAGCACATTGCCCAGGCGTCGGCCCTCCCACATCACGGGATCCTGGTTGACGACGAGTACGCGATCCTGCGTCAGATGCAATTCGCCGCGCACGATGCCGGTGTCCATCTGCTGCATCGACTCCGGCAACGACTCGAACGAGACCGGGCCCTCCGGTAGATCGAGGAGGCGTCGGGCCTCGTCGTTGACCAACTCCGCCTCGTCGCCGCGGCCGAATACCAACAGTCCCTCGCCGATCGAGTGCAGGACGGCGTCGTGATGTTCGTACATGGTGCGCAGTTCCGCCGGTGCCATTCCCAGCGTCTGACGCCTGAGCCGTCGGCTGAGCAGCGTCGATCCCGCCGCGGCGACGACGAAGGCGGCGAGCACTACCCCGATGATGAGCGGCAGGCCCTGGAAGAACTGATCACTGATCTTCTGGCGAGTGACTCCTGCCGAGACGAGGCCGACGATTTCGCCGGACGAGTCGGTGACCGGGGTGACCGACCGGATCGAGGGGCCGAGGGACCCGACATAGGTCTCGGTGAACGTCTCGCCCTGCAACGCTCGATCGATGTTGCCGCTGAACGGTTTACCGATCAGGTCGACGGTGGTGTGGGTGAAGCGGGTCCGATCCGGTGCCATGACGACGATGAAATCGACACCCGTGACCTGACGGATCTTCTCCGTTTCCGGCTGCAGACGCGACGTCGGATCGTCGGATTCGATGGACAGAGGCGTCGACGGTTCGTTGGCGATGCTCACGGCGATCGCCGTGACTTCGCGTCGGGTCGCGTCGTCGCTGTTGGACCGTTCGTTGAGCACCGTCAGGATGCCGCCGGCGAACACGACGACAGCCATGACGACGAGCTGCAGCACCAACACCTGGCCGGCGACGCTCAGCGGACGTTTGGTGGACAACGAATTCCTTTCGCGCAAGAACAGTCGGTGTGAACGAAATGAACGTATAGGTGACTCCTGTCACTGCGTGCAGCAACATCATCTCTCAGCAGGGGTGATGCACCTCACTCCACTCCCAGTAGTTACGAAGTCAGCCAGTTCGACTCGCGCTTCACCAGAAACCAGAAGGAACACTCATGAGTATCAGCACCGATGCTGAGCGGTTCGACAACCCGCCCACCGAACCCAAGAAGAAGCGCGACAAGACTCACTGGCTCTACATCGCCGTGATCATCGCGGTGATCGCCGGAGTCATCGTCGGTCTGACGGCCAAGGAATTTGCCGTCGAACTCGCGGTGCTCGGCACGCTGTTCGTCAGCCTGATCAAGATGATGATCAGCCCGGTCATCTTCTGCACCATCGTGCTCGGCATCGGATCGGTTCGCGCCGCCGCCAGCGTCGGTCGCGTCGGCGGTCTCGCACTGGCCTACTTCATCAGCATGTCGACCATCGCCCTCGGTATCGGCATGGTCGTCGGCAACCTCATCCAGCCCGGCGAGGGGCTGAACATCGTGGCGGGCGGCGGAGATCAGTACGCCGAGACCGCTGAGGGTGCAGGCGGCACGATGGACTTCATCGCCGGAATCATTCCGGAGACGCTGGTCTCTGCCCTTACTGCCGGAAGTGTGTTGCAGACTCTGTTCGTTGCGATCCTCGTCGGCTTCGCATTGCAGGCCATGGGCAAGCAGGGTGAAGGCATCCTCAAGGGCATCGGCGCAGTGCAGAAGCTCGTCTTCCGCATCCTGACCATGATCCTGTGGCTCGCCCCGATCGGTGCTTTCGGTGCGATCGCCGGAGTCGTCGGCAAGACCGGTTTCGACGCCGTCATCCAGCTCGGCACCCTGATGCTCGCCTTCTACATCACCTGCTTCATCTTCGTCTTCTTCTTCCTCGGCCTCATCCTCAAGTTCGTCTCCGGATTCTCGATCTTCAAGCTGGTCAAGTACCTGGCCCGCGAGTACCTGCTCATCGTCGCCACGTCGTCCTCCGAGTCGGCCCTGCCGCGTCTGATCGCCAAGATGGAGCATGTCGGAGTCGAGCGCACCACCGTCGGTATCGTCGTCCCCACCGGATACTCCTTCAACCTCGACGGCACCGCGATCTACCTGACGATGGCCTCGATCTTCATCGCCGACGCCATGAACATGCCCCTCTCGATCAGCGAGCAGTTCTCGCTGCTGCTGTTCATGATCATCGCCTCCAAGGGCGCAGCCGGAGTGTCCGGTGCCGGCCTGGCTACCTTGGCCGGCGGACTGTCGAGCCACCGCCCCGAGCTGCTCGACGGAGTCGGCCTCATCGTCGGCATCGATCGGTTCATGTCCGAGGCACGTGCTTTGACGAACTTCTCGGGCAATGCCGTCGCAACCCTGCTGGTCGGCACTTGGACCAAGACCATCGACAACGATCGTGTCAATACCGTTCTCGACGGCAACCTGCCGTTCGACGAGGAGACCATGGTCGACGACCACCTCCCCGAGGACGATCGACCCGCGGACAAGCAGGTCATCATCGAAAAAGCCGCCGCCAAGGCATAAGACCTGCCGGGCGACGCGCATCCCCCCGTCGCCCGGTTCGGAGAAACGCAAGTACGACCCCGCTACCAGCGGGGTCGTACTTGCTTTTGTGCCTCGGTTCCATTCTGTCGGTACTCACAGGTAAGTTCGGATGATGACTGAAGTTCAGAACATCGGCATCAACACGCTGGGTGGTGCGCCCACCTCGCTCGACGAGTACGCCGGAAGAGCCGTTCTCGTGGTCAATGTCGCGTCCAAGTGTGGCCTGACCCCGCAGTACGAGAAGCTCGAGAAGCTCGCCAACGAGTACGCGGCCAATGGCCTGTCGGTCGTCGGGGTGCCCTGCAACCAGTTCGGTGGCCAGGAGCCCGGCACCGCCGAAGAAATCGAAACGTTCTGCTCCACCACGTACGGCGTCACGTTCGCGATGACCGAGAAGGTCGATGTCAACGGAGACAACCGGCACCCGCTGTATGCCGAGCTGACCAAGACCGAGGATGCCGAAGGCAAAGCCGGAGATGTTCAGTGGAACTTCGAGAAGTTCCTGATCTCGCCCGAAGGCGTCGTCACCGATCGGTTCCGTCCGCGCACCGAGCCGGATGCACCCGAGGTGCTCGCCGCAATCGACAAGATCCTGCCGAAGGAAACGATGGCCGTTTAGCTTCTGTCTGCATCGACTTCGAGCCTCGTTCACGCTGGTGTGCGAGGCTCGAGTCATGTCTGGACGCCTGATCGTGTCGGTGAGCGGAATCAAGAACGACACCTACGAGCACGCCGCCGAGTTCGCGCGGATCCTCGACGGACGAGGCGTCCCCTTGTCGCTGCTCGTCGCGCCGCGACTCAAGGACAAATACCGACTCGCAGCGGACGTGCCAACCCAGGAATGGCTGCGGGCTCGACGCGACGGAGGCGACGCGATCGTTCTGCACGGCTACGACCAGGCCGCGACGAAGCGTCGACGCTCCGAGTTCTCCGCACTGCCGCGCCACGAAGCTCGACTTCGACTGATGGCAGCGGACCGCGTCATGGAACAGACCGGCCTGCGCACCCGAATCTTCGCCGCTCCGCGCTGGATCGCCTCACCCGGTGCCGTCGAAGCCCTGCCCGACGCAGGCTTCCGAATGCTCGCATCTCTCAACGGTATTCACGACCTCGACCGTGACGGCGTCGTCCGCGCTCGAGTCTGGGGAATCGGCGAAGGATTCAAAGCCGAGCCCTGGTGGTTCAAAGCACTGGTACTCGGTGCAGGGCGCACCGCCCGACGTGACGGAGTTGTGCGCTTGGCCATCAGTGCCAAGCAACTCGGCCGCCCCGGACCGCGACAGGCAATCCTCGATGCCATCGACCTCTCCCTGCACCACGGAGCCGAGGCCGGCGTGTACGAATGGATCCCGCGATCCAAAGCCCGCGTGGCGTAGTTTCGCTGCACCCCGCCCCGCCCCGAGTCAATGGACCATTGCATGCCTCAGACGTATGCAAAGTGCCATTCACGCGCGCCGGGTTGCGGCGTGAATGTGCCATTGCACCGCTCAGACGTATGCAATGGTCCATTGACGCGAACGGGGTGGGTGCGGTCGTAGACTCGCAACAATGAGTGCCTCGACTGTGACCCTGGACGACATCGCCCACGCACATCGACTTCTGCGCGATCGCAATCCGCTGGTCCAGTGTCTGACCAACACCGTGTCGGTGCAGTTCGTCGCCAATGCATTGTTGGCTGCGGGGGCCGCTCCGGCGATGGTGGACAACCCCGAGGAAGCGGCCGGCTTCGCCGAGATCGCCGACGCGGTCCTGGTCAATCTCGGAACTCCGACGGTCGCCCAGGTGGAAAGTTCTCGGCTGGCATCGGCCGCAGCGAGGGCAGCGGGCAAGCCATGGGTACTCGATCCGGTGGGAGCCGGCGGTCTACCGTGGCGAACCCAGGTGGCCGTCGAGCTACTTGCCAACCGGCCCAGCGTGATTCGCGCGAACGCGTCCGAGGTCATGGGACTGGCGGGCGCTGAAGGTGGATCTCGGGGGGTGGATTCGTCTGCACCCGTGGCTGATTCGGTCGATGCGGCCCGGTCGCTACTCGATCGATCGGACGTGGTTGCGGTATCGGGGGAGACCGATCACATCCTCGGCCCCGGCGGCATGGTGAAGGTGGGCGGCGGAAGCGCACTGCTGCAGCGGGTTACGGCGACCGGGTGCGCGCTCGGTGCGCTGACGGCTGCCTACTGCTCCGTATCACCGAATGCGCTGATCGGTGCAGTCGCGGCGCACGCGCATGTCGCCGTCGCGTCGGAGATCGCTGCTCGGTCGACGTCGCGGCCGGGGTCCTTCGCTGCCGCGTTCCTCGACGGACTCGACGCGGTGGACGAGTCGCTACTGCGCGAGCTGGTTCGACTCGACGCTGCCTGACATGGCAAATGGTGCTCCACTGGGCGGCGATATCCGCGGGGATATCGCGGAACCGCTGGGTAGTGGAGCAATGGCTGCAGATCGTGAGGGATGTAACGGGCCCTTGATCCAAATGTGATGTAACGGAACATGTTTGCGAGCAGACATACCTGGCGTCGGACAATACGAACCAGGCGGTCTTCATGAAACGACTTCTACTCCTCGCTGTCGGTGCATCAGCTCTCGTCGCCTGCGGCGGAGCGGAGCAAGGAACGCCCTCGGCAGCACCGTCCTCGGCCGTTTCGGCGACCACGGCGGCAAGCCCGGCACCGATGACGCCCGACCCGGCCACTGTCGCCGAGGGAACCCAGCCGCAGCAGACGCAGCCCGAGGAGGCCGGCGACCTGGTTCCGATGGGACCGCCGGAGACCGAGCCGCAGTGCCTCGATCTGGCGTCGGCACCGGTGACACAGGCCGTGGACTCGCTGCCGCTCGTGTTCGCCGACTCGCCGTGGGTCGCCACCGACATGGGCGATCCGTGTGCGTCGTTCACCTGGGTCGAAGCCTTGCCGTACGGGGCGACGGTGAGTTCGCCGACGCATCTGCTGTTCTTTGACGATGCCGAGTATCTGGGCACCGCCACGCTCGAGCCCTACGGATTCACCTCTGTTGCGGCGCAATCCGCCGACACCGTCACGGTGAACTACCGCTGGCCGCTCGCCAACGACGCCAATGCCAATCCCACCGGCGGACCGGTGACAATCGACTATCGATGGGATGGCACGCAGGTGACCATGATCGGCACCCTCCCGCCCGAGGTCACCGGCTAGATAGAGACGGACGACTCCTCGGGAAGTTCGCGAATTTCGGCGTCGGACATGTCCTTGAAGCGGCCGTAGTAGATGCCCCTGGCCTGTTCCGCGACGATGGCCTGGTGGATGGGAAATGCCATTCTCGGGCCCACTGCGCGCAGGAATTCGACGGTCTCGGAGAGTTTCGACCACGGCGCGGCTGCGGGAAGCGCGAGTACCTCGACCTGCTGCTCGGGGACGAACAGCGAGTCGCCCGGGTGGAACAGCTGGCCTGGATTCTCCGGAGTACCGAGCAGATAGCCGGTGTTGTCGATCTCCGGCAGTTCGGGATGGATGACGGCATGGGTGCCGCCCACGCCGGTGACCGTGATGCCGCCGACAGCGAAGGCTTTGCCCGCCGGAGCCGGCGTCCACTGGCCACCGAGTTGGCCCGCGGTCATCGGATCGGCGTGCAAGGCCGCTCGCGGATTCGCCTCGACGAGAGCGGGAAGTCGTTGCAGATCGACGTGATCCGGGTGCTGATGGGTGACGAGGATGGCGTCGAGTCCGGTGATGCCCTCGAACCCGTGGGAGAACGTGCCGGGGTCGAACAGCACGGTGGTGCCGTTGAGTTCGACGAGAACGCAGGAATGTCCGAAGTGTGTCAGCCGCATGGACCCCACAGTAAGCGCGGTTTCGCGCCTCCCGCCAGGGCTGCGTAGACTCCCACCTGCCGGTAACTGTCTTGCTGTACGTATTTCAAGGAGCGCTTTCGTGGCCCGAGTCGTTGTCGATGTCATGCCCAAGGCCGAGATTCTCGATCCGCAGGGTCAAGCGATCGCGGGCGCACTGGGCCGTTTGGGCATCTCCGGTGTGTCCGACGTGCGACAGGGCAAGCGTTTCGAGCTCGAGGTCGACGACTCCGTCGACGACGCCGAGCTGGAGAAGATCGCGGAATCGCTGCTGGCCAACACCGTGATCGAAGACTGGACGGTCACTCGTGTGTCGGTAGAGCCCGCCGCATGAGCGCCCGTATCGGAGTCATCACCTTCCCCGGGACCCTCGACGACGTCGACGCCTCCCGCGCCGTCACCCTTGCCGGCGGAGAAGCCGTCAGCCTGTGGCACGCCGACGCCGATCTGAAGAACGTCGACGCCATCGTCGTCCCCGGCGGATTCTCCTACGGCGACTACCTGCGGGCCGGCGCCATTGCCCGATTTGCCCCCGTGATGGAGTCAGTCGTCAAGGCTGCCGAGGGCGGTATGCCGGTTCTCGGTATCTGCAACGGATTCCAGGTGCTCTGTGAAGTAGGCCTGCTCCCTGGCGCTCTGACCCGCAACGAGGGCCTGCATTTCGTCTGCCGTGATCAGTGGCTGAAGGTGGAGAATTCCGACACCGCGTGGTCGTCGCGATACGAGCCCGGTGCCGAGATCTTGATTCCGGTCAAGAATGCCGAGGGCCGCTTCCAGGCACCGCAGAACGTGCTCGACGAGCTCGAGGGCGAGGGTCGCGTCGTGTTCCGCTACAGCGGCACCAACCCGAACGGATCGCAGCGGGGGATCGCCGGAATCTCCTCGGCCAACGGTCGAGTCGTCGGCCTGATGCCGCACCCCGAGCACGCCACCGAGCCGCTCACCGGACCGAGCGACGACGGCCTCGGCATCTTCTATTCGGCACTGGACACGATCGTCAACGCCTGACCCGAACTTGTCGGTGTCGGCGGTTACTGTGCCGCCATGACACTGACCCTGGGCATGATCACGTTCGACACCACCGATCCGGGCCCGCTCGCACGCTGGTGGGCGGCGCAGGCGGACGGAACGATCGTGGAGGAGAACGACGGCTGGTTCTACGTCGTCGAACTCGCTGCGGCACCGTATCGAATGGCTTTTCAGAAGATCGACGACCCGACGCCCGGCAAGAATCGCGTCCACCTCGACATGACCACCGGTGACCTCGACGCTGAGGTCGCGCGGCTGGTCGAGGCGGGTGCAAGTGAAGTTGCGCAACACACCATGGGCGACTTTCGCTGGGTCACCCTGACCGATCCCGACGGCAACTCGTTCTGCGTGTCCGGTTCTCACTGAAAATCGGATGCCTGCTCGAGCTTGGGTGACGCTCGTGGTCGGCGTTCTCGCCGTCGTCGGAGTCGCACTCACCGTCCGCCAACGCACCGTTGCCGACAAACGCGCACAGGCCTGGCAGCGAATCACCTGGTGCCTCGATCACACCGTCAGCACAGACGACGCCGAAGCTGCCCTGGGGTGGGATATCTACGGGGCGGTTACCGACTCCCCGCTGATAACCAGAACGGAGCAGGATGTCCTGGTGGCTCTGGCCGATCGCGCCTTGCGGCACGCACTGGCGCAACCCGACGAATACGAGGACACTGACAATCGAGGCGATGAGCTGGAGGAGTTGCGATGACCACCACGGACGAACGCAAGATCAAGGTCGGACGGCCGGAGGTCGCCGCGGCAGCTGCTCGCGCATCGATCGCAATCCGTGAACGCAGCGGACGCGAGGTGCCGCAGTGGATTCGCGACGCCGCAGCGGGTCGACCTACCACCCCACCTCCCGAATAGCGTGGCCTGACCGCACGCGAACACAGTCAGGACGCACGCGCTCGGAGCTCGGTCACGGTCGAGGCGAAGATGCCGGTGGGGTCGATCGTTATCCCGTCGCACACCTGGCTGTACTCGCCGTCTCGCCAGAAGAACACCGAGCGCGACAGTGGGCTCGGTGTGTCACGACAGAACACGTCGGCCAGTTCGGCGAGTGCGGTCACTGCCGCGAGCGTCCCGTCGGCGCTGCGCGGCCGGTGAAAGGTGAACTCGTAGGCGTTGGGAACGATGAACAACACGCCGTACAGGCACTCGCCCAGCTGAGTCGAGATCAACGTGGTCATGTCGGCAACCTTCGACGCGAGGTAGATCGAATCGCCGCTCAGCACCTCGATGTCGATACCGTTTCTGCTGAGGATTTCGGTGTCCTCGAACTTCAGCGCGGCGGTGTTCTTCCGGCCGGCAGCCCATGCAGCGTTCACGTCTCGGCCGACGAGATGGCAATCAGCGAGTGTCACAGCTCGATTGGGGGACGACAGATTCAGCACACGCCTCGGTGCGCCTGGCACTTCCAGCAGCGGGACCGAGTAGTCGTACGCGCCCATTCGCTCGAGGGCAGACGGCGCGATGACGCGTTCGCGCAACCTCGAGTAGAACTCGTCGTCCGACAGACCGGTGATGAACGCGGGATCCGCCTCGCGCATCATCTCGATCATGACGTCGACGTGGCCGCCGATGATGTTGTCCCACGCAGATCGGCTCACCCCCGTACAGCGGGCGAAAGGTTCTCCAGCGGAAAGTGCGCGCCCGAATCCGCCGCCAGCGTCGTCGCATCCTGGCGGTGAACCACCACGCCGCGCGTGCGAAACGCTTCGATCGTCTTCATCCGAACTATCGCTAGTGTGGTTGCGTGACCAGCCTGTTGGCGCAGCGACGACTGAAATGTCATGAAGTTCCCCCCGGTCGGTGTGTGCTCTCGGGGTGTTCGACGCGGCGGCTGCCACAATGGTTCCCATGCCGTCCAACGCTTCTGCAACCGGTCTCTGTACCTTCGTCGATGTCTCGCCGTCCCCGTTCCACGTCTGCAACACGGTGTCGGTGCAGCTCGAGGACGCCGGTTTCGTTCGGCTCGACGAGATCGACGCCTGGCCGACCGAACCAGGTCGCTACTACCTCGTTCGCGGCGGTTCACTCGTCGCCTGGAGTACCGAGCATGACGGTTCTGGTCGTTCCGCAGGCTCCACTCCTGCCGGCCCCTTCCGCATCGTCGGCGGGCACACCGACAGCCCGAACCTCCGCGTGAAGCAGCATCCCGATCTGCAATCCGCGGGCTGGCAGATGGTCGGCCTCGAACCGTACGGCGGCGCCTGGCTCAACTCCTGGCTCGACCGCGATCTGGGTATCTCCGGTCGGTTGAGTGTGCGCGACGGCAACACGGTCCGCGAGGTTCTCGTGAAGGTCGACGAGCCCATTCTGCGAGTTCCGCAGCTGGCGATCCACCTGTCCGAGGATCGAAAGGGCGTCACCCTCGATCCGCAGCGACACGTCAATGCCATTTGGGGCGTCGGTAATTCGCCACAATCGTTCATCGCCTACGTCGCCGAGAGAGAAGGCGTCGACCCGCATTCGGTACTGGGTTGGGAGCTGATGACACACGACCTCGCACCCAGTGCCGTCGTGGGCGTCGAGTCCGAACTGGTCAGTGCGCCGCGTCTGGACAACCAGGGAACCTGCTACGCCGGAACTCAGGCTTTGCTTGCTGCAGTGGACAATCCGACCGCCGTCACGCCGGTGCTGGCACTGTTCGACCATGAGGAAGTCGGCAGTATGTCCGACCGCGGCGCGTTCTCGGATCTGCTGAACACCGTGCTCGAGCGTATCGTGTTGGGACGCGGCGGTGGCCGTGAGGAGTTCCTCCGCACGATGGCCGGATCCGTCTGTGCCTCAGGCGATATGGCGCATGCGACGCATCCGAACTACCCGGATCGGCACGAGCCCGCGCATCGCATCGAACTCGGTAAGGGGCCGGTACTGAAGGTCAACCAGAATCTGCGCTACGCAACGGATTCCGCAGGTGCGGGTGCCTTCGCGCTCGCCTGCGATCAGGCCGGAGTTCCCTTGCAGCGCTACGTACATCGCGCCGATCTGCCCTGCGGTTCGACCATCGGGCCGATCACCGCCTCCCGCACCGGCCTCTCGACGGTGGACGTCGGCGCAGCGCAGCTGGCAATGCACTCGTCGCGAGAATTGATGGGCGCCGCGGACGTGAAGTCCTACGCCGACGCGCTGGCAGCATTCCTGGCCCCTGCCTGAGCCCAATCGGCGGCGCAACTGCGCGCGCGTTTGCGGGGCCGGCGGGGGGTGAGCCGGGGGAGGGTGAGCCTGCGACCTCGAACCCGCGTGCCTCGAATCCGTGAGTTCGGCTATACCGGTCTCAATTGGAGGCATGCGTCGGCCGCGAGCCAGAACAATTGTTCGCGCACCGTCGTTGCCTTGGTCCAGCCGCGGTGATCCCAGTCGGCGGCGAGGGAATCGCCCGCGTACAGCAGTTGCGCGAATCGCACTCCGCGGAATCGGGCAACGGCGCAGAAGGCCGAGGCTTCCATGTCGACTGTTCGGCAGCCCTCTTCGACGCGGCGCGAAACGCGGCCACGTGTCTCGCGGTAGAGCGCATCCGTCGTCCAGGATCGGCCCGTGACGAAGTCGACTCCGGCGTCGGTCAGCACGGATTGCAGCACGGCCACGCCTTCCGGATCGGCGTCGACCACCCGTCCCGGAGGCAGGTAGTGGAACGAGGTGCCCTCGTCGCGGAGGGCGCTGTCGACCACCATCACGTGTCCCATGCCCAGGTCGTCGGACAGTGCTCCCGCGCCGCCGACAGCGACGAACTGGGTGCATCCCATCGCGATGGCCTCTTCGAGGAACAGCGCCGCCAGTGGAGCGCCGACGCCGGGGTGGAAGACGGCAAGTTTCTCCCCGTTCCGCTCGATCTCGTAGACGGGATGTTCGCCGTGCTCGGAGCGCATGACCGAGACAACCCTCGCGTCGCCTTTCGCGCAGATGCTCTCGATCACCTCGGAGAAGAAACAGACGACTGCTTTCGGCGGGACGTCGACCCCCTTGGCCACCATCGACGGGTCGATGACGCCCGTTTCGTCCAGATCGTCCTCGGTCAGTGCGATGTCCATCAGGTGATGTTCGCACGGCCGAAGCACAGCCCTGCACGACCGATGCCGTACATGTCTGCGGGTCCCGATAGACTCTCCCTGGCATTTCGCTCCATCGAAGGGACCTATTCCTCGTGTCCGCTAGCTCTGTACCCACAGACACCGTCTCCAACGCCGTCGCCACCCCCGACGTTGCGCAGCCGTACAAAGAACTCGGACTCAAGGACGACGAATACGTCCGCATCAAGGAAATCCTCGGCCGTCGGCCCACCGACGCCGAATTGGCGATGTATTCCGTCATGTGGAGCGAGCACTGCTCGTACAAGTCCTCCAAGGTGCACCTGAAGTACTTCGGCGAGACCACCACCGACGAGATGCGCAAGCCGATGCTCGCCGGTATCGGTGAGAACGCGGGCGTCGTCGATGTCGGCGACGGCTGGGCCGTCACGTTCAAGGTCGAGAGCCACAATCACCCGTCGTACGTCGAGCCCTACCAGGGCGCGGCGACGGGCGTCGGCGGCATCGTCCGCGACATCATGGCCATGGGCGCTCGCCCGATCGCCGTCATGGACCAGCTGCGATTCGGTGCTGCCGATGCACCCGATACGCGCCGTGTCCTGAGCGGAATCGTCGCAGGCGTCGGCGGTTACGGTAACTCGCTCGGTTTGCCCAACATCGGCGGCGAGACGGTGTTCGACGCCTCCTACGCCGGTAACCCCCTGCTCAACGCTCTGTGTGCCGGCGTCATGCGCGTCGAGGACATGCATCTGGCGTTCGCGTCGGGCCTGGGCAACAAGATCATTCTTTTCGGCGCACGAACCGGTCTCGACGGTATCGGCGGCGTGTCCGTGCTGGCCTCGGAGACTTTCGACGGGGACGAGACCGGCGGGGGCCGCAAGAAGCTCCCCGCGGTGCAGGTCGGCGATCCGTTCACCGAGAAGGTGCTCATCGAAGCCTGCCTCGAGCTGTACTCGAACAAGCTCGTCGTCGGCATCCAGGATCTCGGCGGTGCCGGGTTGTCCTGTGCCACTTCGGAACTGGCATCCGCGGGCAGCGGTGGCATGCACATCGAGCTCGACAAGGTGCCGATGCGCGCCACCGGTATGACTCCCGCCGAGGTGCTCTCGAGCGAATCCCAGGAGCGCATGTGCGCGGTGGTGACGCCCGACAATGTCGACGCGTTCATGGCCGTCTGCCGCAAGTGGGACGTCCTCGCCACGGTGATCGGTGAGGTCACTGACGGTGACAACCTGCAGATCACCTGGCACGGCGATACCGTCGTCGACGTTCCGCCGAAGACCGTCGCGCACGAAGGACCGGTGTACAACCGTCCCGTGCAGCGGCCTGCCGGCCAGGACGATCTGGTCGCGAACACCACGGCGTCGCTGAAGCGTCCGGAAACCGGTGACGAGCTGAAGGCGACGTTGCTGACGATGATCGGCTCGCCGCAGCTGTGCAGTCGTCGCTTCATCACCGAGCAGTACGACCGCTACGTGCGCGGCAACACCGTCCTCGCCGAGAACGCCGATGCCGGCGTCATCCGCATCGACGAGAAGACCGGTCGCGGAATCGCTTTGGCCACCGACGCGTCGGGCCGCTACACCGCACTCGACCCGTATCAGGGTGCGCAGCTCGCATTGGCCGAGGCGTTCCGCAACGTCGCCGTCACCGGCTCGACCCCCATGGCCGTCACCAACTGCCTGAACTTCGGCTCGCCCGAGGACCCGGGCGTCATGTGGCAGTTCCAGCAGGCCGTACGCGGATTGGCGGACGGCTGCGTCACCCTCGGCATTCCCGTCACCGGCGGCAACGTCAGCTTCTACAACCAGACCGGTGCCGAGCCGATCCTGCCGACGCCCGTCGTCGGTGTTCTCGGCGTCATCGACGACGTGCATCGCCGCATCCCCACCGGCCTCGGACTCGAGCCCGGTGAGACGCTGATCCTGCTCGGCGACACCTACGACGAGTTCGACGGGTCCATCTGGGCTCAGGTCGAGCACGATCACCTCGGTGGCGTACCACCCAAGGTCGATCTAGCCCGCGAGCAGCTGCTCGCAGACATTCTGCTCTCGTCCTCGCGTGACGGACTGGTCTCGGCGGCACACGATCTGTCCGAGGGTGGTCTCGCGCAGGCTGTCGTCGAAGCGGCGTTGGCCGGCGAAAGCGGTTGCCGCATCATCGTTCCCGAAGGTGCCGATCCGTTCGTGACGCTGTTCTCGGAGTCCTCGGGCCGGGTTCTGGTCGCCGTGCCTCGCACGGAAGAGATGCGATTCACCGGAATGTGCACCGCCCGCGGACTGCCGTGGGTGCGCATCGGCGTGGTCGACGAGGGTTCGGATTCGATCGAGGTGCAAGGGCAGTTCTCCGTCCCGATGGCGGAACTGCGCGAGACCTTCGAGAGCACTCTTCCCAGACTCTTCGGCTGACCGAGGTGGGGGGACGCACATCGGAGCAGCGCCTCGACGAGGTCGACGCGGCACTCGAGCAGGACCAGCATCATCGGTACCACCTGCCCTCGGTCGAGTTCTCCGTCCCCTCACCCGCCAAGCACCCGTTCGTCATGTGGGCCTGGGGCCTGCTGCGCCTGGACTTCACCGGAATTGCGTTCAGCGCGTTGTTCTTCTGCTGGTCGTTGACTCCGTCGCTGCTCCCACGCGGGTGGCTGTTCCAGGGCATCATCGGCGGCATCAACTCGGCCATCGGCTACGCGTTCGGCGTTGCGGTGGGTTGGGCGGTGACGCGATGGTGGCTCTCGTCCCGATCGTGGTGGCCGTTGCCCCGCAAGGTCGAGCTGGCCGTCAAGGTCGCCGTGCCCGTCGTGGCGGTCGCGGCGTCGATGATCATGCTGGCGATCTCGGCGGAATGGCAGCGTGAGCTGGCCGCACTGATGGACGCGGAGGGAACAACCACAACGGGGTACCTTCGCACCGGTGCGCTCAGTATCGCCATTGCAGCGCTGTTGATTTCGGTGTGGCGGGTGCTGCGTGACCTCGTTCGTCTGCTCGCCCGTCAGATCAACCGCATCGTCAAGATGCCACGCGAAGTGGCCAATGCGCTCGGGGTCGTCGTCCTCGTCGTGCTGTCCGTCGCGCTGGTTCAGGGCGTGCTGCTGCGCGCGGTCTCCGAGGTCACCAACTCCGTGTTCAGTCTGCAGAACGACGAAACCCGGGACGGCGCAGAACAACCCGTGGCCGACGAACGCTCGGGCAGCCCGAACTCGTTGGCACCGTGGGACACCCTCGGATTCGAGGGGCGCAACTTCGTCTCCAGCGGGCTGCGCGCCGACGAGATGGAGCGGGCCACGGGCCGTCCCAGCATCGAGCCGATCAGGGCATACGCGGGCCTGGAAACTGCAGAGACCCAGGACGAGCGACTGAACATCGTGGTCGCCGAACTCGAACGCACCGGGGCATTCCAGCGCGCGGCTCTCGTCGTCGTCCCGACCACCGGCACCGGATGGGTCAATCCCACCGCCATCGAAGCCGAAGAGCTCATGTTCGACGGCGATGTCGCCACCGTCGCATCCCAGTACTCGTACCTGCCGAGTTGGATCTCCTTCATCGCGGAGGGAGACAAGGCCGCGCAGGCGGGCAGAGCTCTGATCGACAAGGTGCACGACCGCTGGCTGCAGGAACCGGAGGCAACGCGCCCCAAGTTCTACGTCTACGGCGAGAGCCTCGGTACCCAGGCGGGGGAGGGCGCGTTCGACGGCTTGGCCGACATCAGGGCCACCACCGACGGTGTCTTGTGGGTGGGGCCGCCGAACAACAACCGCATCTGGAGTCAGTTCGTCAGCCGACGCGACCCGGGAAGCCCGGAGGTTCGGCCGGTCTACTCCGAGGGACTGACGGTCCGATTCGCCGACAACTCGTCGGGCATCCCGCCCGAGGATCAGCCCTGGTACGAGCCGCGAATTCTCTACGTCCAGCATGCGTCGGATCCGGTGGTCTGGTGGTCACCGGACCTGCTGTTCGAGCGCCCCGACTGGCTGTCCGAGCCACCCGGGCCGGACCGTTTGCCGAGCATGCGGTGGTTCCCGGTCGTCACCTTCTGGCAGGTGGCCGCCGACCTGACCAACGCCGCGGGCGTTCCCGACGGGCACGGCCACAACTACGGAACCCTCGTGCTCGACGGCTGGGCGGCCGTCGCCGCGCCCGAGGGGTGGACCGACCGTGACACCGAACGAGTTCGCGGCGTCATGGAGCAATTCGCAGGCCGGGACGGTCCCGAGAAGTGAGAACCGCCCTGACAACCGGACTCGAGACGACGGCGTGGAGTACCTACTTCCTTCCCGCGCTCGGTCTCGATGCCCGGGGACGCGCGGTGGCCAACGCCTCGTTCGCCGTCGGTGTGGCTGCACTGTCCCGAACGAGCGCAGAAGAACTCGGTCTGCGCAACACCGCTGACGGACTGAAGTGGGGCGCTGCGGCGTCGGCAGTTCCGGTGCTCGGATCCGCTGTCGTCGCTGCGATTCCGGCGTTGCGTCGACGCGTCCGACCGTCGCAGGAGAACCTGGCCGAGTGGGTCCTGTTTCGGATTCCGGTGGGGACGGTCCTCACCGAAGAGTTGCTCTTTCGCGGTGTGCTCGACGCCGCGTCGCCCGCTCTGTCGCCGATCTTCTTCGGGCTCTGGCACATTCACCCCGCTCGCGCGGCGGGTGACACCGTGGTCGGAACGGTCGTGGCGACGGCCGCGGCCGGGGTGGTGTTCTCGTGGCTGCGAGCCCGCAGCGGGAGTGTGCTCGCCCCGGCACTGCTGCACTGGTCCCTCAACGCCAGCGGTGCCGTGCTGGCGCATCTCGCTGCACACGACAGGAGTTAGACGTAGTGCCACCACACAAGGAAGTCGGACCCGCCGAGGTGCGCGACGCCGTTCTGGCCGTCGAGGACTGGATCAAGGGTGAGGCGGAGAAGCCTGCGCGTGCGCAGATAGCCGCGGCTGTGCGCACCACTGCCCGAACTCTCGGTCAGAACGCGCCGGGATCCTCGGTGGAGGTGCGGGTGCCGCCGTTCGTCGCGGTGCAATGCATCGTGGGGCCGCGACACACACGGGGAACTCCGCCGAACGTGGTCGAAACCGATGCGCTGACGTGGCTCCAGGTGGTCACCGGAATCCGCGATTTCGCCGACGCTCTCGCCGACGGTTCCATCGATGCGTCGGGCAGTAGGGCGGCCGAAGTGGGTCGCTGGCTGCCACTGTTGTCCATCAGGTGATTCGCTTGAATCGGACACACGTTCACCTACTGGGAATCTCCCGTCCACACGATGCGTTGACTCCGGTCGTGTGCCCGTAGACTCAGGCACGGCCCCCCGCCCCGTCCCCCAAGGGAGCAATGCCCGTGACCAACGCCGATTTGTCGGTCGACAGTCCGAATCTTCTGCTAGGCAAACCGCTCGACGAACCGGAGAACGAGCCGCGCGAAGAGTGCGGAGTGTTCGGAGTATGGGCACCGGGCGAGGATGTGGCCAAGCTCTCGTATTACGGCCTCTATGCGCTGCAACACCGTGGTCAAGAGGCTGCCGGCATCGCAGTGTCCGACGGCTCCCAGGTGTTGGTGTTCAAGGATCTCGGTCTCGTCAGCCAGGTGTTCGACGAGCAGACACTCGGCGCTATGCCCGGGCACGTCGCCATCGGGCACTGCCGCTACTCCACCAGTGGTTCGGTCACGTGGGAGAACGCGCAGCCGATCTTCCGCACCACCACCGCCGGGACCGGGATTGCGCTCGGCCACAACGGAAATCTGGTGAACTTCGCCGAGCTCGCCACCAAGGCCCGCGACGCAGGGCTGATCAGTGACCGGCTGCAGGGCAACGGCACGTCGGATTCCGACGTGGTGACCGCGCTGCTGGCGCACAAGGCCGCCGACTGCACCATCGAGCAGGCGGCGATGGAACTGCTGCCACAGTTGAAAGGCGCGTTCTGCCTTACCTTCATGGACGAGCACACGCTCTACGCCGCCCGTGATCCGCACGGAGTGCGCCCGCTGTGCCTCGGCCGTCTCGACCGCGGCTGGGTGGTTGCCAGCGAGACCTCCGCGCTCGACATCGTCGGAGCGGCGTTCGTTCGCGATATCGAGCCGGGCGAGCTGCTCGCGATCGATGCCGACGGTGTTCGGTCCTCGCGTTTCGCGTCCCCCGAGCCCAAGGGTTGCGTGTTCGAGTACGTCTACCTTGCTCGTCCCGACAGCGTGATCGGTGGCCGATCGGTCAACTCCACCCGGGTCGAGATCGGTCGGCGTCTCGCCAAGGAACACCCGGCCGAGGGTGACCTCGTGATTCCGGTGCCCGAGTCCGGTACGCCGGCGGCAATCGGCTTTGCGCAGGGATCGGGAATTCCCTACGGCCAGGGGCTGATGAAGAACGCCTACGTGGGCCGCACGTTCATTCAGCCGTCGCAGACCATTCGCCAGCTCGGCATCCGGCTCAAGCTCAATCCGCTCAAAGAGGTCATACGGGGCAAAAGGCTGGTGGTGGTGGACGATTCGATCGTTCGCGGCAACACCCAGCGAGCCCTGATCAGGATGCTGCGCGAGGCCGGTGCGCTGGAGATTCACGTGCGTATCGCGTCGCCGCCGGTGCGCTGGCCCTGCTTCTACGGCATCGACTTCGCTTCTCCCGCAGAGCTGATCGCCAACGGGGTCGACTCCGAGGACGGGATTCTCGAGGGCGTTCGGCAGGCGATCGGTGCCGATTCGTTGGGTTACATCTCCATCGACGGCATGATCGCTGCCTCCGAGCAGCCTGAATCTCGCTTGTGTGCAGCATGTTTCACAGGCAAGTACCCGATCGATCTGCCTGCCGACAATGCGCTCGGCAAGCATGTTCTCGAAGGTCTGCTGGCCTCGGCCGCCGGGCAGCCGGTGGACAACGATGCGAATGTGAGTGCTCTGAGTCGTCCGTGAGCTGGGCGTTCCTGCGAGGGAACAGCAGGGTTTTCTCAATGCCACATATTGGAAACAGTCCGTCGGTACTGTCCCGAGTTACATAGGACACACCGATTGGATAGAGGCTTTCAGATGACCCTGTCGCCCGACGACGGACGCATGCAGCGCTACAGCGCGGCATCGAAGACCGCTGCACCCATCAAAGCCGTGCGCAAGCACGGCAAGAAGACCGCTGCAGTGGCAGCACTGTCGGTACTCGCATTGACGGCCGCAGCCTGCGGCTCGGGCCGCACCGACGACGCCGGTGGATCCGGCGACAGCGGCGGCGGCGAGACGATCACGGTCGGCACCACCGACCAGGTGACGTCGCTCGACCCGGCGGGCTCGTACGACAACGGCTCGTTCATGGTGATGAACCAGACGTACCCCTTCCTGATGAACTTCGCGCCCGGTAGTTCCGAGCTCGAGCCCGACGCGGCCGAGAGCTGCGACTTCTCCGAACCGACCGTCTACACGTGCACGCTGAAGGACGACCTGAAGTTCGCGAACGGCAATCCGCTGACGAGCGAAAGCGTCAAGTATTCCTTCGATCGAATCGTCGCGATCAACGATCCCAACGGGCCGGCGTCGTTGCTGACCAACCTCGACAGCATTGCGACGCCGGACGAGAAGACCGTCGAGTTCACTCTGAAGGCCGCGAACGACCAGACCTTCCCGCAGATTCTGGCGACCCCGGCAGGCCCGATCGTCGATCAGACCGTCTTCCCTGCCGATTCGATTCTCGACGACGACGCCATCGTGGCGGGTACGCCGTTCGCCGGCCCGTACTCGATCGCGAGCTACGCCAAGAACTCCCTCGTCAGCTTCACCGCGAACGGTGACTACAACGGCATTCTCGGAACGCCGAAGACGTCGTCGATCAACGTCAAGTACTACACCAGCTCCGACAACCTCAAGCTCGACGTGCAGAACAAGGCCATCGACGTCGCGTGGCGCTCGCTGACGCCGACGGACGTCGAATCGCTCGGCAGTGTGGACGGTCTGACGGTGCACGAGGGACCCGGCGGCGAATCGCGCTACATGGTGTTCAACATGAACACCATGCCCGGCGACACCCCGGAGCAGAAGTTGGCCGTGCGCAAGGCAATTGCGTCCTCGGTCGATCGTCAGGCGTTGTCCGACGGCGTCTACAAGGGCACGTACACCCCGCTGTACTCCGTGGTCCCCACCGGCCTGGCCGGCGCGAACACCGCCTTCGGCGACGTCTACGGCACCACGCCCAATCGTGACGAGGCGGCCGGATTCCTTTCTGCCGCAGGCATTGCCACTCCTGTTCAGCTCAACCTGCAGTACAACCCGGACCACTACGGGTCGAGCTCGAGCGAGGAATACGCCGCGATCAAGAGTCAGCTCGACGCGACCGGCCTGTTCAACGTGAACCTGCAGTCCACCGAGTGGAGCACGTACACCAAGGAACGCGTCGCCGACGCGTACCCGGTGTACCAGCTGGGCTGGTTCCCGGACTACCCCGATGCAGACAACTACCTGACGCCGTTCTTCGCGCCGGACAACTTCCTGCAGTCGCACTTCGAGAGCCCGGCCATCACCTCGCTGCTCGATCTCGAACGCACGACCGCCGACGAGAATGCACGGATGCAGATCATCGGTCAGATTCAGACCGAGCTCGCGACGAACTACCTGCCGACGCTTCCGTTGTTGGAGGGCAAGCAGATCGCCGTCGCCACCGACGAGATCAGCGGTGTGGACGAGACTCTCGACGCCTCGTTCAAGTTCCGTTTCGTCACTCTCGCCAAGAGCTGACCGGTGCCCACTACCGCGGACGCGCCGGTAGGGGAGAAGCAAGCGAAGCAGGCGAGTGCGCCGTCACGATACGGCGCGCTCGCCCGCTACCTCGGGGTCAGATTTCTGCTGATCATTCCGACTGCCTGGATTCTCGTCACCGTCGTCTTCTTTCTCATGCGGGTGATCGGTGATCCGATCACCGCCGCCCTCGGTGGCCGCCTACCCGCCGAACAGATCGCCCAGCGCAAGGCCGAAGCCGGATACGACCGGCCGATCCTGACTCAGTACTGGGAGTACCTGACCGGATTGCTGCGCGGCGACTTCGGCCGCTCGGCCACCGACAATCGCGCGATCAGCGATGTTTTGCTCGTCAACGGCGCTGCCACACTGGAATTGGCGTTCTGGGCACTGTTGGTCGCCTTTGCGGTCGGCATCCCGCTCGGCTTCTTCGCTGCCACCCATCGGGACCGATTCGGCGACGCCTCGCTGCGGATCTTCGCGATTCTGGCGTACGCGGCCCCGGTGTTCTTCGTCGGCATGCTGCTCAAGTTGCTGTTCGCGGTCAAGCTCGGCTGGCTGCCGGTGGCAGGACGAGCCAGCACCAATGTGGAACTGGCGCTGCAGAACGTCTCACCCAAGACCAACATCCTCATCGTCGATTCGTTCCTCTACGGCGAGCCGGGCTACATCGTGGACGTGCTCGAGCATGCCGTTCTTCCCGCTCTCGCCCTGGGTCTGTTGACGGCCGGAGTGTTCCTGAGACTGGTGCGCGTCAACCTGATTCAGACCCTGCAGGCACCCTTCGTCGACGCCGCGCGCGCTCGCGGATTGAGCGAGGGCACGGTGACGCGGCGGCATGCGTTCCGCAACGCCATGATTCCCATCGTCACCGTCATCGGCCTGCAGATCGCCGTACTGCTCGGTGGTGCGGTGCTGACCGAGACGACCTTCGAGTGGCAGGGCCTGGGCTACGAACTCGCCCGCTACCTGCAGGCCCGCGATTTCGTTGCGGTGCAGGGCATCGTGACGTTCCTGGCCGTGGTGGTCGCCGTCGTCAGCTTCGTCACCGACGCGATCGTCGCACTCATCGACCCGAGAGTGAGGTTCTGATGACCACCGAAGTCGTGCTGTCCGACGTCCCTCCGACCCGTCCGCACCGTCGAGGATTTCCCGGCGTCGCGTTCGTCAAGTCCACGTCGGGGTTGCAACGCGTCACCTTGATCGTCGGGTTGGCCCTGATGGTGGCGTTCGTGATCGCCGCCGTGTTCGCTCCGCTTCTCGCGCCGTACGGGTTCTCGCAGACCATCGACGCCGGGCAGGATTTCGCCCGCCAGGCAGCCCCGTCCGCGCAGCATTGGTTCGGCACGTCGGTCCGCGGCGAGGACGTGTTCTCTCGCGTGATCTACGGTGCGAGAACAGCATTGATGGTGATCGCATCGTCGTTGGTGCTCTCGCTGATCATCGGTGTTCCGCTCGGCCTGGCCTCGGGCTACATCGGCCGTTGGTTCGACCGCGTGCTCGTGCTGTTCATGGACGCGATGTACGCGTTTCCATCGCTGCTCCTCGCGGTCGTCATCTCGATCGTCGTCGCAGGCGGACAGTCGTCCAGTTTCGGCGGTATCGCGTCCGCAGCAATCGCCATCACGGCGATCTTCGTGCCGCAGTACTTCCGCGTGGTACGCAACGCCACAGTCGCGGTCAAGACCGAACCGTACGTCGACGCCGCCCGGGTCACCGGGGCCGGAACTCCGCGAATCCTGTTCCGCCACATCCTCGCCAACGTGGTGCAGACGCTGCCGGTCATCATCACCCTCAACGGTGCCGAGGCCATCCTGACCCTCGCCGGACTCGGATTCCTCGGATTCGGCATCGAGCCCACCTCCGCCTCGGAGTGGGGATACGACATCAACAAGGCGCTGCCCGATATCTCCAACGGCATCTGGTGGACGTCGGTGTTCCCTGGCCTGGGCATCGTGCTCGTCGTCCTCGGTCTGACCATGGTGGGTGAAAGTGCAAGCGAGACACTGAATTCGCTGCTGCGCACCCGCAAGAAGTTCAAGAAGGCGGTGAAGGTATGACCTCGAGCGTTGCGACTCCACGCGAGTCCGCACTGTCGGTGAAGTCGTTGTCCGTCACGTTCCTCACCGATGCCGGCGAGGTCGATGCCGTCACCGAGGTCTCGTTCGAGGTGTTCCCCGGCGAGGTACTGGCCGTGGTGGGCGAGTCCGGATCGGGCAAGTCCGTCAGCGTCAGATCCGCCATCGGACTGCTACCCGACACCGCACGCGTGGACGGCCACGTGGTGCTCGGTGGCCAGGACGTGACGACGCTGAGCAACAAGGCGTGGGCGCAGTTGCGCGGCAACAAGATCTCGATGGTGTTCCAGGAACCGGGCAGCGCCCTCGATCCGTTGTTCACCATCGGGTATCAGATCGTCGAGGCGCTGCGCGCACACCCGGGCAGTGACGGCAAGCGCATGTCTGCGAAGGACGCCAAGGTTCGGGCCATCGAACTGTTGACGATGGTGGGTCTGCCCAGCCCCGAGCAACGCTTCTCGTATTACCCGCACGAGCTCTCGGGTGGACAGAAGCAACGCGTCATGATCGCGATCGCCATCTCGTGCGAGGCGAAAGTCATCATCGCCGACGAGCCGACCACTGCCCTCGACGTCACGGTGCAGGCCGAAATCCTGGAGCTGCTCCGCGATCTCAAGGACCGGCTCGGCTGCGCCGTCGTGCTCATCACCCACAGCATGGGCGTCGTCTCCGATCTGGCGGACCGCGTCGTCGTCATGCAGAACGGTCGCGTCGTCGAGGAAGCTCCGGTGGCGCAGCTCTTCGACGCACCCGGGGACGACTACACCAAGAAGCTGCTGGCCGCGGTGCCCACACTCGCCGCTGTGGAGTCCGACAAGACCGTCGACACCTCCGGCGAACCGGTTCTCGACGTCTCGCGTCTGGTGGTGCAGTTCTCCGGTGGTGTCGGCTCCCCGGCCTTCCGGGCGGTCGACGACGTCTCGCTCACCATCCACCGCGGCGAAACCCTCGGGCTGGTGGGCGAATCCGGCTCGGGCAAGTCCACGATCGGCAGATGCGTTGCAGCACTGCAGAAGCCGACGAGTGGCAGCGTGACGGTGATGGGACAGAACATCGCAGGCGTGAGCGAACGCAAGCTCAAACCGCTCCGCAAGCGATTCGGGTTCGTCTTCCAGGACCCGTCGGCCTCACTGAATCCCCGGCTGACCGTCGGACAGTGCATCGCCGAGCCGATGATCGTGCACAAGTACGGCTCCAAGGACGCGATCGCCGCGAGGACGACCGAACTGCTCGACGCCGTGCAACTGCCGTCGGGCACCGACAAGCGCTACCCACACGAGCTCTCGGGTGGGCAGCGGCAGCGCGTCAGCCTGGCGCGGGCACTGGTGCTGGGACCGGATCTGGTGGTCGCGGACGAACCGACCAGCGCACTGGACGTTTCGGTGCAGGCAGCCGTGCTTGACCTGTTCGAGTCACTGCAGCAGGAATTCGGCTTCGCGTGCCTGTTCATCAGTCACGACCTCGCGGTAGTCGATCGCGTTGCCCACCGCGTGGTCGTGCTGCGCAACGGGGCGATCGTGGAAGAGGGAACACCGTGGAAGATCCTTCGATCGCCGGAGGCGGACTACACCGAGAAGCTGTTGGCCGCGATTCCCGGAAAGCGCCTGCACACGTGAGTTCTTCTCCTGACCGGGCACTCCGGTACCGTTGGGGCCGCGCCGCACCGGGCGCTGACATGAACTAGTACACAGGCTGGAGCCGAATGACCGAGGAATCCCAACCCACGAGCGCAACTCACTCGGGCGGTGCCTCCTACGCGGCGGCCGGGGTCGACATCGCCGCAGGAGATCGAGCAGTGCAACTGTTCGCGCCGCTCGCCAAGAAGGCCAGCAGGCCCGAGGTCATGGGCGGTCTCGGTGGTTTCGCCGGTCTCTTCGCGCTCAAGGGCGACTACCGCGAGCCCGTCCTGGCCGCTTCGACCGACGGCGTCGGTACCAAGGTGGCCGTGGCGCAGGCCCTCGGCAAGCACGACACCCTCGGCCTGGACCTGGTCGCAATGGTCGTCGACGATCTCGTCGTCTGTGGTGCCGAGCCGCTGTTCCTGCAGGACTACATCGCCGTGGGCCGCGTTGTTCCCGAGCAGGTCGCCGAATTGGTCAAGGGCATCGCAGAAGGCTGCATCATCGCCGGCTGCGCACTGCTCGGCGGCGAGACGGCCGAGCACCCGGGACTGATGGCCGACGGCGATTACGACCTCTCGGCCACCGGCATCGGCGTCGTCGAGGCGGATTCGATCCTCGGACCCGAGCGGGTGCGTCCCGGTGACGTCGTCATCGGCATGGGATCGTCGGGCCTGCACTCCAACGGCTACTCCCTCGCTCGCAAGGTGCTGCTGGAGATCAACCACATGGATCTCGGCGGACACGTCGATGAGTTCGGCCGCACCCTCGGCGAGGAACTGCTCGAACCCACCAAGATCTACGCCAAGGACTGCCTCGCGCTCGCTGCGGAAACCGACGTCCGCACGTTCTGCCACGTGACCGGCGGCGGATTGGCGAACAACCTCTCACGGGTCATGCCCGAGGGCCTGGTCGCCGAACTCGACCGCACCACGTGGAGCCCGGCTCCGATCTTCTCGCTGATCGCTCAGCGCGGACGCGTCGAGCGGGCCGAGATGGAGCAGACGTTCAACATGGGTGTCGGCATGGTGGCCATCGTGGCACCCGAGGACGTCGACCGAGCACTCGCAGTGCTCACCGCACGCCACATCGACTGCTGGACGCTGGGCACGGTGAAGAAGGCGACCGGTAAGGACGTCGCCGACGAGCGTGCGCTGCTGCTGGGTAACCACCCGCGGTTCTGAGCGGCAAGATTCCGATCGCCCGAACACCGGGCAAACAAGTGAGGGGGAGCCGCACCGCGGCTCCCCCTCAGTCGTTCAGTGCACAGTACTAGCGTCGCCAGTCCTCGTACTCGTCTTCCTCGACTCGGGAATGCACATCCGAGTCAGAGTGGATGCCACGATGGGAGTTGGACGAACCACCGGAGAGTTCTTTCTGCAGACTCTCCAAGTCCGTTGTCGGCGAGCTGTACTTGAGCTCACGAGCGACCTTTGTCTGCTTTGCCTTAGCCCTGCCTCGGCCCATGGCGGTGCCCCCTCGCGGACTTGCGGGGCGGCCTGGGGAAATTTGGCGGCCCCGTTAGAGTTGGTATTTCTTCCTGGCACACACTCTAGCGCGCGAATCGCCGCGATGCGCATACGGCACCACGTGTCGGTGGTGGGCGAACGGGCGCGACACGCCCGGGGCAGGGGTCGGCGCTGCCTGTACCTGCAGATATCCGTGCGCTGGCAAACTATCTTCGTTCTGCGACACGAGAACTACGTGCTGCGCGTCATGGGGAGCGAAGCCTGCAGGAGCGACCGGAGGGTTCAGTTCCGCGTCGATTTCAGCGCTGCTGCCGCATCGCGGTAGACCTTCGGTGCCAATCCCGGCGCGTCCAGCAGAGTCTGCATCGCAGCTGTATCCCTCCCCTCGAAGAGCATCCGCACCGTCACCCCGTGCTCGGGGACCGACGTCACAGTCACGATGTCACCGCCGCCGAAGACGCCGGGCTCGAGCACTCGGAGGTACGCACCCACATCGCCGCGCGCGGTGAATCGACGGATCCAGCCGGGCTCGCCCATCCACCGCGCGAACGTTCCGCAGGGCTTGCGGGCGATCGTCACCTCCAACTCCACACTGCCCACTCGCCACCGCGAGCCGATCACCGCATCGGTCACCGGCACACCGGTGGTCCGCAGGTTCTCACCGAATCGTCCAGGAGGAACGGGCGTCCCCAGCTGATCGGCCCAGTACCTCGCCTCGTCCTCGTCGTAGGCGTAGACGGCCTGATCGAGTCCGCCGTGGAACTTCGTGTCCCGGCAGTGATCACCGCCGATGCCGAGCTCGTGCACGTCCACAGGCCCGTCGACGGGCCGCTTGTCTATGCCGCTGTCGACCACCGCGCGGCGTCCGAACGGAACATCGGCGTGTACGACGCAGACAGCGAGAACGGTCCCGTTCACCGGCCGCGCAGGCGGTCCACCGCAGCGCGACCGGCCTGGACGTCGTCGTACGACGGGATCGAATCAGGATCGATCGACGCGGCACACGGTCCGGCCTCGAGGGCGGTGTCGACCGGAACGGTCCGCTTGAGAAGCGCCAACGCGATCGGCCCCAGCTCGAAGTGATCGATGACGGTGCCCAGACGACCCACGGACCGTCCGCCCGCGGTGACCGGGTCGCCCGTGCTGGGTCGACCGTCCGCGGAACCGTCGAGATGCAGCAGCACCAGATGCCGGGGCGGGCGACCGAGGTTGTGGACGCGCGAGACCGTCTCCTGCCCGCGGTAGCAGCCCTTCTCCAGATGCACCGCGCCGAACTCCGCGGCGCTGCCGATCCAGCGCACCTCGTGCGGAATGGTCTTCTCGTCGGTGTCCACGCCCACGCGCGGACGCAACGACTCCACCCGCAACGCGTCGAACGTCCAGGTTCCGGCCGGGGCGGCCCCGGCGTCGCGCAGTCGCAGGAACCAGTCGCTCAGGCTCGCGCGGGGGATCACCACGTCGTACGAATTCTCGCCCGGCCAGGGCATCCGCCGAACGAAACCGCCGCCGTCGATCGGCGACGCACCGTAGATCTCGGCAGGAGACGGCAGGCCGGCCTTCTCGAGCACCGACGCCGCGTCGGATCCCAGGACGGTGAGAACGGCGAGTTCGTCGGCCTGACGGGGTTCGGCCTTGGCCCAGAACACCATCTTCTTCAGGAACGAGAGCAGATCCGGTCCGGCTGCGCGCTCGGTGTCGATGTACGTGACGCCGGCCAGGTCGGTCTGCACGAAGTGATGCTCGATGCGGCCGTTGACGTCCAGGCTCAGGTTCTCGGCCGAGCTGCCGTCGGGCAGGTTCGAGACGAGTTGGCTCGAGATCGTGTTCAACCAACTGAGGCGTTCGTCTCCGCTGATGGCGAGCACGAAACGGTGGGAGCGATCGATGACGGCAGCGCCACTGACCCCGTCGCGTTGTTCACCGAACGGATTGCCGTAGTGCCAGGCCACCCCGGCATCGACGCTGTCGTCGGGGGAGGGCACTGCGCCGGGGAGTGTCAGAAGTGGGCTCGGGCTGATCGTGACTGTGTCGGACACATCTCCATAGTAGGAGCCCGTCGGCGAAGCAACTCGGTGACCGGTCCCTTTACACTCTCGAAACGACGACGACACGGCACTGCGACGACGCGGACCTAGCGTTTCTGTCCATGAAGAAACTGGCGCATCCGGCCGCGCAGATCGGCCTCGCAGCGATCGGCGGCATCGTGTTCGGGTTGGTGGTCGGGGAGTGGGCCGCGAATCTGAAGTTCATCGGCGATCTGTTCATCCGACTGATCCAGATGTCGATCGTCCCGCTGGTGATGGCCTCGGTCATCGTCGCCACCGGATCGATGGCAGGGGCGGGAACCGGCAAAATCGCCTTCCGCACCTTCAAGTGGATGATCGGATTCTCGGTCGTCGCGGCCGTGCTGGCCTGGGTGCTGAGCAGCATCATTCGCCCGGGCGCGGGCATGGTGTTCACCCAGCAGCTCGATCCGTCGCTCGAGGAATCGGCGAGCGAGGCGCTCGGCTGGCAGGACACGCTGCTCAACTTCGTCAGCACCAACGTGTTCGGTGCCATGTCGACGGCGACGATGGTGCCGATCATCATCTTCTCGCTGCTCTTCGGTATCGCGCTGCGCAGTCACATCACCAAGACCGGCAACACCCAGGTGCTCTCGTTCATGGATCAGATTCAGCAGATCGTCCTGACGATGATCCGGCTCGTCATGGTCATCGCCCCGGTCGGTGTGTTCTGCCTGCTCGCCGCTCTCGCCGGAGACGTCGGCTTCTCGGTGGTGTCCACCGCCCTGAGCTACCTCGGTACGACACTGCTCGGGGTGATCATTCTGTTCGCGCTCTTCGTCGTGGTCGTGACGATGCGGACCCGGTTGAGCCCGTGGAAGCTGCCCAGCAAGCTCACCGAACAGACGGCCGTCGCGGTGACGACCACGAGCTCGGCCGTCACGTTCCCCACGGTGCTGCGCAACACCGTCGAGAAGGTCGGTGTCAGTCAGAAGGTCGCCAACTTCACGCTGTCGATCGGGTTGACGATGGGCTCCTACGGCGCCGTTCTCAACTACATGATCGTGGTGATGTTCCTCGCGCAGGCAGGCAACATCGACCTGAGTCTCGGGCAGATCGCGCTGGGCATGGGCCTGGCGGTTCTGCTCAACATGGGCACCATCACCGTGCCCGGCGGATTCCCCGTCGTCGCGATGTTCCTCGCGACCTCGCTCGACCTTCCCTTCGAGGCCGTCGGCCTGCTGATCGCCGTGGACTGGTTCGCCGGGATTTTCCGTACCTTCCTCAACGTGAACGGAGACACGTTCGTCGCGATGCTCGTCGCCAACGCCGACGACGAGATCGACCGCGAGGTGTACAACGGCACCAAGGTCGTCGTCGCCGAGGATCTCGACCTCGACGAGTACGCCGACGCGATGGCGACGGCCGATCGAGCGGATTGATCGAACGTGTCCGCTCCCCTCTAGGGTGGCGGGCATGTCGGAGTCGGTAGTGGTGACGTTGGACGGCGGAGTGCACGACGCGAATCGGCCGTTGCTGTTCGCCGACGATCTGGCCGTGGTGCGCGGCGACGGGGTGTTCGAGACGCTGCTCGTGCGCGGCGGCGCGGCCTGTGCGGTCGAGTTGCATCTGGCCCGGCTGGTGGCGTCGGCGAGGGCACTGGATCTGCCCGTTCCCGATCTCGAACAGTGGCGCACCGTCGTGGAACAGTCCGTCGGTCTGTGGGCACGAGCGTCCGAGGACGAGGCGGTTCTCCGGTTGGTCCTCAGCCGCGGACGCGAGAGCGGTGGTGACCCCACCGCGTACGTGACGGTGGGACCGCTGCCCGAGCGAGTGCGAGCAGCGCGCACCGACGGGGTGTCGGTGATCACGCTCGATCGCGGCTACTCGGTGGACTTCTCGTCGGGAGCGCCGTGGCAGCTCGCGGGGGCCAAGACGTTGTCGTATGCGACCAACATGGCCGCGCTGCGGCATGCCGCAGCTCATCGTGCCGACGACGTGATCTATCTCAGCAGCGAGGGGCGGGTGCTCGAAGGTCCGCGCTCGACGGTGGTGCTCGCGCGCGGTAAGACTCTCGTCACACCGTCGGTCGAACAAGGCATCCTGGCCGGAACCACGGTCGCCGGGTTGTTCTCCGTGGCCGAGTCTGCCGGTTGGACCTGCGAACACGGGCACCTGTATCCGGCGGATCTCATTGCAGCAGATGGCGTTTGGCTGGTCTCGAGCGTCACTCTCGCGGCTCGGGTCACGGCGATGAACGGCGTTCCCCTCGGCACGCAGAGGCTCGTCGACGATGTTCCATCGATGGTCGATGCCGCCGTGGAGACGGTCGAAACTCGATAGGAGCCAAACGACCCTGCCGAAAGACTCTTCCCTACTACTACCCGTAGTAGTACTGTCGAATTCGTCGCGGGCCAACGCCCTGACCTGCGGTGTTACCCGTCACAGCACGGGTGGAAGAGTTCGGAGCTTTGATGGACGCCTTGGATGTCTCACGATGGCAGTTCGGTATCACCACCGTCTACCACTTCATACTCGTTCCCCTCACGATCGGCCTCGCTCCGATGGTGGCTGCGATGCAGACCATGTGGGTGATCACCGGCAAGGACTCCTGGTACCGACTGACCAAGTTCTTCGGCAAGCTGTTCCTCATCAACTTCGCCCTCGGCGTCGCCACCGGAATCGTCCAGGAGTTCCAGTTCGGCATGAACTGGAGCGAATACTCCCGCTTCGTCGGTGACGTGTTCGGCGCTCCTCTCGCACTCGAAGGCCTCGTCGCGTTCTTCCTCGAGTCCACGTTCCTCGGACTGTGGATATTCGGCTGGAGCAGACTCCCCAAACTCGTTCACTTGGCCACGATCTGGCTCGTCGCCATCGGAGTCAACGCTTCGGCATACTTCATCATCGCGGCCAATTCCTGGATGCAGCATCCCGTCGGCGCGATCTACAACGAAGAGACCGGCCGCGCCGAACTCACCGACATCTGGGCCCTGCTCACCAACAACACAGCGTTGGCAGCATTTCCACACGCCGTGGCCGGAGCGTTTCTCACCGCCGCCACCTTCGTGGCCGGCATCTCCGGTTGGTGGATGGTGCGCGAGGCTCGCAGAAAGAAGACCGAGAACGAGCTCGGCACGCTCGCGACCACCGGGGTCGCTGCGCAGGCTCCGCTCCCAGCAGCCGACTCGCGTTCGATGTTCAGATCGGCAGCACGCATGTCCTTCATCGTCATGATCGTCGCGGGCGGCGCGCTCGCCATCACCGGAGACATTCAGGGCAAGCTCATGTTCGAGCAACAGCCGATGAAGATGGCATCCGCAGAATCGTTGTGCGACACCGAGACCGGAGCCAGCTTCTCGCTCCTGACCGTGGGTACCCACAACAACTGCGAATCCGTGGTGCACCTCATCTCGATCCCCGGCCTCACCTCGTTCCTGGCGGAGAACGACTTCGGTGCCACCGTGCAGGGCGTCAACCAACTGCAGGAGCAGTACGAGCAGCAGTTCGGGCCGGGTAACTACAAGCCGAACCTGTTCGTCACCTACTGGGCATTCCGGATGATGATCGGACTGGCCGCAGGCTCGGCACTACTCGCGATCGCGGGTCTGTGGGTCACTCGGGGTGGCCGGATTCCCGACCAGAAGTGGTTCTCGTGGTTGTCCCTGTTGGCCATTCCGACGCCGTTCCTGGCCAACAGTGCCGGTTGGATCTTCACCGAAATGGGCCGACAGCCATGGGTTGTGGCACCGAACCTCTCGGGAGTCGATCAGATCCGGCTCACCGTCGATCAGGGCGTTTCCGACCATCCCGTCGGCCTCGTTCTCGCCTCACTGGTGACGTTCACACTGCTCTACGCCGCTCTCGGTGGTGTGTGGTTCTACCTGCTTCGGCGCTACGTCGTCGAAGAGCCTCTCGAACACGACGCGCATCCGCACGTCGACCCACCGGAATCGGAAGACGAAGAGCCCAAACAGCTCTCGTTCGCCTACTAGGGGATAGCAATGTCACTGCCCGAATTCTGGTTCCTCATCATCGCCTTCTTCTTCGTCGGCTACTTCGTGCTCGAAGGGTTCGACTTCGGCGTCGGTATGCTCATGCCCATTCTCGGCCGGCACCCCGACCCCGCGACGGGGGAGAAGCGCAGGCGGGCCGTCCTCAATACGATCGGCCCGGTCTGGGACGGCAACGAAGTCTGGCTCATCACCGCCGGCGGTGCCTTGTTCGCAGCGTTTCCCGAGTGGTACGCAACATTGTTCTCGGGCTTCTACCTGCCGCTGCTGCTGATTCTGGTAGCCCTGATCCTGCGCATCTGCGCCATCGAATGGCGCGGCAAGATCGACGACCCGGTGTGGCGCAAACGCTGCGATATCGGCATCGGCATCGGCTCGTGGGTTCCGGCGGTGCTGTGGGGCGTCGCCTTCGCCAACATCGTGCGCGGCGTCGCTATCGACGAGAACAAGAAGGTCACGGCCGGCTTCTTCGATCTGCTCAACCCGTATGCATTGCTCGGCGGAGCCACGATGGCCGTGGTGTTCGCGCTGCACGGCGCGGTGTTCATCGCGCTGAAGACCTCCGGCGACGTCCATGAGGATTCGGTGAAAATGGCAGTGTGGCTTTCAGTTCCGGCTGTGCTCGTCGGTGGAGCCTTCGCACTGTGGACCCAACTCGCCTACGGGAAGACCTGGACCTGGATACTCGTCGCGGTGGCAGCAGTGGCACTGCTGCTCGTCGTCGCGCTGACGGCGAAAGTACGCGAAGGCTGGGCCTTCGTGTTCACCAGTATTGCCATAATCTCGGTCGTGGTGCTGTTGTTCGCCTCCCTGTTCCCCAACGTCATGCCGTCCAGCACGGACTCCGCCTTCGATCTCACCATCGCGAACGCGTCGTCCAGTGCGTACACGCTGACAGTGATGACCTGGGCCGCAGCCTTCGCCGCACCCGTCGTCATCGGATACCAGGCCTGGACGTACTGGGTCTTCCGCCAGCGTATTTCGAGTGCCCAGATCCCGGACTCGATCGGACTGACGGTGAAATCGTGACCGCCCCTGCTCGATCGCGGGGACCGGTCGATCCCCGGCTGTGGAAATACTCTCGATCTGCCCGGGGCTACCTGATCGTCACGGTCGCTCTGTCGACCGTCGTCACGCTCTGCATCATCGTGGGCGCGTTGACCATCGGACGTGTGCTGGCAGGCGTCATCATCGAACCGACCGCCAGATCACTGTCCGCCTGGACGACGGAACTGGCCGTGCTGGCGGGCGCAGTGGCTGTGCGTGTGCTCGCAACCGGAGCCCAGTCCCGCTACGCGCACCGGTCGGCGTCGCGTGTGGTGGCCGAGCTCGAAGTCGAGGTGCTCACGGCCGCAACGCGATTCGAGCCTCGGGAGCTCGACCGCGAACGGGAAGAGTTGGCCGTCGTCGTGACCCGAGCCATCGGGGGTCTGCGGGCGTACCTGACCGGATACCTGCCGGCGCTGGTGTCGGCGGTCATCGTCACTCCGCTCGTTCTGATCGTCATCGTCACCCAGGACGTGACCTCGGCGGTGGTCATCGCGGTGACCTTGCCGCTCATCCCGATCTTCATGATTCTGATCGGGTTGCTGACCAAGGGGCGAGCCGCGGCGACGCTCACCACGATGACCCGGTTGTCTGCACAGTTGCTCGATCTACTGGCCGGTCTGCCGACCTTGCGCGCGCTGCGCCGCGAACACGGACCGGCCGCTCGCATCCGCGCACTGGGTGACGCCCATCGACGAACCACGATGCGCGCGTTGAAAGTTGCCTTTCTCTCGTCCATGGTGCTCGAGTTGCTTGCGACCCTGTGTGTCGCGCTGGTGGCCGTCGGCATCGGATTGCGCTTGGTCTTCGGGGAGATGACGCTCGAAGCAGGCATCATCGCGTTGATCCTCGCCCCCGAGGTGTACTTCCCGCTGCGCGCCGTGGGGACCCAGTTCCACGCAGCAGAGGACGGCGTCGAAGCCGCGGACCGAGCATTTCGAGTCCTGGATCGGCGTACGACACAGCCGATCGGCGGCCGGACCGCCGACGCGACGACCGCGGACATCGAACTCGTCGGCCTCACCGTCGCGAGCCGGGACGGCGACGCTCCGGCAGAACTGAGTGCGCTGTGCCGAACGGGCACCATCACGGTACTGACCGGCCCCAACGGCTCGGGTAAATCGACTGCGCTGCACGCGGTTCTGGGACTCACGACGCCCACGAGCGGTGCGGTTCTCGTCGGCGGTGTGCCCGTGGTCGATCTCGATCTCGACCGGTGGTGGGCTCAGGTCGCCTGGCTCCCGCAGCGGCCGGTGCTGCTTCCCGGCACTCTCTACGAGAACGTCACCCTCCACGGCGTGCCCGACGCCGATGCTCTGGACGCGGCCTGCCGTGCTTCGGGATTCGATGCCGTACTGCGAGATCACCCGGACGGCTGGAACACTCGCGTCGGGCAGGGCGGAGTGGGGCTGTCTCTCGGCGAACTGCAACGCCTGGCCCTGACTCGAACCTTTGTCTCCGACGCTCCGGTGATGGTGCTGGACGAGCCGACGGCGCACCTGGATGCGGCGAGTGAACAGACTGTGCTGCAGGCTATTCGAGATGCGGCCGACCGAGGGGTCACCGTGGTGATGGTCGGTCACCGGCGCGCGGTGCTGCACGCCGCAGATCGCGTCGTCGAGGTGCGAAGCAGTTCACCGGTGGTACGGGAGTTCGATCATGTCTGACCTACGACGCGCACTGGCCCTGTTCGAGCTTTCTCCGCGTCGGGTGGCACTGGCCGTGGCGGCCGGCGTGGCAACCCTCGGTAGCGCACTGGCTCTCGCCGCACTGTCGGCATGGTTGATCACCCGAGCCTGGCAGATGCCTCCGGTGATGGACCTGACCGTCGCAGTGGTAGCCGTTCGGGCGCTGGGCATTTCCCGCGGCGTGTTCCGCTACCTCGAACGATTGACCACGCACGACGCGGCCCTGCGCGGTACGACGGCAGCGCGCACGAGAATCTACGAGCAACTGGCGAACGGACACGGCGCGCTCGCTCTGCGGCGCGGTGACGTCCTGGCGCGCACCGGGGCGGACGTCGACGTACTCGGCGATGTCGTCGTACGCGCGATCGTCCCCATCTGCGTCAGCGTCGTGATGATGCTCGCAGCCGTTGGCCTGCTCGCCGGTATCGCGCCTGCTGCCGCGTCGATCCTGGCGGTGTCGTTGCTGATCGCCGGGGTGGGCGCACCGATTCTGGCGGCGCGGTCGGCACGGATTGCCGAAGAGGCCGGAGCCGACGCCGACGCGCGGTTCGCCGAGACAGCCGTCCGGGCACTCGATCACGCCGCAGAACTGCGGGTCGCCGGACGACTCGACGCGACGCTCGCCGAAGCCCGCGGGGCAGCACAGGATTCGGTGGTCGCTCGCGACCGGGCGGCGCGGCCGTCGGCGCTGGCCGATGCCGCCGGTCCGCTGTCGATCGGTGCATCGGTGATCGGGTCCTTGCTCGTCGGCATCGGGCTGTACGGACCGACCGGAGGAACCGCAGGCGGCATGACACCGATGGCCCTGGCGATCATCGTGTTGGTCCCATTGGCCGCCTTCGAGGCGACCGCAGGCTTGCCCGCTGCCGCCATCGCACTGATGCGAGGACGAATCGCGGCCACCCGAATCATGGCGATGCTCGATGCGGCTCCGCCGCCCCATGTGAGCGGAACTTCGACCCCTGCTACGAACTTCCGCGCACATGCGCGAAGCGCTCTCATCGGACCCAGCGGATCGGGCAAGACGACGATGCTGCGCGAGTTGGCCGAGGAATGCGGTTCGGACGCCGCACTGTTCGCCGAGGATGCGCATCTGTTCGACACGTCGATTCTGGAGAACCTGCGCGTGGTGCGCGGCGATGTCGACGAAGAACAGGCATCGGAGGCGCTGCGACGCGTGGGCCTCGGCCCGTGGCTCGACGCGCTGCCTCTCGGCGTGCACACCCCATTGGTCGGCGGCGCGCAGGCGGTGTCCGGGGGAGAACGCCGCAGACTGCTGCTGGCGCGCGCCCTGCTCAGTACGGCACCGATCGTGCTGCTCGACGAGCCGACCGAGCATCTGGACCGAATCTCCGGCGAATCGATACTGCGCGACCTGCTCACCACCGACGGAGGATTGTTCGGAGCCGACCGAACCGTGGTGGTCGTCACCCATCAACTGCCGGGGAACACCGACGCCGACCAGGTGATCGACCTCGGCTCGGACCGTGCGGAAAAACTCTTTGCCGACTCGCGAACTCGGGCGTACGTTGTGAAGTACACGAGAGAGGAGGTGGTCTGAAGTTGATGAACTCTAGGACGCGTGAGGTGGCTGTCAGCTAGCCGCAATCGCTGACGGATTCACTCAGAAGACCGCGCGAGCGGCAGGCGAATCCCAGGCAGCTACCCGGCCCCCGAGCCCCCGACCTGTCCGGTCGGGACCTGAAAGCAGGTATGGCTCGGGGGCCGTTCGCGTGCAGTGGGTAGTGAGAGAGAATCAGCCGATGTAGCGAGTCAGGCGCGCGGACAACCGCGGTGCCAGTGGGCCGTCGGCGACGACGCGTTCCTCGACGTATGCAAGGTCTCCGCCGTCGACGATGCCGTAGAGCCGCCTGGCCCCGCCGACCAACGCACCCGATGTGCTGCGAATGACGACATCGGTGGCCAGTTCCCAGGACGACTGGGTGAGCGCATGGCCGTAATACAGTTCGACGACGCCGGTGCTGTGTGTCAGCAGTAGCTCGACGACCTCTTCGTTGTCGGAACCCTTGACGCCGTCCCCTCCGCTCATGCGCCAGAATCCGGTTTCGCGGAGATCGGGATGTGCGAAGTTACCGTCGGAGTCGAGTCGCCACGAACGTGATTCCCAGCTCAGGTAGCTGCCGCCGTCGTGGGTGACGACGATCTGCTGACCGAAGGGGTAGTCGGTACCCGACTCGGGGTCGTGGCCTTCGCCTTCACCACGCCACACGCCGACGAGCGGCAACAGAGCGAGCATCGACGGGTGCAGATCGGGGCCGAGACGGACGTTGGCCGTGTCGTCGGGATGCGGGATGTCCGGCAGGACCGGAACGTTCCGCGTCGACGCGTCGGCGAACTTCTGCTCGGCAGCCGCAATCGCTTCGTCGCCACTGGTGATGGGGGTATCGAGCCCCTCGTCAGCACTGCGGGGTTGCCCCGCAACGGGTTCTGTCACGACTCGTCGTTGACCAGTCGGTAGACCACATACAGCGAAAACGCGATGATGGCTATTGCCGCAAGGACCAGCAACAACTCGAAGAAGATGACCACGAGTGCGAGTTTAACCCGCAGCGATCGTCGTCGAGAACAGCGGCCCGAATCCGGCCTGTGTCTTTGGTGACATCTAACCGAATTTGGGGTCGTGAGTGCGTTGGATCACTCGTATCGGTGGAGAATTCCCGTCGAGCAGGTACCTTCTTCGGGGGGCGTCGGGCGCTCGAGGGTGAATTTCCGACGTTGTTCACTGTGTTCTGTCACGAAGGCTGGGGAGGTCTCCGCAATAATGCTGCGTCGTAAACGGGCTCTGACATCGTCGTTCGGATCCGTGTTGTTCAGGTCGGCGGTGGTGACTCTGGCGTTGGCGCTTGCCGCTCCCGCAGCTGCGCTCGCCGCTCCCGACTCGGGATCGGCAGAGTCTGGATCGTCCGACTCCGGTTCCGCCGACTCCGGATCGTCCGACTTCGGGTCTTCACAGGGCCCGAACATCGACCCCAACAACTATGCGCAGGACTGCCCTGACGTACTGCTGCTCGCTGTCTCCGGTGCCACCGACTCGGACTCCGGTCGCAACCCACTGAACGAAATTTCGTCCACGGTCGCGTCGAATTGGGTCGGCAACGTGACTGTTCCAGTCGGTGAGGCCAATGCCGACAGTCCCGGCACGGTCGGCTGGCTGTACGTCCCGTACGCATCCACGTACGGCGTCGGTGTGATCGACGACGTGTCCACATACCAGCAGTCGATCGCCGAAGGCGTGGCTACGACCAATCGGTTGATGGACGAGTACAAGACCAAGTGCGGAGAGAAGACCAAATTTGCGCTCCTCGGTTACAGCGTGGGAGGCGAAGTGCTCGATCGGCTCTCGACGGAACTGGGCTATCGCGACCCGAATGCTCTGGTCACTGCCGACGACATCGCGGGCGTGATCATGATCGGATCGCCCTACCGCCCGGCCGGTGTGCCGAATTTCGGCGACGAGCCCGGTGAATCGCTCGGCGGATTCATGGACCAGTCGCCCCGGGACTACGGAGCGCTGACCGACAAGGTCACCTGGTCGTGCCGGCCCTGGGACCTCGCGTGCGACGCTCCGGACAACATCGAGTTCCTGCAGCTGGCTCTGGAGATCATCTCGCAGATGCGCCTGACGCTGCTGAACCCGGTGCAGTCGGTGGCGGACTTCGCGCGGGTGGTGACCACGATCGCCACTCGCGCGATCGTCGACATCGCGACCAACAAGTCCTGGCTCGAATCGGACGAGACCCTGCTCCAAGTTCTCGTGAAAGTGGCGGATGTGGACTACACGGTCGCCGATCAACAGGCGGCGGCCGCTCTGACACCGGATCAGTTGCTGGCCGATCTCAACTGGGCTCTCGGGCCCGGTGCCGAGACCGTGAAAGCCAAGCTGCGCGCCGAGGGCGAGGGCCTGCAGGAGAACAACAGGGGCATCGTCGACGTCGTGCTCGGGCCCTACCTCGCGCTGGGCTTCCTCCAGCATCTGTCGTACTGGTACAACGACCCCAACGACGGCTACGAGTGGGAGAGCGAAAAGATGGTCGCCTGGGTCACCGATTTGGCGCGCACCGAACGCGAGAAGAAGAATGCGCCCGGGCAGCAGACGTCGACAACGGAGACTCCCGTGCCACCGACGGCCACACCGGAACCCCCCGCCCCCGAGACCGCACCCGAACCTCGCCTCCTGCCGGAGCCCGGAACGGTCACTCGGGTCAGCGATCTCGGAGCGTTCCTCGAGTCCCAGGGAATTCCGGTACCGGAAGGGATGTTCCCGCCGCAGTACTCGACGGTTCCCGATCCCACCACCTCGGTGCCCGTCCCCAACTAGAGCCTCGGCTGGACCGAAAGAACCCCGCACCTGCCAGCAGGTGCGGGGTTCTTTTCTCGTTCGATGCGAGCGGGCCGAATCAGACTCCGACGGTGACGTTCGCCGAGTGCACGCCTGCGCCCTCGGGCGCGATGACGGTGTCGCCGTTGCCCGATGCCGACAGCGCACGCAGCGTCCACTGTCCGGGAGCGGCGAAGAACCGGAAGTCTCCGGTGCCCGACGCGACGACCTCTGCGGTGAATTCGCCGCTGCCGTCGAGCAGCCGCACGAACGCGCCTGCTACGGGCTCACCGTCGCCTGCGAGGACGCGGCCGGTGATGACCGTTTCCTTCTCGACGTCGACGCCTGCGGGGATGGTCTGGCCTTGTACGGGTGCTCCACACATATCAGTGAACCTCCAGCTCGATGGGTGCTCCGACGAGAGAGCCGTATTCGACCCAGCTGCCGTCGTAGTTCTTGACGTCTTCCTTGCCCAGAAGCTCCTTGAGGACGAACCAGGTGTGGCTCGAACGCTCACCGATGCGGCAGTAGGCGATGGTGGCCTTGCTGTCGTCGTAGCCCTTGGTCTTGTACAGCTCTTCGAGAGCCTCGTCGGACTTGAACGTGCCGTCCTCGTTGGCGGTGGTGCTCCACGGGATGTTGATCGCGGACGGCACGTGGCCACGCTGCTGAGCCTGTTCCTGCGGCAGGTGAGCCGGCGCGAGGATCTTGCCCGAGAACTCGTCTGGCGAACGCACGTCGATCAGGTTCTTGTTGCCGATGGCGTCGATGACCTCGTCGCGGAACGCGCGGATCGACAGGTCGGGTGCCTCGGCGCGGTACTGCGTGGTCTCACGGCTGACGACGTCCTTGGACAGCGCGCGGCCGTCGAGTTCCCACTTCTTGCGTCCACCGTCGATGAGCTTGACGTCCTTGTGGCCGTACAGCTTGAAGTACCAGTAGGCGTAGGCGGCGAACCAGTTGTTGTTTCCGCCGTACAGGACGATGGTGTCGTCGTTGCTGATGCCCTTGGCCGACAGCAGGTCCGAGAACTGTTCCTGATTGAGGAAGTCGCGGCGAACCGGGTCCTGGAGGTCCTTGCGCCAGTCGAGCTTGACCGCACCTTCGATGTGTCCGCCGTCGTAGGCGCTTGCGTCTTCGTCGACCTCGACGAAGACGGTCTTCGGTGCGTTCAGGTTCTGCTCGGCCCAGTCGGCAGAGACCAGGACGTCGGAGCGAGCCATGGTGTTCCTTTCGGTGATTCTCTATGGATCGGTGAAGGTCAAGCAGTGGTGCGCAGCCGCGCGGCGAGGGGGTAGATCATGCAGCCGAGGCACACCGCGAACGCGGCATTGAGGAAGGCCGCGAACAATGCGAAGCCTGCCGCCACGGTGCCGACGACGGGAGCGCCGAGCGCGAAGCCGAGAACTCCCACGGCTGCGAACACGAAGCCCACCAGTTGAGCGAACTTCAACGGTGCCACCGGCTCACGTTCGCTGGTGGGGGAGACCCGCGGTGCGACGAATGTCGCGTAGATCGTGCCGTACGGACTGCGCTTGGGTCCGCGGACGGCTCCGATTCCGAACACGATCGCCTGTAGCCCGAGCAGGATTGCCGCCGCGGGGACCGAGAACGTGGTCAGGAGGAGAACGACGACCAGAACGGCGGTGGTGATCCACGCTGCGAAGCGCGGACCGCGAACGTCGACCTGGTCGATCGTGGCAGTGGGGGTGGTGGTTCGGGTGTCGGGTGTCGACATCGAGAGGTACTCCTGTGCGAGGCCGGGGCACGCCGCATCGGCAGTGCTCGGACGTGGATTTCGATCATCGGGCCGTACATCACGCATGGGCGTGGCGGCAGAAGGAAATCAGCAGCAGCGACAGCAACAACCGCCCAGTCGGCACAGATCAACTGTGCGACGACTGGTGAGCATCAGCTCGCGGCGGGAGAACACGAAGAGCATTGTACCCGCTACCAGCGGCGCGTCCTACCGCCGGTCCGAAGAGGCGAGGTCACAGTGCGTCGAGCGCCGACCGTAGCGCCGCCGCAGACGGCACACCCGCAATTCTGGAGCGCCGTTGCAATGTGGTGTCGAGGACGAAAGTCGTGGGCAGTGACAGCACGCCCAGTTCGCGGGCGAGGATCGGATGGGCGTCGATGTCGAGTTCGAGTTCCCGGGCATCGCTTCGGTCGTCCAACACCTGCTGGACGACGCGTCGCACGGCTGCGCACGGTCCGCACCAGTCCGCCGAGAAGTGCAGCACGGTCGCGGAGTCGGTCGTGGCACCCGCGTCGAGCAGGAGCGGGTACAGAGAGTCGGTCTCGGAGTCGGTGTTCCGCACTTCCCGCACGGCACCCGATCGGCTGCGGAGGAACAATCCGGTAGCGACGGCAAGGATCGCCACGACGACAAGAACTGTGATCCCTGTCACGGCTTCTCGATCTCGTTGAGGTCGATGGTCACGTTCTCGCCCGATCCTTCGACGACGATCTGCGAGCCCTCCGCATAGACGTCGGTCGGCAGGAGCCCGAAGGGCAGGCTCTGACGCTCGATGGTCTTGGTGAACAGTCCGAGCACCGTGGGCTTGGCGAAATCGGGGATCGAGAAGTCTGCCTGACCCTCCGGGCCGAAATAGAAGTCCGACGCCACGATGGCCACGCTGTCGCCCTCGAGCAACAGGTCGGCCTGAACGCTCACCGTCGTCTCGAGGGGGCCGACCGGAACCGTTCCGGTCAGGACGACGCCCCCGGTCGTGGTCTTGCCCGACCCGCCGGAACCGCCGGTACCGTCCGACTTGTCGGCCGGCGGCGCGGAAACCTGCAGGTCGACGATGCCGAGGAACCGGCCGAGGTCCGTCGCTTCGATACGGACGCGGCCGTCGAGCTCGTCCACCGGGATCGCCCGCACGTTGTTGTCGATCAGGTCGGACAGCTCGATGTGCACGCCGCGGAGATTGGCCTCGATCGTCGTCGAGCCGACGTACTCGGTCGGCACATCCTGCGCTCGGATCTCGATGTTCTGGTAGCGGCCGTCCGCCGCCTGGGTGAGGAACGGGAAGCCGTGCACGATCACCTGAGGGTCCGAGGTGAGCTCACCGCCGGCGCGGATCGCGCGGGAGACTCGGTACTCCGAGTACGCCGCAGCGCCGAAATCCACCACGAGCGCGAGGGCCAGCAGGCTGGCGAGTCCGATGAGAAGTGTGCGCACGGATCCATTGTGACCGACGAATCGTCCACTGCCCTCTTCGGCCGGTTGTACGGACAAGCTAGTCTGTGTCCTTGACGATCACTCGAGTCCAGCCTGGGCTTGACCGGCCAGCAGTAAGAATGGAGACGTAGTGGAGCTCCTACTACTGACCTCCGATCCCAATCCGGAGGGCGTTCTGCCGTCCCTCGCTCTCCTGGCGCACCACGTACGCCCGGTGCCCACCGAGGTGTCCTCGCTTCTCGAAGCCGGTTCGGCAGACATCGCACTGGTCGACGCTCGCACCGACCTGGCTGCCGCTCGTGGCCTGTGTCGCCTGTTGGGCAGTACCGGGTCGGCCATCCCCGTCGTCGCCGTCCTCACCGAAGGCGGGCTCGTCGCGGTGAATTCCGACTGGGGCCTCGACGACATCCTGCTCCCCGGTACCGGTCCAGCCGAACTGGACGCTCGACTGCGGTTGCTGGTCGGCCGCAGCGGCGGAGTTGCCAGCCCGGAGACCTCGGGAAAGATCACGCTCGGCGAACTGGTCATCGACGAAGGCACTTACACCGCGCGTCTGCGAGGTCGTCCGCTCGATCTGACCTACAAGGAATTCGAGCTGCTGAAGTACTTGGCTCAGCATGCGGGTCGGGTCTTCACTCGCGCCCAGCTCCTGCAGGAGGTCTGGGGCTACGACTTCTTCGGTGGCACGCGCACCGTCGACGTCCATGTTCGACGCCTACGCGCCAAGCTCGGTACCGAGTACGAGTCGCTCATCGGGACGGTGCGCAACGTGGGATACAAGGCTGTTCGGCCTGCGCGCAATGCCAAGGGTGGACCGGTGGCATCGGACGCTGCCGGTGGGGATTCCGACGATGCGGATTTCGAGTTCGAGCAACAGAGTACTCTCTCGTAGATGAGTTCGGATTCTGCCTTCGACGTCCATTCGATCGACGGCGGCGCACCGTCTTCCCGTGTGTCCTACGAGATTCATCGAATCCTTTCCCGCGCAACGGAAATCGACGGTACTGCGCCCTTGTCGGAGCAGGCCGTGAAGGCTGTCGACGACGGCGACGAGGTCGTTCGTTTCGTCTCCACCGAGGGCGATCGTGTCGTCGGCTACGCCGGAATCGCCGACGGGATGGCCGAGACCGTTGTCGATCCTTCGTTCCGCGGTCGCGGAGTAGGGCGCGAATTGGTTTCTTGCGCACTCGATATCGGCTCCGATACCCGTATCTGGGCGCACGGCAACCTGCCCGCTGCGCAGTCCGTCGCGGCGCGGCTCGGGCTGCAGGTGGTTCGCGAGCTGCTGCAGATGCGTCGCGCGTCCGCGCATCCCGATCTTCCGGAAGTCGTTGTTCCGGATGGTATTTCACTTCGAACCTATCGAGGGCATCAGGACGACGCCGAACTGCTGCGCGTGAACAACGCGGCATTCTCCTGGCATCCCGAACAGGGCGGCTGGACCGATCGCGACATCGACGCACGACGAGACGAACCGTGGTTCGATCCGGCCGGCCTGTTCCTGGCTTTCGAGGAGGGCAGTGACCGCCTCCTCGGTTTCCACTGGACGAAGGTCCACCCGGCCGAAGGTGTGGAACCGGCCATCGGCGAGGTGTACGTGGTCGGGATCGATCCGCAGTCGCAGGGCCGTGGTCTGGGTCGAGTGCTCACGCTGGCCGGCCTGCACTACCTGCGCAGCAGAGAACTGGGCCAGATCATGCTCTACGTCGAGGCCGACAACACCGCTGCCGTGCACACGTATACCAAGCTGGGCTTCGAGAACTACCACGTGGACGCCGCATACGCGCGCAGCAGCTGAACGGACATATCAACTGCGGTGTTCATCTTCCGTTCACCCACGCGGGGGTAAACGTCTACCACCTGCCCTTACCTTTCTCGATGGGCGGCAACCTACGTCGCCTGGTGCGAGGTTTCTTTCGGAGCCGGCACCCACACAGTCACAGCGCGGCCGATCAGGTCCGAGCCGTGGACACGGCCTACAGATTCCCCGGAGGAAACAGGTGAACCTCAAGCGCAACGGTGCTCTCATGAGTGCAGTGGCCATCAGTGCCATGTTGCTGACCGCATGCGGTAGCGACGCGAACGTCGCCACCACGGACGGCGCATCCGAATCCTCGGCTACCTGCGAGGGCAAATCTCCGCTGACCGGCGAAGGCTCTTCTGCGCAGCAGAACGCAATGTCCAACTTCACCTCGATCTACTCGGGCGTGTGCGCCGGCAAGGCCGTCGAGTACACCACCAGCGGATCGGGCAACGGCCGCACGCAGTTCGTCGCCGGACTGGTCGACTTCGCCGGCTCCGACTCCGCGATCAAGGACGAGCAGGCAGTCGAGGCAGCCACCCGCTGCGCCAGCAACCCGGCGTGGAACCTGCCGCTGGTCTTCGGCCCGGTCGCAGTGGCCTACAACCTCGACGGCGTCGACAGCGTTTCGCTGAACCCGGACGTCATCGCGCGCATGTTCACCGGCCAGATCACCACCTGGAACGATCCCGCAATCGCCGCACTCAACGAGGGCGTCGAACTGCCGGCCACCGCGGTCACCCCGGTCTACCGCTCCGATTCCTCGGGCACCAGCGACAACTTCCAGCGCTTCCTCGCAGCTTCGGCTCCCGAGGCGTGGACCCTGGACCACAGCTCCGACTGGGCCGGCGGCGTCGGCGAAGGTGCCAACGGATCCTCGGGCGTAGCCCAGGCCGTGGCCGCTACTCCCGGCTCGGTCACCTACGTCGAGAAGGGCTTCGCCGACCAGGAAAGCCTCGGCACAGCTGCAGTCGACTTCGGCAACGGACCGGTCGAGCTCACCACCGAGTCGGCTGCCGCAGCGATCGACGCGGCAACGTTCTCCGGTGAGGGCAACGACCTCGTCATCGACATCGACGCGCTGTACGCCAGCAACGAAGCCGAGACGTACCCGCTGGTTCTCGCAACCTACGAGATCGTCTGCTCGGCGGGCTACGACCCCGAGACCTCGGCAGCAGTCAAGTCGTTCCTGCTCAGTGCAGCCAACGAAGGTCAGCAGGGCCTCGAGGAAGCCGGCTACGTGCCGCTTCCCGAGTCCTTCAAGGAGCGTCTGACCACCGCTATCGAAGCAATCGCCTGATTCGATGAGACGTGATCCTGCTTCGGCTCGCGGCAACGCGAGCCGAAGCAGGACCGTCCTCGACCTCGACACGAGACAGTGAGCGGTATGAGCGACACCCACTCGATGACCGGCGTCCCCTCCGCGGCTACCGTGCCCTCCGCGGGTGCCGCGCACAAACCGGAAGAACCACAATTGTCAGACAAGAAAAAATCGGGGACCGTCACACGTCCCGGTGACCGGATCTTCTCCGGCCTCGCCACGGGCTCGGGTATCTTCATCATCGCCCTGATCGCCGCCGTGGGTATCTTCCTGGTCTGGCGTGCCATCCCCTCGCTGTCGAACAACACGGTCAACTTCCTGACCTACAACGGTGCCTGGGACACGTCCAACACCTCGGCCATGGTGTTCGGTGTTCTCGATCTGTTCCTGGTCACCGTCACGGTGTCCTTGTTCGCGCTGATCCTCGCGATGCCCGTCGCACTCGGCATCGCCATCTACCTGACGAATTACGCACCCAAGCGAGTAGCGGGACCGCTCGGTTACGTCATCGACCTGTTGGCCGCAGTTCCGTCGATCGTCTTCGGTCTGTGGGGCCTGTACGTCCTCGCCCCCGCCATCAGCCCGTTCGCGGAATGGCTGAACTCGTCCTTGAGCTGGTTCCCGCTCTTCAGCACCGGCTCGGTCTCGATCGCCGGCGGCGGCACCATCTTCACCGGCGGCATCGTGCTCGCGGTCATGATCCTGCCGATCATCGCCGCCGTCACCCGCGAGGTCTTCATGCAGACGCCGAAGGGGCAGATCGAAGCAGCTCTCGCCCTCGGAGCCACCCGCTGGGAGGTCGTGCGCACCACGGTCATTCCGTTCGGCAAGTCCGGTTACGTCTCCGGTTCGATGCTCGGTCTCGGTCGTGCACTCGGTGAGACCATCGCGCTCTACATCATCATCCGCAGCACTCAGGCAACCTTCGGCGGAACATTGTTCGACGGCGGTTCCACATTTGCGACGAAGATCGCGCTGGCCGCGGGCGAATTCAACAACCCGCTCCAAGCCGGTGCCTACATCGCCGCGGGTCTGGTGCTCTTCATCCTCACCTTCGTCGTCAACGCCGGTGCCCGCGCCGCCATCGCCGGAAAGAAGGACTGACCCATGACCGCAACGATGGACAAGCCCGTCAAGGAACCCACGTTCCAGGGCGTCAGCGCTCGGCGTAAGGCGTCCAACCTCTCGGCGACGATCCTCGTCAGCCTCTCGGTTCTCGTCGCACTCGTGCCTCTCGTCTGGGTGCTGTACACGGTGGTCTCCCGCGGCCTGTCGGCAGTGGTCTCACCCACCTGGTGGCAGAACTCGCAGGCAGGCGTCACCCAGTTCATTGCGGGTGGCGGTGCTTACCACGCCATCATCGGAACGCTCCTGCAAGGACTGTTCTGCGCTGTCATCTCAATCCCGATCGGCATCTTCGTCGCCATCTACCTCGTCGAGTACGGGGTGGGCACGCGACTGGCCCGAGTCACCACGTTCATGGTCGACATCCTCACCGGTGTGCCGTCCATCGTCGCGGCCCTGTTCATCTACGCACTGTGGATCGCCACCTTCGGCTTTCAGCGCTCCGGCGTGGCCGTCGCATTCGCTCTCGTACTGCTGATGATCCCCGTGATCGTGCGCTCGGCCGAGGAAATGCTGCGTATCGTTCCCCAGGACCTGCGAGAGGCGTCCTACGCGCTCGGCGTGCCGAAGTGGAAGACCATCGCCAAGATCGTCATCCCCACGGCCCTGTCCGGCATCGTCACCGGAATCATGCTCGCCCTGGCCCGCGTGATGGGTGAGACGGCACCTGTGCTGATCCTGGTGGGATCGGCCACCGCCATCAACTTCAACATCTTCGAGGGGCCGCAGACGTCTCTGCCGCTCATGATGGTCGACCTGCAGAAAGCAGGAACCGGCGTGCTCACCGCTGAGCGCATGTGGGGAGCAGCCCTGACGCTGATCCTGATCGTCGCAATACTCAACATCGGCGCGAAGTTGGTCTCGAAGTTCTTCTCGCCCAAGAACTTCTGACCCACCCGACTCCAGCGAATTCTAAGGAACCAGAACATGGCAAAGCGTCTCGATCTCAAAGACGTCAACATCTACTACGGCAAGTTCCATGCCGTCTCCGACGTCACTCTGGCCGTACCGCCGCGCAGCGTCACCGCGTTCATCGGGCCGTCCGGTTGCGGTAAGTCGACCGTCCTGCGTTCGCTCAACCGCATGCACGAGGTCACCCCCGGTGCCCGCGTCGAAGGTTCGGTGCTGCTCGACGGCGAGGACATCTACGGCAACGGCGTCGACCCCGTGGGCGTGCGTCGCACCATCGGTATGGTCTTTCAGCGCCCCAACCCGTTCCCGACGATGTCGATCCGGGACAACGTCGTCGCCGGCCTGAAGTTGCAGGGCGGCCGCGGCAAGAAGGAACTCGACGAGATTGCCGAGCGCTCGCTCAAGGGTGCCAACCTCTGGAACGAGGTCAAGGATCGCCTCGACAAGCCCGGTGGCGGCCTCTCGGGCGGACAGCAGCAGCGTCTGTGCATCGCTCGCGCGATCGCCGTCTCGCCCGACGTTCTGCTGATGGACGAGCCGTGCTCGGCTCTCGACCCTATTTCCACCCTCGCGATCGAGGATCTGATCCAGGAACTCAAGCAGGACTTCACGATCGTGATCGTCACGCACAACATGCAGCAGGCCGCCCGCGTGAGCGATCAGACCGGCTTCTTCAACCTCGAGGCCACCGGTAAGCCCGGCAAGCTCATCGAGATCGACGACACCGAGAAGATCTTCTCCAACCCGACACAGAAGGCCACCGAGGACTACATCTCCGGCCGCTTCGGATAGCCACACACGAACCACAGAAGCCCCCGCTGAGCGAAAGCTCGGCGGGGGCTTTTTTCGTATCTGCGCTCTCTGCCCCGATACGGCTGGTGACTCCAGTACGAAAGCCGAGTAGCGCTGCAGCGCAGCGCTACTCGGCCTCGAGGAGTTCGAGGTTCCTACGAGGTGGGAATGTTGTTGTGGCTGAGGTCGACGGGCAGCTCACCTGTCACCAGGAAGATCACTCGCCGCCCCACCTCGACAGCATGGTCGGCGAACCGCTCGTAGAAGCGACCCAGCAGGGTCACGTCGACTGCAGCCGCAACGCCATGGCTCCACTCGCGGTCCATCAGCACCGTGAAGAGGTGACGGTGCAGATCGTCCATTGCCTCGTCCTCCTCCTGCAGCTTTGCCGCGCGCTCGGGATCGCGGGTCTCGAGGACCTCGCGAGCCGAAGCGCCGATCTGAACGGCGAGGCGACCCATCTCGGCGAAGTACCCGTTGACCACCTCGGGGAGGGCGTGGTTCGGGTGCCTGCGGCGGGTGATCTTGGCGACGTGCAACGCGAGCGCGCCCATGCGGTCGATGTCGGCAACGATCTGAATGCCGGCCACCACCGAACGGAGATCGCCCGCGACCGGAGCCTGCAGGGCGAGAAGCGTGAAAGCCTTCTCCTCGCACACAGCGCTGAGTTCGGTGATCCTGTCGTGTTCGGAAATGACCTGCTCGGCGAGCACCAGGTCGGCTTGGAGGAGTGACTGAGTGGCCTTTTCCATGGCCGAACCAGCCAGGCTCGCCATCTCTCCGAGGAGATCGGCAAGCTCGTTCATCTGTTCGTTGTAGGCGACGCGCATAGGCGAAGTTTAGTAGGTCACACCGACCAGTTCTCTGTCCCGAGGGTTAACGGAGCATGAATGAAGTCAGGCGCACGTGTCGTCGGCGGCATTGGTGAACGAGAGATCCTCCGGCAGAGGTGCGCCCTCGGTTGTGCCCTCCACCTGGGTGGGATCGATCTCGTTGCCGAACGCCGTCGGGAACTGCGTGTATCCGGGGTAGTTGGAGCCGAGCACCACCTCGACGACGTTGTTCAGGCTCGGTGCCAGTTCGATGGCGGCACCGGGGATCGCCGACGCGACGGTCGCCGCGGCCGCTTCCTGATCCTGCGAGTAGCGCACCACCGTCTGGGCAGCGCTGCCGGAGAAGTTGCCTACCGTCAGGATCTGGAATCCGTAGGTAGCCAGCTCGTCGGACGCAGTTTGAGCCATCCCGGCGATGTCGGACGCGTTGGACACGTGCAAGGACACGGTTCCCGGTTCGACGGCGAGCAACGATGCGTCGGGAGCGTCGACGGGGGCCGAGGATTCGGGCGTGACCGGCTCGGCTCGTTCCTCACCGGGAAGTGGATCGTCGTCGATGATGGCCTGGAAGATGGCACCGATCGCCTCGTCGTTGGGGATCTCGTTGCCGTAGTCGTTGGTGCCGGTGGTGGGGATGGTCAGGAAGGTCACTGCGCCGGCATCGACGTTCTGCAGCGATCGGCCCAGCGTTACCAGGTCCTGAGTCTTGACGTTCTCCACGAACGTGTCCGAGGTGAACGCATTGACGAAGCCGTTCAACTTGCCCGGGTCGAGCAACACCTGGTTGGACAGTGCAGATCTCAGCAGGGACGACAGGAATCGCTGCTGTCGCTTGATCCGGCCGTAGTCGCCGTTGCCCTCGGACTCGACGTTGCGTGCCCGAACGTAGTTCAGTGCAGTTCGGCCGTCGATGCGCTGTGTTCCGACGGTGGGGAGGACGTCTCCCAATTCGTAGTCGATCAGCGGTTGCGCGGTGCAGACCTCTACGCCACCGACCTCGTCGACCATGGACTCGAACCCAGCGAAGTCCATCCCGACGAAGTGTCCGATACGCAGGCCCGAGATCTTCTGGATGGTCTTGACCAGACATTTCGGGCCGCCGAGGGCGTAGGTGGCGTTGAGCTTGTCGCCGTAGGCCTCGGGGAACATCTCCCCGGTGTAGGTATTGGTGTCGTTGTCGAACTGCTCGCACTCGGGGCGCGTCACATCGAGATCGCGGGGAAACGAGACGGCGACGACGCGGCTGCGATCGGCCGGAATGTTGACGAGCATGACCGTGTCTGAGCGGGCTCCCTCGGCGTCGGCGACGGTTCCGGCACCCACCTCGCCGCTGGCCCCGGTGCGGGTGTCGGTGCCCACGATCAGATACGTCTCGTCGCCGTATTGGCCTTCGGCGTCGACGACGTCGGTCGAATCGGGGTCGAGAGCGGCGACCTGCAGAAATCCCTGATCGGTATTGCGTAGGTATCCCCACACCACTCCGGTCAACGTCACCGCCAGGATTGCGACGAGAGAGACCAAGCTTCGGCCGATCATCCGCACCCGACGGCGTCGCCGCACCCGACTCATCGCCAACCGCGTCAGGGCCGGGCGATCCGTTGCGGGCGCACCCACCGGTTCCGGTGCCGCATGCGGCGGCGGAGTCGGCGGCACTGCTCGGGCAGGCGGGGGAGTGGAATCGGTGATGGGAGCGATGACCTCGGTCGGCTCTTCGACTTCGGGACGTTCGGCCGGCACCCGCCGCATCGATCCCGAGCGCGACATCTTGTCCACCAACTCGGCGACCGAGACGGTGTCGGCGTTACGCGGTGATCGTTTGCCGAGCCTGCCGCTGTCTCCGGGCTGCGGCGGTTGCTCCGGATCCGGTGTTGCAGGGCGCTCGGAGCGAGGTGGGCGCTGCCCGGATCGTCCGATTGCGCCGGGTTGCCTGATTGAGGACAGCGGGCGCTCCCATGGGGCGCGACCCTCGGGCACAGACGGGCCCGACTCTCGATCGTCTCCCACGAATTCGAACCTGGCCTTCCATCACACGCACGCGTCGCCTACTCGGCAATCCCAGCCATAGTACTGACTCGAGCGGCATGGTCCACTCGTGCGAGGTAGGCGGCTGGTCAGCTGGGAATCAGCCGCCGGAATGCATCAGGTCGGCACCGGCGGGGACGCAGACGTCCTCCGGATCGTCGAGCCAACCGTCGGGCAGCGAAACCGCGCCCGGCGAGCCCTGCCGACCACGGGGGCCTTCGGCGTCCTTGGGAAACGGAACGGTCGGATCGAGTTGCGCCAGAAGGTCGTCCAGTTCGCCGAGAGTGGACACCAACGCCATCGAGACCCGGAGGTCCGACCCCGCCGGAAACCCGCGCAGGTACCAGGAGACGTGCTTGCGCAACTCGCGCAGGCCCTTCTTCTCCCCGTGATGCTGAGCCAGCAACTCGGCGTGGCGAGCGATGATCGTGGCCACCTCGCCGAGGGTGGGGGGAATGGGCTCGGGGCGGCCGTTGAGGCGGGCGCTGAGTTCGGCGAACAGCCACGGCCTGCCGAGGCAACCTCGCCCGACGACGACGCCGTCGCACCCGGTCTCCGCCATCATGCGAACCGCGTCGGACGCCGAGAAGATGTCACCGTTGCCCAGAACCGGGATGCCGGAGACATGTTCCTTGAGTCGAGCGATCTCGTTCCAGTCGGCGGTGCCGGAGTAACGCTGCGAGGCAGTTCTGGCGTGCAATGCCACTGCCGCCGCGCCCTCGTCGGCGGCGATTCGACCTGCATCGAGATGAGTGTGGTGGTTCTCGTCGATGCCGACGCGGAACTTGACGGTGACGGGAATGTCGGTGCCCTCGGTCGCCTTGACGGCCGCAGCGACGATGCGGCCGAACAGGTTCCGCTTGTAGGGCAGCGCAGCACCGCCGCCCTTTCGGGTGACCTTCGGAACCGGGCAGCCGAAATTCATGTCTATGTGGTCGGCCAGATCGTCGTCGACGATCATCTTCGCCGCGGCGTACGTGGTGTCCGGATCGACGGTGTAGAGCTGCAGCGACCGCGGGGTTTCGGTGGGTCCGAAGGTCGTCATGTGCATCGTGGCCGGCTGCCGTTCGACGAGCGCGCGTGCGGTGACCATCTCGCATACGTACAGACCCGAGGTACTGCCTGCCCGCTCCAATTCCTGCTCCCTGCACAGGGTGCGGAACGCCACATTGGTGACGCCGGCCATCGGCGCGAGGACGACGGGGCTGCGCAACTCCAGCGAGCCGATCTGCAGTGTCATGAGGGAAGCCTTTGGAACGGAGGGAACGTGATCGTGGTGACAACGGTGGGTCGAGAACGGCGATGCCGGAAAACAGTGGTGCCCGGCACCGAAGTCGGTACCGGGCACACCAGCCGATCTGAGCTTACGACGCGCGTGCTTCGGCCTTCGCGCGTTCGCGGGCGAGGGAGCGGTCTCGCATCTCCTCGAACTTGGTGGCCTGCCGCTCGAGGTCTTCGAGGAAGACAGCGAGTTCTTCACGCGTGTTCTCACCGCGTGCGGTGAAGTCGTTGCGCTCGAACACGCTCCACTTGCGCAGGACCGGCCAGACGACGTCCTCGAGGTGCTGACGCAGGTCGTAGATGCCGTGCTTGGCCATCAGCACACCGTTGCGACGGAAGTTCGGCATCCCGGCACCGGGCATGACGAAGTTCGTCACGATGTCCGAGACCGCCTGCAACGTCTGATCGGGCGAGATGTCCATCGCCGCGCCGGTGATGTTGCGGTAGAAGATCATGTGCAGGTTCTCGTCGGCGGCGATGCGCTGGAGCATGCGGTCGGCGATCGGATCGTCGCAGACCTTGCCGGTGTTGCGGTGCGAGACGCGGGTGGCGAGCTCCTGGAAGGTCACGTACGCGACCGAGTGCAGCAGACCGACCTGAGTGCCTGCAGGTGAGGCGTAGCCGTTGGTCATGTGGATCATGCGGGCTTCTTCGAGGGCGACGGGATCGACGCCGCGGGTGACGACGAGGTAGTCGCGCATGACGATGCCGTGGCGGTTCTCCTCGGCGGTCCAGCGACCGACCCAGGTTCCCCAGGCACCGTCGCGGGAGAAGTTCTCGGCGATCTCACGGTGATAGGACGGCAGGTTGTCCTCGGTGAGCAGGTTGGTGATCATCGCGGCCTGTGCGACGTCGGAGAGTTTGGACTGCTCCGGGTCGTAGTCCTGGCCACCGAGTGCGGCGAAGTTGCGACCTTCGTCCCACGGAACGTAGTCGTGAGGGTGCCACTCCCGCGCCATCGTGATGTGACGGTTCACATTGTCCTCGGCAGTGGGCACCAGCTCTTGCAGAAGCTCGAGCTGTGTCAGATCCCTCGCCATTAGATCGCCTCCATAGATTGCGTACGACCGGTCCAGCTTACGGCACCGTAGGTTCGGTGTGAACCTCGTCGCGCCTGTTCACTTGCTGTTCCGGCGGTCGTGATGTTCGGTGTCGATCGACGCGAAGTGCCCCCGTAGCGCTGATCTTCCGGCCGGCCTTCGCGAGTTCACGACCGATGCAGTTCCCCCTGCACGTCGCTCGGTCTCGGCCGATCGTTACGCCCGAGTGTACGTTCCGAACAGGTGTGATCACTGTTACCCGGACGGTGTGTGGTGCCCCCAGTAGGACTCGAACCTACGACCTGCGGATTAAAAGTCCGTAGCTCTACCAACTGAGCTATAGGGGCGCGGCTCGAAAGTGTAATGGGCCGCGCAGCACCGACGGGCAGTACCCCCGGCAGTGGTGCCGACCGGTCAGCGTCCGAAGCTGCTGCATCCGCTCGACACCGGAATGCCGGCCAGGCGGTCGTCGATCCAGGCGTATGCGCCCGGAATGCCGCTGAATGCGACGATCAGGTGCTCACCGAGATACTCCTCGAGTCTGACGTTCGCACCCTGAGCGCACCATTCGTCGTAGAGGGTCTCGGCTCCTCGTCGAGGAATCCAGAACTCCTGTTGACCCTGGTAGATCATGGTGGGGATGGTGGGCGCGAGGTCGCCGCCGAGACGGGTCGCGGCGATGACGCTCTCGGCGATCTCGGTGCGATCGACGTTGGGAATGTCCGAGAGTGCCTGCACCGGAATCGGGGCCACCACTCCACCGGGTGCGAGAAGACTGACGCACATGTCCTTGGCGACCGTGGCCAGACGTAGTCCGTTGGCGTTCATCAGCGAGAACAGTTCGGGGTACTCGCGTGCCACCCCGAGCGCTGCGGACAGGAAGAGCGTGGATGCTGCCGTTCCGTTCATCGACGTCAGCAGAATCCTGTAGTCGGTCGGCGGACCACCGAACGCCGCGCCCACCAGATTGACGTCGGGCGCGTACGTGGGGGCCAATTGTGCGGCCCATCCTGTGGCGATCGCCCCACCCGAGTACCCCGTCACGGCGATCGGAGACGACGCGGGCAAGCCGAGCTCGGGCAGTCGAACCATGGCTCGGAGGGCGTCGAGCACCGCGTGCGCGGCCATGCGTCCGGCGGCGTAGGCCTGCCGTGGCCCCTCGTGATCGGTGACGACGACGGCGTAGTTCTTGGCCAGGAAGGCCTGAACAGCCGGTATCTCCCGGGCGAGCCCGCGAGGGAGCAGCCAGGACGGCGCACATGTGTTGCCGAGTGAGTTGATGGCCATGTTGTACGCCACGACGGGCCGGCTCCCGGCCCCGGTCCACGGTGCGACCGGCACGATCACGGTGGTGGCGGCAGCAACGGGACGGTCCTTGGAATCGTTGGTGCGAAACAGGATCTGAGTCGAAGTAACCGGCGTGAACAGCGGTCCGACGGTCACCTGTCTGGTTGCCAGTACCGACCCGGGAGGTTGTTGCTCGTAGCCTGCAGGGGGATCGAACCAGGGCTCGCCCAGTGGGGTGGGTAGGTAGAGAGCCGGATCGGCGACGGGGGCCACGAAGTTGCCCAGGGGGTCTGCCGACGCCCTGCCGGTTGTCGACAGAGCGAGCACGGCTACCGCGAACAAAGTTGTGATGGAACGACATGCGCGGATCGATACCTTCATGGCATTCACTCGTCTCCGGTCGGCCGAACTCCCCATGTGGTGCGTTTCACAGTAGGTCAGCGCAGGCGCGAGCTCGGTGCGAGACTGGGAACGTGTCGAAAACGTTACCGACCGGTCTCTCTCATATCGATTACCGTGCAATGGATTTGACCGATGGGCAGAAACGGTACCGGCGTATTCGATTGGTGAGCAATAGATTTGAACTGCTAACGAGCAAGGCGAAACAGTCTGAGCTCGAGATCCCTTACCGTGAAATGTAATTCGGTTTTCAACCGAAAGTAGTCGTGTGCCCGAAGCGGCCTCGAGGATGCGTCGACCATTCGGTTCGCGGAACTCGGCTGCGCATCGGATGCCGCCGAAGGCGAGTCGGCCGGGGATGCGATTCGGCGAGGGCGGGTCCGAAGAAGTGCCGCGTTGCCTGCGGTCGCGAGCCCGGTCGAAAGCGGCTCGAGTGCGCACCCCCTGCAGCGCACTCGAGCCGCGCAGATCATACCATCCGGCTTGTTTCGGTTGCCTAACCGATTTTTCTGTCGGGTGTGTGTGTCGAAGCGAACCGTAGGTGAGTCGACTCGCGTGTCGTTCGGGTGAAGTACTCTCTGTCAGTACTACCTGCGGATACGCAGGGCGCTTGGGGCTCGGAGGCACGGAGTAAATGGCACAACAAGAGCGCGCACGGCGGACCCGGGCGGCCATCGTGGAGGCGGCGGCGGCGGAATTCGCCAAGCGTGGATACGCAGCGGCATCCGTCAACACCATCTTGGAGGGCTCCAATGCCACCAAGGGTGCGATGTATTTCCATTTCCAGTCGAAGGAAGATCTGGCCCGAGCTGTCCTCGGGGCCGGACTGGATCGGTACGTCGCCATCTCGGAGAAGTGGGCCGACACCACCGCACATCCGTTCTACGTCATACGCGGGATCGTGGACGACATAGCGCAGAACTTCCAGAACGACGTGATCGTGCGCGCCGAGTTCCGGCTGATAGTCGAGCCGGAGTTCTACGCGGAGGTGCATGCGGGCGGCGGTCGAGTCTGGGGTGCCCAGGGGCTCGCGCAGGCCGAGCGTGCGCTGGCGATGGGTGACCTGAAGCCGGAGTTCGACGCGACCAAGTTCGTACGAGTGCTCGCCGCGTCGATGGCGGGTCAGCGCTACATGTCGGATCTGGTGGCCGACAACGCAGATCTGCGCGAGCGGTTCGAGGAGTCCGTGGAAGTCGTACTGCTCGCCATGGCGTCGGAGCATTGGCTCGCCGAATTGAAACTGCACGGATGGGAGCACTACGGCGAAAACTGTGCGAAAACCACCTCTGACCTGCCGGTTTGAGATTTGCAGCGAAAGTGTCCTAAGCTATCCCAGCTCCCAACGGAACGCCGTTGAGGGTAACGTCGAAGCAGTTCGGCGGGCCCCCTTCGTCTAGCGGCCTAGGACGCCGCCCTTTCAAGGCGGTAGCGCGGGTTCGAATCCCGTAGGGGGTACGTAGGAACAGATCGGTGTGACAACCCGGTCGGCAGTACAGCAGTCTTCGTCTCGCTCTTCACGAGATGCGGATTTGCAGTTCGGAGAGTTACTGCGCTAGAAATAGCGCGGTAACAACAGCAAGGCCCTGTGGCGCAGTTGGTTAGCGCGCCGCCCTGTCACGGCGGAGGTCGCGGGTTCGAGTCCCGTCAGGGTCGCAACATCGGTGAGAAATCACCGACATTGCGATGGCATTGTTTCACCGGTGCCGCCCGGCCAGGTAGCTCAGTTGGTACGAGCGTCCGCCTGAAAAGCGGAAGGTCGTCGGTTCGATCCCGACTCTGGCCACCACGGTTTTGGATCCACATGCACGATGAAAGCCCCTTCCGGTCGTCCGGCAGGGGCTTTTTCGTGTGCACGAGTTATTGTCGACGCGTGGACGTGATCGATCGAGCGCAGGAAGATCTGGCGCGCGGAGACAGCATCGCTGCTCGAGATCGGCTGGTCGGCGCATTGGTTCGGAACCCGACGTCGCCCGGCATTCTCGAATTGCTCGCGTATACGTATCTGGTGCTCGGCGATCGTGCGGCGGCCGGAGCAGCATGGTTCCTCACCGACAAGTCCGACGACGATCCGACGGCGTCCGCTGCGTTCGCCGCCCTGGAGAAGCAGTACAGGTCGCCTCTGATGATGGCGCTGGCCCTGCCCATCCACGCGCCCTCCGATTGGTATCCCACCCGCGCTCGGATACGGCTGGAACGGCTCGGAGCCGCGATCGAAGCCAACGGTCAGCAATGGGTGCCGCCGCGAGACGTCGTCTACTTCGACGAGGACGGGCTGAATTCCGACGACTTCTACGACGTGGACAGCGATTCCGACGATGCCGATTTCGACGGTGCTCGGACGGGGGCGAGCTACCGCTCCGTGCGGCAGCGTGCGATCGCGGCGACCATCGTCATCGCCATTGCTGCCACCTCGGCATCGGTGGTCCTGGCACTCGTCTTCGGCTGACGCCGGTTCACGGACGAAGCGTTCGGCACCGAGCGTAGAGTCGCGAAAGAATTTCCGGCCGACGATCGAGGGTGACGAGTTTTCATGGGCACAGCGAACGGCGCGGCGTCACCGGCTCCGCGAGACGACAACTATGCCGTCAACCTCGAGCAGGCGAGGGTGTTCGCGAGGGGACTGGCCGAACACATCGAGACGTGTTCGGCATCCATCGAACAGGCGCAGTCCAAAGCATTTCGTGCTCGCGCGGATCGCGCCGAATCCCGTGCCCGAGCGTTCGAGTCCGAGGCGTCGAAGCTCCGGACCGAGCTCTACGAAATGTACCGACACATCGATGCGATGACGGCACGCTTTCCGGAGCTACGCAGCGATCCATCCGTTCGCGGCTAGCTCCCCGGTTCGATCAGAGCGCTGCGGAATCGGTGACCAAGCCGAAGGTCGTTTCTGCGCCTCGACGGCCGAGTGCCGAGCCCCACACCTCGTACACCGCATCGGTGGCGGAGGATCGCTCGATATCGCGGCCCTCCGCGACGGTGATGAGCGTGCGAGAGAGCTCGAACAGACTGACCCGGTGATTTCTCGCGGTCGTGAACAGCTCGTCGATGGCGTCGGCGACGGATCCACCGTGGATCCCGATGAGCACTCCGGTTGCGATGTCCACGTGAGTGCGAGATGCAGGCGATTCGGGCAGTCTGTCGGTCATCTTTTTCCTCGAGATGTTGTGGTCGGTGCGGATGACCGAAGCGGATCCTGGCGTCGAGCGGGCTTCACTGTCTCACACGGACATGACATTTCATACCGTCGGTTTTGCCCGCACGTGCATCCGCTCGCCCTGGGGTCCGAACAGGCTCAGAAGCTCGACAGGCCGGTTTCCGACGGCACCGAACCAGTGCGGCACACGAGTGTCGAATTCGGCTGCCTCACCGGCCTTCATCGTCAGATCGTGCTCGCCGAGAATCAGGCGCAGGGTGCCGTCGAGGACGTAGAACCACTCGTACCCCTCGTGGGTCCGGGGCCGCGGCTCGGAGCTCTCCGGGCGGATCAGGAGCTTGTACGCCTGCAGGCCGCCCGGGCGCAGCGTCAGGGGAAGGATCGTGACGTTTTCGCGGACGGTGGCCGTGGTGCGCACCCGCGGGTCCGCTACGGGCGGCGCGGTCACCAGATCGTCGAGCTTCATCTGATGGGCCCGAGCGATGGGCCACAGCAATTCGAGGCTGGGCTTGCGGTCACCGGACTCGAGTCGCGACAGGGTGCTGATCGAAATTCCTGTGGTGTCCGACAGCGATGCCAGGGTGGTGTTCTTCTCCATCCTGATGCGCTTGAGGCGGGGACCGAGGCCCGCGATGACCTCGTCCAGGCTGGTGTTCGATTCTTCCATGACTCTATTGCAGTTTCGGCAATCAGATTTGTCAACCCAGGAAACTTTGGACGTGCGAAAACGGCCCGTGGGCACGGCAGGCGGCACATACTCGATCGATGACCGGCCGTCCGGGCACCACATATCGCAGTGGCATGATCCGCGATGCCTACGGAAGTGCCGCATCCGAGGCATTCATGGTCGTCGCCATTGCGACGATTCTGATCACCAGGGCTTACCTGGAGTTGACCCATTATCCCCAGGTGGGTGGTAAGTCGCTCCACATCGCTCATGCCTTGTACGGCGGAGCGGCGATGATGTTCGCGCTGTTGATCGGGTGGATGTTCATCGGGTTCGGTGTTCGGGTGTTCACCGTGCTGCTCGGTGGGATCGGATTCGGACTGTTTCTCGACGAAGTCGGCAAATTCGTCACCAAGGACAACGACTATTTCTACGGACCCTCGTCGGAGATCATGTATGTCCTGGTGGTCCTGCTGTTGGTGTTCAGCAGGATCGTTCGGGAGTTCCGCCGGCCCTCGGTCGACGAATCGCTGGCCAACGCGGCTGCGATCGCCGCCGATGGCGTCGCGCACGGCCTACCCGAGCATCGGCGCGAGTGGGCGCTACGGATGGTCGCGCGGGCCGAGTCCGAGGGTGCCGACGCGGACACCGTGGCCGGGATCAGACTGTTGCTCGGTCGCTGTCGTCTGTCGACGTCGCGGACCCACTCGCTGCGGAACTTCGTTCCCCGGCTGATTCCCGCCTTCTTCACCAGCGCCCGGTGGATTCCCGTCGTCGGCTGGGGGTTGGTTCTGCTCTCCGGGGCCGGGGTGGTGTTCGGGGTCGTCGAACTCGCCATCGGGGACCTGCACATCGATCGGCGCGACCTGACGATCGACATCGACAGAATGGGAATTGCCAGTGGGATCCTGTTCGTCAGTGCCTGCCTCACCTTCGCCACGGCGCTGCCGTCCATGCTGCGGCTACGTGCTGGAGGACCGCTCTGGCCTCTGCGCACCCTCCGAGTGTCCGCGTTGATATTCACTCTGCTCAACGCCCTCGTGGACTTCGCTCAGGAAGGATTCGCCGCGCTGGTGAACGTTGCGATCGGACTGTTCGCGCTCGCAGTCATCTCGCATCGCATCACGGTCCGTACCGCCGAGATCGCCGACGTCACGGCCGAATCTGCTGCATCACAGGTGGATCGAGACTCCGATTGCTCTCGAACCGTCGAACCAGGCCGCTGAGCGGATCGACGAATTCGATCGAACGCGCCAGCAAGCGGAGCGGGTCGGAGTAGTCGTCGTCGGCGACATCGCGGAACGAGGGGTAGAAATTGTCGCCGACGATCGGAATTCCCAACGAGCACAAATGAACTCGAAGTTGATGCGTCTTGCCGGTTCGGGGATGCAATCGGTACAGGCCGTGGGCTCCGAACGTGTCGACGAGCTCGACGAGTGTTTCCGCGTTGGGCTCGCCGGGTACCTCACGGGCCTGAAGAACGCCGCGCTCCTTGATGATTCGGCTGCGTACCGTCAACGGAAAGTCCAGATCGGGAGTGGAGCCCGCGGAACGACCCATGATATCGGTCGCGAGCGGGGCAATTGCGTCGTACTGCTTGGTGATCGCGCGTTGAGCGAACAACTCCTGGTACGGTCGGCGCGCCTGCTGCCTGACGGTGAACACCAGAACCCCGGCGGTGAGTCGGTCCAGGCGATGCGCCGGACTCAGCTCGGGCAGGTCGAACCGGCGTCGGAGCAGAACGAGTGCAGACCGCGCGACGTAGGCACCGCGCGGGGTGGTCGCCAGAAAATGCGGCTTGTCGACGACGAGCAAGTTCTCGTCGCGATGAAGGACGTCGAGGGTGAACGGCACCGTCGGCTCCACCGGTGGGTCGCGGTAGAGGTAGATGTCCGCTCGCGGTCTCGCGACCGTCGTCGAATCGATGGGTACGCCTGCCGCGTCGACGATCTCGCCGCCGGCGACCTTCTCGGTCAGCCTGGCCGCGTCCTGGGGGAACCGTGCGCGTAGATACTCGAGCACCGTCGCTCCGGTCGCGACGTCGGGCATCCGCACCCGAGTGGGGTCGAGACCGTCGCGCAACGGCAGGGGAGCGGCGGGCATGCACCGACTGTAATCGGTGGGGCATGGAAACACCCCGGTCGGAAATGCCGACCGGGGTGTGGACTGCGGTACGCCCCTTCGGGTCCGACTCAGATGGTGACGACCATCTTGCCGGTGTTCTCGCCCTTCATCAGTCCGATGAACGCTGAGGGAGCGTTGTCGAGACCGTCGACGACCGTTTCGTCGAATTCGATTGCGCCGCTGGACAACCACTCGGTCATCTTCGCGCGGAATTCCTCGGTGAGATGCGCGTAGGACCCGACGATGAAGCCCTTCAACGTCAGTTCCTTGCCGATCACCAGGGCGAGGTTGCGCGGAGCAGGCGTCGGTTCGGTGGAGTTGTACTGTGCGATGGCTCCGCACAGTGCAATCCGGCCGTACTTGTTCATCGATCCGATGGCGGCTTCGAGATGCTCGCCGCCGACGTTGTCGAAGTACACGTCGATACCGTCCGGCGCTGCCTTCCGAAGCTGCTCGGCCACCGGTCCGTCGTGGTAGTCGAACGCTGCATCGAAACCGAGTTCGAGCAAGCGGGCCACCTTCGCCGGAGATCCGGCACTGCCGATGACGCGCGAAGCGCCGAGCGCCTTGGCGATCTGACCGACGAGTGACCCGACGGCACCGGCCGCGCCGGACACGAACACGACGTCACCTTCCTTGAACGACGCCACGTCGGTCAGGCCTGCATACGCTGTGGTGCCGGTCATTCCGAGCGCGCCCAGGTATGCCGACGCTTTCGCCGCACCGAGGTCGACTTTGCCGGCTCCCTTGGCCGGGACGATGGCGAGATCGCGCCACCCCTTGCCGTGGACGACCGTGTCGCCGACGGCGAAGCCCTCGGCCTTGGATTCGACGATCTCGCCGACCGCGCCGCCGTCGAGAGGGGCGTCGATCTGGAACGGCGGGACGTACGACTTCGCGTCGTTCATCCGGCCGCGCATGTACGGATCGACCGACATCACGATGTTGCGGACGAGGATCTGCCCGTCCGCGAGTTCGGGGAGTTCGACGACCTCCGCGCGAAAGTTGTCTTCGGTCGGCCAGCCTTCTGGGCGGGACGCGAGGTGAATTTCGTGTGCCTTCATGGTGTCTCCCTACTCGTCTTCGGTGACGGTGACGGTGACGTCGATGTTGCCGCGGGTGGCGTTGGAGTACGGGCAGACCTGGTGGGCCTTGTCGGCCAGGGCCTGGGCGTCCCCTCGGCTCAGGTTCGGCAGCGTCACCTCGAGGGTGACGGCGAGCTGGAAGCCGCCTGCGTCGTTGGGGCCGATGTCCACTCGTGCGCCGACCGCCGAATCGGTGACATCGGCCTTGTCCTGCCGGGCAACCATCTGCAGTGCGGAGTGGAAGCACGCGGCGTAGCCGGCTGCGAACAGCTGCTCGGGGTTGGTGCCGTTGCCGCTACCGCCCATGGCCTCGGGGATGGCGAGGTCGAGATCGAGCCGACCGTCGGACGTGCGAGCGTGGCCGTTGCGGCCCTCTCCGGTGGCCAAGGCCTCGGCGGTGTAAATGGTCTTCATGATGATTCTCCTTCTGTCGTGCCGGAATCGATGTGGTGCAGAGCGCTCGTCAACGCGTCGAGTGCGTCCTTGAGCTTGACGAGATCGTCGACGTCCATGCCGGTCTTCTCGGCCAGCTTGCGCGGAATGTCGAGTGCCTGTGCGCGCATGGCACTTCCGGTCTCGGTGAGGTGGATTTCGACGCGGCGTTCGTCGGTGCTCAGGCGTCGGCGCTCGATGAATCCGAGACCTTCGAGCCGTTTGAGCAGCGGCGACAGAGTGCCGGTGTCGAGATCGAGTTCTGCGCAGATCTCCTTGACCCCGCGCCCGTCTTTCTCCCACAGCACCAGCAGTACGAGGTACTGCGGGTACGTGACGCCGAGCGCGTCGAGCATCGGGCGATACACCGCAGTGGTAGCCCGCGAAGCGGAGTACAGCGCGAAGCACACCTGACGGTCGAGTGCGAGTTCGTTGGTCACGAAGAGAACAGTAGTGCACGGTTAAGTTGTGCGCAACCTATCTGTGCGACGTGCATGGAACTTCGTAGCCTGCTCCGAAGTTCCATGCACGTGTGTGAGTCAGCTCTGCAGGGCGCTTTTCAGGCCGTCGAGCACGATGGTTGCCGCCGTCGGGCCTGCATTGAGGTACCACGGATCGTCGTCGACTCGGACGATGTGGTTCTCGGTTGCCGCGCTCATTCCGGTCCACAGCGGGTTGGTGGTGTACGACGCGGCGCTCGAATCGGCTCCGGCGTCCTGGCTGGAGACGAACACCCAGTCCGCGTTCGCCAGTTGAATTTCTTCCTCGCTGAAGTCCTGTGAGGTCTTGTCGAACTGCTGGCTTTCCGGGCGCGCAAGCCCGGCGTCCCAGGCGATGTATCCCGCGAACGACGGGATACCGAACACGCGTGCTCGATCGGCGGTGAAGCGGACGAGCGAGACCGTGGGTGTGCCGCCGCCGGAAACTGAATCACCCAGTGCCGCAGCGTCGGACGCGAAGGTGTTGACGAAGCTCTGTGCTTGCTCGGTGCGGCCGAGCGCATCGGCGAGAAGTAGGAAGTCCTGCTTCCAGTTCACTCCGGTGCCTTCGGTGAGTACGGTCGGCGCGATGGTCGACAGCGTCGAGTAGATGTCCTCGGAGCCTGCCTTGTTCGCGAGGATGAGGTCCGGTTCGATGGCCGCGATCGCCTCGATGTCGACTTCCTGCCGGTTGCCGACGTCGACGAACTGCGACATGCGATCCGCGTACTGCGGGAACGAGAAGCTGATGTAGTCCGGTACGAGTGCGGCACCGTCTCCGTAGGCGACTCCGGTGGGTACGACGCCCAGGGTGAGGGCCGCGTCGAGCTGACCGGTGGCGATCACGACGATCTTCTTCGGTTCGGCGGGAATCTCGGTGGAGCCGCCGAAGTGGCCGACCGTGCGGGGGAACACTCCGTCTGCGGCACCCGAACCCATGCCGTCGGGGATGCCGGTCGGGCCGGGTGCGTCCGTGGCAGCGTCGTCGGAGGCAGCGTCGTCGGAGGAGGTGTCCGACGCCGTGCTGGTGGAGGGAGCGGCCGTCTGCTCGGCGGTGCCGCCACAGGCAATGGTGGTCAGTGCGGTGACCGCGGCGATCGTGGTGGCCAGGAGTAGACGTTTCACTTCGTTCTCTTTCACAGGGCGGGCGTAAACAGGTAACCCTAGCCTAAATCCGACTGGGCTGAGGTCGGCGATCCACGCATCTGCTACGGTGCTTTTCATGCAGCGCACGTATTTCTGGTTTAGCAGGCCGGCCCCGGGTGGGTCAGCCAGCGACGCCATGCGCTGACCTTCCACCCCACGAGCCGGATACAGACCGGCTCGAAGTGCGTGTGGAGCATGAAGAGTCGGCCTGGGAACAGGAACTTTCCTCTCATGACACTCTCTCTCGACACCCCACCTCTCGACGATCAGCGGACCATCAGCATCAGTCCGCTGGTTGCTCCGTCGGTGCTGCGCCGCGAACATGCGGTGGACGACGCCATCTCGGCCACCGTCAGAACCGGCCGCGCGGGTGTGGTCGACGTGCTGGACGGCCGTGACGATCGACTGATCGTCGTCGTCGGGCCCTGCTCGGTGCACGACACCGAGGCTGCCCTCGACTACGCCCGACGCCTCGCGGCCACGGCATCCGAACTGGGCGATCGCCTGCACATCGTCATGCGGGTCTACTTCGAGAAGCCGCGTACGACGCTGGGCTGGAAGGGTTTGATCAACGATCCGCACCTCGACGGCAGCTTCGACATCAATGCCGGTCTGCGCGTGGGACGTCAACTGCTGCTGGACATTTCCGCGCTCGGTCTGCCGGTCGGGTGTGAGTTCCTCGACCCGATCACCCCGCAGTACATCGCAGACCTGGTCAGCTACGGCGCAATCGGTGCGCGAACGGCGGCCAGCCAGGTGCATCGCCAGCTGTGCAGTGCGTTGTCGATGCCGGTGGGGATCAAGAACTCCACCGAGGGCGACATCCAGGTCGCGGTCGACGGCACCCGCGCTGCCGCCGCGAGCCACGTCTTCCCCGGCACCGATCTCGACGGCCAGGCGGCTCTGATCCGCACCGTCGGAAACCCGGACTGCCACGTCATTCTGCGCGGCGGCGTCGACGGGCCGAACTACGACGCCGAATCGGTCGCCGATACCGTTGCCCGACTGCGTAAGTCGGGTCTACCGGAGCGAGTGATCATCGACGCCAGCCACGGCAACAGCCGCAAGGACCACAACAAGCAGGTCGACGTGGTCACCGACGTGGCAGCGCGGGTCGCGGCAGGCGAACACGGCATCGTCGGTCTGATGCTCGAGAGCTTCCTGGTTGCGGGGCGTCAGGATCTCGAACTCGGCCGCCGTGACGATCTGGTGTACGGGCAGTCGATCACCGACGCCTGCCTCGACTGGGACACCACGGCAACGCAATTGGACGTACTTGCGGCAGCGGTCGAGGAGCGTCGACACCCGACGGCCTCGCGCTAACGGACCCCGCGCGGTCGGAACTGGACGCTGATGCGGGGTCCGGTCGCGCGGGTGGACTTGGGTACGGCATGTTCCCACGTCCGTTGACACGAGCCACCCATCACCACCAGGTCCCCGTGACCGAGCGTGAACTTCAACGACGTTCCGCCCCCGCGCGGTCGGAGCATGAGTTGCCGTGTGGCACCGAGCGATACGATCGCGACCATGGTGTCCTCGGTGGCGCTGCGGCCGATGTTGTCGCCGTGCCAGGCGACACTGTCCGATCCGTCGCGGTAGTAGCACAGTCCGGCGGTGGCGAAGGATTCGCCGAGTTCGCTGCGGTAGTGATCGTCGAGGGCGTCGCGTGCGTCGTACAGTGCTGCGTCGGGCCAACGCTCGCGCTCGGCGTAGAACCGAACCAGGCGCGGCACATCGACCACGCGGTCGTACATCTGCCTGCGCTCGGCTCGCCAATCGACGGCGTCCACCAGCGAATCGAAGAGGTGGGTATCGGCCAACCAGCCCGGGCGAACGTCCACCCACGCCCCGAGCGTGAGTTCGCGACGGGTGACGGACTCGAGCGACCCGACGCCACCGTCGGCGTCACCGAACAACGAGCCCTGCATGGCGAGCGACATGACCGTCACTGTATCGAACGTGTGTTCCCATTTCCACTGAACGGCGGTACCGTGCCGTCATGGGATATCGATTTCAGGTCGTCGTCGACAGTGCGAACCCCCATGCGCTGGCGAAGTGGTGGGCGCAGACTCTGGGCTGGCAGGTCGAATCGAGCAACGAGGACTTCATTCGCGAGATGGTCGCCGCTGGGCACGCCCGCGACGAGGACACGATCACGTTCGAGGGCGTTCTCGTGTGGCAGGCGGGCGCGGGAATCGTCGATCCCGAGTCGCCCGGCAACCCGCGAGTGCTGTTCCAGTCGGTAGCCGAGCCGAAATCGGTGAAAAATCGGTTGCACCTCGACATTCGCGTCGGCGACGAGCGCGAGACGGTGGTCACGCAACTGGAAGCACGGGGTGCATCGGTACTGCATCGAGGACATCAGGGCCCCAGTGTCTGGATCACGATGACCGATCCCGAGGGCAACGAGTTCTGCGTCAGCTGAGACGGTATGCGCCGGGAGTCTGACCGGTCCATCGCTTGAAGGCCCGGCGGAAGGCGCTGGGCTCGGAGAACCCCAAGCGGGTCGAGATGTCGTCGACGCTGTCGCCGCGGCTCAGCCCGGAGATCGCTGCATCGCGCAGCACTTCTTCGCGCAGTTGGTTGATGGAGGTGCCCTCCTGCCGAAGGATGCGTCGCAGGTGCGGTGGGCTGATGTTGAGCATTGCTGCGATTTCTTCGGTTCCCGGTGCGCCACCTTTGAATCCGGTTTCCAGGGCGCGGCGAACCTGGCTCGACGCAGTGCTGTCGTAATCTCGGGACGAGAACAGCAGATTGGGCGACTCCGCGAGATACTCGGCCAGAGTCGCCTCGGTCTGTACGATCGGTGCCCGCATCACCGCGCTGTCGAATTCCAGTGTGGCCAGATCGGTTCCGAATTCCACGTGTGTTCCGAAGATGGCGTCGTACATCTTTCCCGCTTCGGGGCCCGGCAGCGGGTAGGGCAGTTGCACCGACAGAAGTTTGACCCGGTTGCCGATGAGCCACGCCGCGAATCGGTGCAGCAGAATCAACAGGAAGTCGGTCAGCAGTCGCTCGGCGAGTTCGTTGCCTTCCGGGCTCAGGTGGGTGGTGGGAGTGACGTGCACCGTCAACACCGTGGATTCCTCGGTTCGATCCATCGTCATCGGGCGCACCGGAATCAGCACCCGCATGGTCTCGGACATCCGAACCAGCGCAGCCCACAGGTTCTCGGTGTGTATGAGTGTCTGGCACACCACGCGAAAGCTCCCGCGCCGCACCGGTACTGCGGCGAGACCGAACAGTTCGTCGCCGGTCATCGCCCAGACCGCCTGGGTGAACACGGTGACCTGCCGGGTGGTCAGCCGCTCAGCCGGGTTGTCGAGGATGGTGGATCCGATGCCGGCCATCGACAGCGGGTAGGTCAAGTCGACCCCGCTCTTCGTCGCGAGGTCGACGGCCTGCCTGACGAAGTACGCCGGAATCGTCGGTTGCGCAGTCACAACTTCCGTAGCCTCTCGGCTGCGTCCGCGAGAACCTCGTCCTGCTTGCAGAAAGCGAAGCGCACCAACGATGTCCACGGAGCGGGCTCGTCGACGAACGCCGTCACCGGAACCGCCGCGACGCCGACCAGGTCCGGTAGGGCACGGCAGAATTCGTAGGCGTCACCGCGCCTGATCGGAGCGATGTCTGCACAAACGAAATACGTACCCGCGCTGTACTTCACATTCGCTCCCGCGGCGGCGAGAGCAGCCGAGAGCGTGTCCCGCTTGCGTTGCAGGCCGTCGCGCATGGCCGCTATCCATGCCTGCTCGTGCTCCAACGCGTAGGCGACGGCCGGTTGGAAGGGAGTGCCGCCGACGAAGCTCATGAACTGTTTGGCGGCGCGGACGGCGTCGATCAGTTCGGCAGGCCCCAGCGCCCAGCCCGTCTTCCACCCGGTGGCGTTGAAGGTTTTCGCGGCACTCGACACGGTGACGGTGCGCTCGAACATCCCGGGCAGTGTCGCGATCGGCGTGTGTACGCGGCCGTCGAAGACGAGGTGCTCGTAGACCTCGTCGGTGAGGACCAGCAGATCGTGTGCCACCGCGATGTCGGCGATGCGGATCATGGTGTCGCGGTCGAAGACCGTGCCGGTGGGGTTGTGCGGAGAATTGACGATCATCATGCGCGTGCGGGGCCCGATGGCGCGTTCGAGGGCGTCGGTGTCGACGGTCCATCCGTTGCCGTCGGAGACCAGTGGCACGGCGGTTCGAGTGGCGCCGGCGAGGGCTATCGCAGCCGCGTAGGAGTCGTAGAACGGTTCGATCAGCAGGACGTCGTCGCCCGGCTCGATCAGACCGAGGAGGGACGCCGAGATCGCCTCGGTGGCACCGACGGTGACGAGTATCTGCGAATCGGGGTCGTAGCGCAGACCGAATCGGGCCGCTCGGTCGTCGGCGATTGCCGCGCGCAGCACCGGCATACCCGGGCCGGGGGAGTACTGATTGAGTCCGTTCGCGATGGCCTCACGTGCCGCCTCGAGCATGGCAGGCGGCCCGTCGGTGTCGGGGAAACCCTGTCCGAGATTGACAGCCTTCTTTTCGACGGCCAGAGCGGTCATCTCGGCGAAGATCGTCAATGCGAACGGGCGCAGCCGTGCCACTGTGCGCGAGGGGAGCAACTCGGACATCCCTGCAGCGTAGTTCACAGACCGGAACCAGTCCTTCGCGCTGCGTCTGTACTGTGCCTGTCATGCGATTCGGATTGTTCGTGCCACAGGGGTGGCGTCTCGATCTCGTCGGTATCGACCCTGCCCAGCACTGGAGTGCGATGCGCGATCACGCGCTCGCCGCCGAGGCCGGTCCGTGGGAATCTCTGTGGGTCTACGACCACTTTCACACCGTTCCCACCGCGACCGACGAGGCAACGCACGAGGCCTGGTCGCTGATGTCCGCCTTGGCCGCATCCACGTCACGCATCAGGCTGGGGCAGATGTGCACGGCGATGGCGTACCGCAACCCGGCCTACCTCGCCAAAGTTGCTGCCACCGTCGACATCATCTCCGGTGGCCGCGTCGAGATGGGCATCGGCGGCGGCTGGCACGAGCACGAGTTCCGCGCATACGGCTACGGGTTCCCCTCTGCCGGAGAACGATTGGGCAGACTCGACGAGGGTGTGCAGATCTTCAAGCAGGCATGGACGGCCGGAGAGGTGTTCCTCGACGGTAAGTACTACGAGATCGACGGTGCCGTGGTGCGACCCCTACCGTTGCAGGAGGGAGGCATTCCGCTGTGGATCGCGGGCGGCGGTGAGAAGGTGACTCTGAAGATCGCCGCGAAGTACGCGAACTACACCAACTTCGACGGAACCCCCACCGGTTTCGCCACCAAATCTGCTCTGCTGCGCGAGCATTGCGCGACCGTGGGTACCGACTTCGATGCCATCGTCCGCTCGGCGAACTACAACGTCGCCATCGGCGCAACCGAGGCCGAGGTGGAAGACAGGCTTCGTGCCCTCGAAGCTCGCCTGACCGAGTACGTGGGTGCCGAGAAGGCCCACAGCGCCCTCGACGCGTACCGCGGCATGCCCGCAGTGGGAACTCCGGAGCAGATCGTGGCGAATCTGACGTCGCTGCAGGAGCAGGGGATGACCTACGGAATCTTCTACTTCCCCGAAGCGGCCTACGACCGCTCCGGTATCGAACTCTTCGAGCGCGAAGTGATCCCCGCCCTGACCTAGGCCTGCGCCGGCTGCGGTTCGGTTCAGCGCAGGTCGTCGGGAAGATCCGCCGGGTCGATGAGCAACTGTTGGTTCTTGGCCCTGCGGACCTTCTCCGACAGGCCGATGTTGGCGTGCAGCAATGCCCACTCGCCCTCGGTGATCTCCTCGACCGCGCGTGCGATGACCACCGGATCGGTGGTTCCCCATGCGATGGGCATCGCCGAGGCCAACTGCCACGTTCGCCCGCCGGTGTTTCGGCCACGGTCCGCGAGAACCGTCACCGCGGGCACCTGTGCGCCCAGCTCGACGACGTGGCCGGGGAGCGCCCGTACGACGCGGGTGATCAACACGTAGTGCGGCTCGTCCGCCTCTGGCTTCGCGATGTCGACCAGGGCCAGCAGTATCGCTCCACCCGGTAGCTTCTCGGCCACCACCGCCGGCACCAGATCGCCTGCGGCATATTGGGATTCGATGGAACCCATCTTTCGGGGTGCCCACAGCATCACCCAGAGCGAGGTGGCCGCGCCGATCAGGAACACCGCGCCGAGGATGTACGACCACGGGGCCGCGATCCAGAGGAACCAGGCACCGAGCGCGAGGAGGAACACGGCGGTGAGCGCTGCGGAAGAACGCAGCCGACGAAGCTCGGTGAACGTCTCGTTGACCGACTTCGCGTGGGCTACGTCTACGGAGAACTGGAATCGGCGCACACGACTATTCCTAGCACGACGGAAGATGCTCGACGCCTCAGATTGCAGGACCGAGCAGATCGTCCGCGTCGGTGATGCGGTAGGCGTAACCCTGCTCGGCGAGGAAACGCTGACGGTGCGCCGCGTACTCGGCGTCGAGGGTGTCGCGGGAGACCACCGAGTAGAAGTGGGCCTGACCGCCGTCGTGCTTCGGTCGGAGCAGGCGACCCAGGCGCTGAGCCTCTTCCTGCCGGGATCCGAACGTTCCCGAAACCTGCACTGCGACAGATGCTTCCGGAAGGTCGATCGAGAAGTTCGCCACCTTGCTGACCACGAGGGTCTGGATCTCGCCCTTGCGGAACGCGTCGAACAGCACTTCACGTTCCTTGTTCTTGGTCGAGCCCTGAATGACCGGAGCGTTCAGCGCCTCACCGAGTTCGTTCAACTGGTCGAGGTACGCGCCGATCACCAACGTCGGGGCGTCCTTGTGCTTGGCGAGGATCGACTTCACGACGGCGATTTTCGTGTGCGCCGTCGAGCACAGCTTGTAGCGCTCTTCGGGCTCGGCGACGGCATACGACATGCGCTCGGCATCGGTGAGGGTGACGCGAACCTCGATGCACTCGGCCGGCGCGATCCAGCCCTGTGCCTCGATGTCCTTCCACGGTGCGTCGTAGCGCTTGGGCCCGATCAGTGAGAAGACGTCTCCCTCGCGGCCGTCCTCGCGGACGAGCGTCGCGGTGAGGCCGAGGCGTCGACGCGACTGCAGATCGGCTGTCATGCGGAACACCGGAGCGGGGAGCAGATGCACCTCGTCGTAGATCACCAATCCCCAGTCGCGGGAATCGAAGAGCTCGAGGTGCTTGTACTCACCCTTGGTGCGACGCGTGATCACCTGATACGTGGCAATTGTCACAGGGCGAATCTCTTTGCGCTCTCCCGAATACTCGCCGATCTCCTCCTCGGTGAGCGAGGTGCGTGCGATGAGCTCGCGCTTCCACTGCCGACCGGCGACGGTGTTGGTCACCAGAATCAGCGTGGTCGCCTTGGCTCTGGCCATCGCTGCTGCGCCGACCATCGTCTTGCCCGCGCCACAGGGCAGTACGACGACGCCCGAGCCGCCGGCCCAGAACGAATCGGCCGCCATCTCCTGGTAGTCGCGCAGCGTCCAGTTGCCGCCCTCGGTGTCGAGCTCGATGGGGTGGGCTTCCCCGTCGACGTAGCCGGCGAGGTCCTCGGCAGGCCAGCCGATCTTGAGCAGCATCTGCTTCACGTGGCCGCGTTCGCTCGGATGCACGATCACCGTGTCCTCGTCGACCATCGCACCGAGCATGGGCGCAATCTTCTTGTGGCGCATCACCTCTGTGAGCACCGCGCGGTCCAGGCTGATCAGCACCAGACCGTGCACCGGGCTCTTGACCAACTGCAACCGGCCGTAGCGCGCCATGGTGTCGACGATGTCGACCAGTAGGGGCTGCGGCACCGCGTAACGCGAGAAATTCACCAGCGCGTCGACCACCTGCTCGGCGTCGTGGCCTGCGGCACGTGCGTTCCACAGTGCCAGTGGGGTGATGCGATAGGTGTGCACGTGCTCGGGCGCACGTTCGAGCTCCGCGAACGGTGCGATGGCCGCCCGCGCTGCACCCGCGAGTTCGTGATCGACCTCGAGCAACAGCGTTTTGTCGGACTGGACGATCAGCGGGCCGTCGGTCACGGTTCCTCCTAGAGACATCTGTTGCGCCCGAAAGAGCGCAACTTCTCCATTGTCCACAGGTAGGGGCGTGCGTGCACGTGAGCCCGGTCTACTCGACCAATGCGACCGAGGTGATCCGATGCAGGGTGAAGCGCCGAACCCCACCGGTGGCGGGGTCGAACGCGTCGAGTTGGCCGCCGCCGATGCTGATCGGATCGACGATGCGATGGGTCGCCACGCCCTGTGCGTCGACGTAGCCGATGCTCACGCTCCGTTTGACCTTCGCTGCGGTCTGCAGCAGCGTCATCGTTGCGGTGCTGCTGGCTCGAGAGCCGTCGGCCCGCACCACTGCGCCGCCGTTGCCTGCCGCTCTGTCGGCAGCGCGCATCCCGCGCACCAACGAGCCCAGCTGTTCCTCGGTCGGGACGGCCGGAGTGCGGAACGCCTGGCGTGGCCGCCTCGCCGATACCCGCGACCCGCGGGCACGCAGATCGACGATGGTGCCGGACGAGTCCTCTCCCGCAGGCGCGAAGCCCGCTCCGGCCAGGACCGTGAGCACCTCGGCGAGCGGGGCCTGTGAGATCGCGACGGTCGGAGCCAGTGCTCTCAGGGCCAGCGATTCGGCTGCCGGGGACGCCATCACCTCGGCCAGCAATGCCGGGTCCTCGCACCGAACGAACGACGCGGCGACGCCTGCTCGTAGGCGGCCGTGCCGACGAGCCACGTCGTCGATCAGGTAGCTCAAGGCCTGCGGCACCGGCGTTCGCGAGTGGGTGGCGAACAACGTGTGCAGCTCGGAGGCGGTCAGTCCCACATCGAGCGCGCGGCGCAGGCTGGTGTCGCTGATCCGGTACATCGTGGCTGCGCCCGCGGATTCCACATCGGCGACCAGTTCTATCCGATCCTGTAGGTCCGGCTCGAGCGGGCCGGGTGCCACCAGCGTCAGATCGGCTTGCACCAGGACGTAGTCGATGGGCTCGGGCAGTGCCGCACGCATGTCGGCCTCGGCGTTGCCGTCGTGCAGCAGGGACCGGCCCGGGGTCGAGATCGCCCCACGGGCGACGATGCCGAGAGCCGTCGCTTCGGCGAGAACATGTCCGACGGGCGTGACGCCGAAGCGCCCGGACCACCGGGGTCGACGCCACGCCAGGGTGCGGGCGAGGTCGGCGGGCTGCGCTGCGTGCCCACTGCCGAGTTCGGCGAGCAATTCCAGGATCATGCGTCGATCCCGCGGTGCGGCCGGAGAGCGGACTTCCTCGGACAGGGCGGCGATGGGCTTGTCGTTGGGGTCACGCATCCCGATGACCCACGGTGCCCGCGGCACTTCGAGCCAGGCGGAGGCGAGGGTGTGCCAGCGGGCCGCCGGGGCTGCGGTGAGCCATGCGTCGATCGCCGGGGTCGGTGCCCAGTAGTCGTCGCCGTTGTCGGACGCAGGAACCGGGTCCGGTGTTCCGCTCGAGATGAGATGGGCGGCGGCCAGCAACTCGACAAGGACGCTCACTCGATCGTCGTCGAGGCCGGTGGCCTTGGTGATCTTGCGGAGCTCGCGCACTCCGAGGCCGCCGGCCTTGAGGGCGGGTGCAGGAGAACCGGAGAGTGCCTCGATCACTGCGACGCAGTGCCGACCCAGCTCGAGTGCCTCTCCTGCGGCAGCGGCGTCTACATCGGCGAGCGAATAGGTGCCGGTGGCGAGCTTGGGTTCGGCGAGCGAGCGCGGGTCCGACATCGGCTCGCCGCGCAGGATCTGCCCTACCTGGACGGGCAGCTCGACGGTTTGCTCGTCCAACCAGATCAGTAGGCCTGCGGCGAGCAGCTTCTGGACGGGTCGATCCGGCGGCGTGCCCGGTGCGGCGTCTCGGGTGCGGCCGGTCGGGGACGATCGGGCGAGGGTGTCGAGAAGGCTGCGTTCGCCGTCACCGAGTTCGGCGAGGGCCGCGGTGATGTGTGATTCGGTGAGGTTGTCCACCGGGTCGAGTGCGCGGCCGATGCGCCACGGCACCGCGTCCGCCGCGGCAGCGCTGATCCGGAAGCCGGCTGCGTCACCCCACACCAGCAAGCGTTCGCGCAGCTGGGCCAGTGCCTTGTCCACGCTCTTGGCCGGTGCCCGTTTGGCGACCACTGCCAGTAGCGCGGCGCGAGTGACGGGCCGCTCGTATGCCTCTTCGGTGGCAAGAATCTCGAGCACCGTCAGGGCGAGGGTGTCGAGGGTGTCCGCGGTGTGCAGGATCGACCGGCGTTGCTCGGCCCGTCCGGCCAGCACGGCCAGGGATGCGGGCGGCGGCGCGGTCAGATCCGGACGCAGCGACATGGCCTTGATCAGCTCGGCGTCGCTGCGAGCTGCGATCCACTGAGGCAGATCCGGGGGCGTGTCGGTGTGTCGGTGCGCAGTCGTGTCGGTCATCGCCTATCAGATTAGAGACCTGGGCTGGTGCTTGCCGCAGGGCAGGTGTCAAAATAGGCGCATGGTGAACAAGTCGAAGAAGCCCTATGTCGATCCAGGCTGGCCGGAAACCGCTCGCGGTGACCACGCGGTGACCGAACTCTCGTCCGCTCGATCGGGTGGCTTGTCACCCTTCGGCGAGGACACCGAGTTCCCGCTGCCCGTCGAAGACCTCCCCTATGCCCATCCGGTGACCGTGGTCAATCGCTAGCTGCGGCCCTCGATCACGAAAAAGCCCCCGACCATCCGTCGGGGGCTTTTTTCGTACGAGCTGAACCGTCGCGGGCGCTTACTGGGGCAGGAATGCCTTGTTGGCCTGGTAGAAGTTCACGATCTGCGGATCGAGCTGGATGCCCTGGGCTGCGTTCTGCACGAACGAGGCGATCTGAGGATCGTTGGTGATGTTCTGGACGGCGGTGACGATGCCCTCGACGACCTCGGCCGAGTTGTCGACTGCCGGGATGGACGTCAGGTCGGGCAGCGCGGGAACTTCCGGTGCCTTGGGGGTGACCGGAACGCTGCGCTCGGTCGGCGAGCTGTTCAGTCCGAGGCTCGAGGAGCAGGACGGCCATGCGCCCCAGCCCTGCGAGTCGAGAACCTTCTCTGCGACTGCGATCTGCTCTTCACGGCTGGCCTGGTTGGCCGTGGCCGCGTACTGCTGGCCGCCGTGCGAGTTCCAGGTGCTGGGGGAGAACTGCAATCCGCCCTGGAAGCCGTTGCCGGTGTTGATGCCCCAGTTGCCGCCGGCTTCGCACTGTGCCAGGCGATCCCAGTCGGAATCCGGTGCCGCGTTGGCCGTGCCGGTGAAGGCCAGTCCTGCGGTGCCCATGATGGCTCCGGTGACTGCGACCTTTGCGACGGTCTTGCCAGTGGTGCTCGGCTTGCGATGACGTCCGCTCATACGAGTTGAAATCCTCTCCACACGCGCCTGCGAGGTCAGCTGTCGGGTTCGGGCTGAGAGGTAGCCCGGCCTTCTCGCTCACTCCTGAGAGTGGGCAATTGGGCTTCACCCCAAGGGAAGTCGGTGCGACTTCGTGAGTCGCTACAACTTCCCGGTTGTCCGTGGAGGACGTGGGTCCCCCGTCCTCGTCCCCTGGGTGATCGTCGAGGGTGTTCCGGTTCCCGCGGGACGAGGTTTGGCGCTGCGGGCCGGAATTCGGCCGAACTTTCCGGCCGCTGCTGACCGTACTGAAATTCCCGCCTTACGTCACTATTTGGTAACTGTCGATTTCGGGGTGTTGTCGAGAGCGCATTTTGTACCCCTTTCGGGTCTCTCGAGTCGGCCCAGCTAGTGGACGTGCCGGGCATTGAACCCCTGTCCGTTGCCTGTCCGTTACCGGAGCGTGATGTGATGGAAGTCACATAGGCTGGAACCGGTTCGGGAGGTCACCGAACGGCAACGATGTCCTTGCCGAGGGGCATCAGGGATACGGGAATCATCTTCAGGTTCGCGATCGCCAACGGGATGCCGATGATGGTGATCGCCATCGCGACGGCGGTGACCACGTGAGTCAGGGCCAGCCACCAACCGGCCAGAATCAGCCAGAGCACGTTCCCGACGAGCGCGCCGGATCCGGACCCCGGCTTGTCGACGATCGTCGACCCGAACGGCCACAGCGCGTAGACGCCGATGCGGAACGACGCAATGCCGAACGGGATGGTGACGATCAGGATGCACAGCAGTAGTCCGGCCAGGAAGTAGCCCAGTGCCAGCCACAGACCGCCGAAGACCAGCCAGATGACGTTCAGTATCAACCGCATGGTCAGCGCGCCCGTCGTCCGGATGCCAGCGCGTACCCCAGGGCCAGCACGAAGCCGGTCGGCGCGGAGAACATGGCCGTCAGGTACAGCCCGAGTGGGGGCTTCGCGTCGGAGAAGATCGGAAACATCAGGATCGCGACGATGGCGACGAGGCCGATCGCGAACAGGGCCAGCGCGATGCGCAGCAGAGCGGTGCTGCTCTTACGGGTCGTTGTGTCCACGTACACCACGGTAGTGCGAAGCGGGGCGCTGTGAAGCGCGCGGTGCGGGGAACAACTCGAATGCTCTATCCGGGCTCACCGCGCTAGACTGACGTATTCGCGTCCTACGTTCTCGTGGGGCGCGAAACTTGTGCGGGCCGAACATCGGTCCCACGAACAACGCAACTATCGACAGCAACAGATGAACGGGTGAGCTCAGTGCCGACCGGCAAGGTGAAGTGGTACGACGTCGACAAGGGATTCGGATTCCTCTCGCAGGAGGAAGGCGAGGACGTCTACGTGCGTTCCTCGGCGCTGCCCGAGGGCGTCGAGGGCCTCAAAGCCGGTCAGCGAGTCGAGTTCGGTATGGCCGCGGGCCGTCGCGGACCGCAGGCACTGAGCCTGAAGGTGCTCGAGCCTGCACCGTCGGTGCGCCAGAACACCGGCAGCACCCGCCGCGAACCCGTCGAGCGCAAGCACACACCCGACGAGCTGCACGGGATGGTCGAGGACATGATCACGTTGCTCGAAGCGACCGTGCAGCCCGAGCTCCGCAAGGGCAAGTACCCGGACCGCAAGATCGCGCAGCGCATCTCCGAGGTGGTCCGGGCCGTGGCCCGCGAGCTCGACAGCTGATCTCGGGGACGACTACGGGCGCGTGCCGATCGACCAGATGGCGTGGCTGACGAAGCCCTCCTGATTGGTGTCGGTGTCGATGATGCCGGTGGGCAGACGAACTTCGATCCCCAGCAGGGTTCGGTCGCTGTCGTCGGTGGTGGGCACCGTGACGCTGAGCCTGGTTCCGGGTTCGTTGAATCCACTGGTCTCGATGACGTTCCCGGCATCGTCGCCGTAGACCAATGCGAGTACCCACGGCGCCGAGTACACGGCCTCGGGTAGCGAGAGCTGCACCGTTGAGGCCTTGCCGACCTCGATCTCGCTGGTTTCGCCGACGTTGGTGCACAGCGGGTCGCTGACGGCGCAGTACAGGTAGGGCTCCACCTCGACAGTCCTGCCGTTGGCGTAGGTGGCGATGGTCGGTTCCTTGTCCGGTGCGTTCCCGATCAGCAGGGCGAGCACCGCGACGAACGCAACGGCGACGACGAGCAGACCCGCACCGGTCAGGGCGGCGATCTTCTTGGTGTGAGGAGCGAGATTCACTTGGTCACGTTTTCGCCGAAGGAACCGTCGAACACTTCTTGTTCGACGTGGTCGGGGCGGTTGCCGCCGAAGCCGGGCAGAAGCGATCTGCCGCGGTAGGTGAGGAATGTCTGCACGAGCCCGATCGTAAGCAACACCGAGACCACGGTGAAACCGAGCCAGTACTCGGTGGGGAGCAGCACGCCGAGTGTGCCGCCGAGGACCCAGCACAGCTGCATGACGGTTTCCGATCTGCCGAATCCCGACGCGATCGACTCCGGCGGCAGATCGGCCTGCAGGGACGCGTCGAGGGAGACCTTGGCGAGTGCACTGGCGCTCGACGCAACGAGCGCGGCCACCGCTGCGGTGAGCAGGCTGTCGGTGACCGCGGCGACGACGGCCACCACCGTGACTGCGAGGGTGCAGCGAAGAACCACAAGGGATGGCCGGCCGAGCTTGATTCTGGCACCGAGCGCGTTGCCCGAGAAGTTGCCGAGACCGGCGGCGGCTCCGACGAGTCCGAGCATCGCGGCCTGCTGAAGCGGCTCGTGTTCGGTACGGGATTTGGCGACGAATGCGATGTAGAGCGTCAGGAAACCGGTGAGGATGCGGATGGTGCCGTTACCCCACAGTCCCACGATGACGGCCCGACCCAGGGGCTGTCTCCGGTTCTTGGTGCTGCTCGGCGGCGTGCGGCGCAAATTCTCTGTCGGGGCACTGCTTCCGGCGAAGTCGCTGCCGCTGTGCTGGTCGGCGTGGTAGCTCAGGGTGGCCGGCACTTCACCCTCGGTGATCTCGACCCAGGACGGGATCTGCATGCTGAGGTAGCCGCCGAGCACGGTGATCGCGGCGACGAACCACAGCGCGCCGGGTGAGCCTGCGAAAAACGCGATGCCGCCGGCGACGGCCCCTGCCGCGATGGTGCCACCGAGCAGACCGAACACCGTCAGACGGGAGTTGACGCGAACGAGGTCGATCTCCGGCGGCAGTACTCGCGGCGTCACCGCGCTCTTGAGCACCGCAAAGGACTTGCTGAGGACGAGCATGCCGAGCGCGGCCGGATACAACACCCAGCTGTCGAAGTTGAACACCAGCACCACCGCCAACACGGTGCGCAACCCGAAGGACGTGGCGAGCGCGATGCGTCGTCCTTGCTGCAATCGGTCGAGCAGCGGTCCGATGAGCGGCGCTATCAGCGCGAACGGCGCAATGGTGATGACGAGATACAGCGCGACCTTGGTCTTGTCCTCACCGGTGGCGGCGGAGAAGAAGAGGGTGTTGGCCAATGCGATCGCCAGCGCGGCGTCCGATGCGAAGTTCGCCATGGTCGCGTAGGTGAGTGCCGTCAGACCGGACTTGTCGGCACCGTCGGCCTTCGCGGCTCGCTGGAACGATGCGATTCCCTTGCCGGTCAGCTCGCGTCCGCGCATGGCGGCGACGCGGGTGACGGTCAGCTTCTTGGGCATCGGGGGCGGCTTGCGTGCGCCGGACTTGCCGCGCGCCGCAGTGATCTGCTCGGTACGTGGCGGGTGCAACGGCGGCAACGGCTGACGCCGACTCGGAACGTGGGTGGACGTCAGAGGAACAGCGGGCGGGTAGTTCGCCAGACCTGGGTGCTCGAGCGGGTCAGGAGCGGAGCCTGCGGAGTGACCGGGTTGGTCAGGAGCGGAACCTGCGGAGTGACCGGGTCGGTCAGGAGCATCGTTCTGCTCGGGGTCGTCCGCACCCGGTGGGGTGTGGGGAAGACGTGGATCGGTCACGGTGTCAATTCTGTCCTACCGGCGCGGTATCGGTGAATCGCACCTCGAAGATTTTGGGCCAGTATTTGCCGGTCACGAGGAACCGGTCGGTGCCGGGGATCTGCGCGATGCCGTTGAGCACGTCGGCGCGGCCTCGTTCGGAGGCCGACATCGAATTCCACAGTGGGGTGCCGTCGATGACTGCGGTCACCGCGCCGGTGGCTGGGTCGATGCGCATGATGTCGAATGTCTGCCACACGTTGGCGTACACCGATCCGTCGTCGGCGCATTCGAGTTCGTTGAGCCGCTCGACCGGATTGCCGTCGAGCGTGACGTTCACGGTGGACTCGGCATCGAACGACGTGGGGTCGCGGAAGGTGAGGGTGGACGAGCCGTCGCTCATCACGAGGCGGTCATCCGGTCTCTGTGTGCACAGCCCCCAGCCTTCGCCGTCGTAGTTCACTCGGCGTTGCTCGGCGAGGGTGTTCGGGTCTCGGGCGATCGCGACACCGTCCTGCCAGGTGATCTGCCAGAGGGTGTCGCCGTCGACGGTGATGCCTTCGCCGAACACATCGGCCGGCAGATCCACGCGACCGAGTTCGGTCATGGTCTCGAGCGATGTCCGCCTGACGAACGAGGAGCCTTCCAGTCCGGTGCCCTCGTAGAGCACGCCGCCGTCGATCTCGAAGCCCTGAGTGAATGCGTCGTTGCTGCGGTCGTATTCGCGCACGATCTCGGTGGTCAGTGTCGGAACCGAATCGGACGTCACCGGGGTCGGCTGCGTCGTCGACGAGCATGCGGACGCAGCCATCAGTGAGGTCACGAGGGCAGCGTAGGTGCGAGCGCGGACGGTCATTGCACCCATGATGGCAGCCCGAACTGGGCGTCACCGAGTCGATGCGGCAAACTGAATGTGTGAGTTTCGTATCTTCTCCAGAGCTCGATTCCATCCGCCCCGTCTTGGCCGATGCCGTGGACCTCGCGCGGCAGGCTCTGCTCGACCTGGGAGAGGGCGGTATCGGCGAGTACCTCGGGGTCACCGCCGAAGACTCCAGTGCTGCCACCCACCGGTTCGCCAGCGATCTCGAGGGGTACCGCGGATGGCAGTGGGCCGTCGTGGTCGCTGCCCCGGAGGACGCGGATCACGCCACGGTCAGTGAGCTGGTTCTGCTTCCGGGCCCCGATGCTCTCGTGGCACCGACCTGGGTGCCCTGGGACGAGCGCATCCGTCCCGGCGACCTGGGACCCGGCGATCTGCTGTCTCCGCGCCAGGACGATCCGCGGCTCGTGCCGGGGTACGTCGAATCCGGTGACCCTGCCATCGACGAGGTGGCGGGCGAGATCGGTCTCGGCCGAACCAAGGTCACCAGCCTCGAAGGACGCCTCGACGCCGCCCAGCGCTGGTACGACGGCGACTTCGGTCCCGATACCGAGATGGCCAAGGCTGCGCCGTCCACCTGCGGGCTGTGTGGTTTCTACCTCCCCATCGCCGGTTCGCTGTCCGCAGCATTCGGGGTGTGCGGCAACGAATTCGCGGCCGACGGACACGTGGTGCATGCCGAGTACGGCTGCGGAGCGCACTCCGACACCGAACTCCCCACCGGAGCCGGATCGCCGCAATTCGAGCCGTACGACGACGCAGCACTCGACGTCATCGCATCGCCGGTCGCCTCGGTCGAGCCGGCTCCTGTTGCCGAGACAACCGACACCGCCGAGACAGTCGACACCGCCGAGACAGTCGACAGCGTCGAGACAGCCGAGACAGCCGACAGCGTCGAAACGACTGATTCCGTCGAAACGACTGACACCGTCGAGACAGCGGGAGAGGCCGAGGCTGCCCCGGCAGAGTCGGCGGCTGCCGAGGTCGTTGCGGCCGACGAGGCCGAACCTGTCGCCGATGATGCGTCGAGTGCCACCGATCTTGCTGCGCAGGAAGAAGCTTCGGCATCTCCGAGCTGATCGATCCGTTCGACACCGGGTCGTTGCGGGAGTCGATTCTCGCGGCGTGGGGCTCTTCTCCCACCCGGCTTCGAGAGGATTCGGCGTCCGAGTCCGATCTGGTGCGTGGGGGCTATCGCGATCGTCTGTTGACCGAGCTGGCGCAGAATGCTGCCGACGCCGCTCAGCGCGCCGGGGTCCGGGGTCGACTGGCCGTGTGGATCGACGCCGCCGGGGCCATGCATGTTGCCAATACCGGTGCTGCGCTTGATATCTCCGGTGTGCATGCGTTGACCGCGTTGAGGGCGTCGGGCAAGACTGCTGCGGATTCGGGCGTCGGGCAGTTCGGGGTCGGGTTCACCGCCGTGCGTTCGGTGTCCGACGAGATAGAGGTGCGATCCCGCAACGGCGGCGTGGCGTTCAGCGCCCGGCGCACACTCGAGGCGCTGCGTGAGCGAGACATGCTCGCGCCCGATACCGGCGTGCCGGTGCTGCGGCTCGCGTGGCCGGTCGCCGCCCCGCCCGCTGATGGGTTCGATACCGAGATCGTGTTGACATTGCGAGCCGATGTGGCAGCGGATTCTTTTGCCGCGGGTTTTGTGGACGAGGCCATGGACCTGCTGCTCGAACTGGAGGCCCTGAACTCCATCGAGATCGACGGCGTCGTGATCGACTGCACCAGAACGAAACTCGATGAAAACACCGCCGAGATCGCGATCGGATCGCGAACCTGGCGGCAGTTCGTCACCCCGCCCGCCCGCTGGCTCGCTCCAGTTGTCGACGGTCTGCCCGTTCCCGCGCCGCCCGACGTGTTGCGCGCTCCGACTCGCTCGGACGAGCTGATGTCGTTGCCCGCGTTGGTCATTGCCGATGTGCCGATGCAACCCGATCGGCGACGCGTGTTGCCGGGTGTCTCGTTCGACGCGGTAGCGCACGGCTACGTGGACTTCGTGGCCTCGCTGCCTGCCGCATCCAGGGTGTCGTTCGTGCCCGAGGTCGGATTCGCTCGCAGTGCGGTCGACGGCGCACTGCGTGAACTCGTATTTCGGCGACTGTCCTGCGCGCCATGGCTTCCCGGTGCCGACGGACGCGACCTCGTGCCCGAGCGGGCGAACGTCATTGCGGACGCCACCGAGGAACTCGTCTCGGCGCTGGTCGATGTCGTACCGAATCTGGTCGACGCATCACTGTCGGGTGCGCGGCATGCGTCGGCGCTCGCGGCAGTGGGTGTGCACCGGATCGGGTTGGCGGGGCTGGCGGAGATGGTCGGTGGGCTCGATCGCGAGCCGAGTTGGTGGCGGCGACTGTTCGACGCGTTGGTGCCACTCGTGGTCGACGGTGTGGCTGCGGAAGAGCTTGCTGCGCTGCCTGTTCCGCTCGCAGACGGTCGTACGGTGACCGGTCCACGGACGACGGTGATCGGCTCCGACGCCTCGGCTGCGGTCACCTGGGTCCGGCTGGTGCACCCGGATGCGGTGAGTCCGCTGCTGACGCGTCTGGCGGCCCGTGAGGCGACTGCGGCCGAACTGCTCACCGACCCGGCACTCGAAGCTGCTCTGGACGATCTCGACTGGGACGAGAGCGAGGAGGTCGACGAGCTGGTCTCCGCCGTACTCGCGCTGGCGGGAGAGGCGGGCGAACTACCGGGTTGGCTCGGCGGCCTGCCCCTCGCGGACGACGAGGGCGAGTTGCGCAGCGCCGACGAACTGTTGCTTCCCGGAGCGCCGTTGGCGGATCTGCTGGTACAGGATTCGCCGTTCGGCGTGCTCGCGCCTGCGGTGGTGAGCAGGTTCGGTGAGCGGGCGTTGCGTGCAGTGGGCGTCGGGTGGGGGTTCTCGGTGGTGCGCGACGAACTGCCGACCGGGCCGGATCACGATCTCGACGACGAGTCGGCGTGGTGGTCGAGTCTGGCCGAGGAACCGGAGACACTCCTCGCGGTCCGGGATCTCGACCTCGTCCGATCGGACGGCTGGTCCGAGGCGATGACCGTACTGTTGGACGATCCGAGCACCCGTGCGGCACTGGCCGATCGTGACGGCTACACCGCGTGGTGGATCGGACGGTATGCGCGAGTGCACGGTTCGCGCCCGATCGAGTTCCGTGCACCGTCGGACGAGACGTTCGCCGGGTTGCTCGATCCGCTGGATCATCCGCGTGCCGACGAATTGCAGGCGGTGCTCAGCGCACCGATCTGCGAGAACGCCGATACTGCTCGCGTACTGCTGGCAGCGCTGTCGGATCCACAACGGAGTCCGACCCCTGCGGTGATCGCGCGAACTCACACGCTCATCGCTACCGCTGTTGCAGAGCGACGCATCGAGGTGTCGGACATCGATCCACCGGATCGCGTCCGCACGCTCGGCGGCGCAGTCGTGGATGCGTCGGATGCGCTCGTGATCGACGCCCCGTGGCTGGCGAGCGTGGTGCCACCGGAAGTCGCCGTGCTCTCGGACATGGCCACCGCTGCCGCACTGGCCGACGTCCTCGACATCAGGTCGGCGTCGGAAGCGATCAGCGGAGAAGTGCTCGCAGTGGGACGCGTCAGTTCCTGGGATCGTGAACCCGGAGCTGTGTTGGCTTGTGCCGTACTGGGATCGGCGCTTCCGGCCGGAGGGGTGGTGGTGCATCGCGAACTCGTGGTGCGGCTGTCCGGTGACGTGAGCGGCGAGCGAGATATCAGTGGAGATCGAACAGTGCCGTGGTGGGTGACCGCCGACGGAACGGTCCACTGCACGGAGAGTTGGGAGCGACCTCGTGGGGCCTGACGGTGTGATCCTGGACTGGATGGTCGAGCATCGAGTCGGGTGGGTCACGACGATGTTCTGGATCATCACCACGCTCGGCAACACGGTGTCGATGTTTCTGCTGTCCGCGGTGGTCGTTGTTGCGCTGCTTCGCGTCGTACGCAGATCGGATGCCGTCGTGGTCGCGGGCTCGATGCTGACCGGGTGGGGTCTGATGAATGCGCTCAAATTCGCGTTCGCGCGGGAGCGGCCACCGATTCCGGAGCGGCTGGTGGATATTGCGAGCCATTCGTTTCCGTCGGGCCACGCGATGATGTCGATGGTGCTTGCCACGGTGGCGATCGCGGTGATGCTGCGATCGTCCACTCCGTGGCTGCATCGGCCGGTACTGCTCGTGCTACCTGTGGTCGCGTCCCTGCTGATCGGATTCTCTCGGATCTACCTGGGTGCGCATTGGACCACGGACGTGCTGGCCGGCTGGGTGTTCGGTGCCCTGTGGGGGCTGGGATGGATCTATGCCGTCAGGCTGATCAGCGCGAGAAATCCGAGCGCTGGGCGATGACGAGCAGCTCGTCGCGCATGGCCGGGCTGGAGACAGCGTTGGCGCGTGCGTAGAGAGCGCGGAGCGAGCGGACGTGGTTGCGACGGTTGCGGTACTGAGAGACGAGCTTCATGGCCTGGCTTTCGTGGATCAAGAGGTTGTTTAACTGACATAACCCATGGTCCACGTTAACTTTGTGTTACTCAACCCGCTGAGGGGTTAGTTTGCCCACGTCAGGGGGCTTGCGGTGACCGAGCTAACGTGATCCTGATCTCAATCGAGGCCGCGTTGAGCGGTTTTGCTCCCGCGACGTGACGCCGCTCTCTGCATCAAGAAGATTCCGAACCCCACGGCACCGACGGCGATGCCGGACCAACACGTCGCCAGTGCGTCGCCGCCCCGATCTCCGATGGCCGTGAACACCACCAGCGCGATGATCCAGCCGAGGATGCCGATCGCCAACACCGGCACCGGATCGGTGAGGCTGCGCGGAATCTGGGGTAGGTCGGCCACGAAATTCAAGCTACGCCACTGTGTCGGTCTCGGCTGCGTCGCTGTGCGTGTCTCGGCTGCGCCGCTGTGCGTGTCTCGGGTACGCAGTTGCGGTTACCCAAGTGTGGCGGAGTGCTTTATCGTTCGCTCATGCAATTGTCGTCGCGGCTACTCGACAACTACTTCAAGATCACCGAACGCGGCTCGACGGTCGGATCCGAGGTTCGAGGTGGCGTGGTCACCTTCGTGGCCATGGCCTACATCGTCGTCCTCAATCCGCTGATCCTGGGCAGCTTCTCCGCCGACGACGCGGCAGCCAAGACCGACGTGCTCGGCAACATCCTGCCGGTCGCCCAGGTCGCCGCCGTGACAGCGCTGGTGGCCGGATTCATGAGCATCGCCTTCGGCATCATCGCCAACTATCCCTTCGGCATCGCGGCAGGCCTGGGCATCAACACTCTCCTCGCCGTGACGATCGCACCGCAGGTGACGTGGCCCGAGGCGATGGGGCTTGTCGTCATCGACGGCATCATCATCGTGCTGCTGGCGGTGACCGGATTCCGCACGGCCGTGTTCAACGCGATCCCGGCCGAGCTCAAGGCAGCGATCGCCGCCGGCATCGGCGCGTTCATCGCCTTCATCGGTCTTGTCGACTCCGGCTTCGTGCGCCGCATCCCCGACGCCGCTGGCACGACGGTTCCCGTCGGGCTCGGCATCGACGGGTCCATCGCGTCGTGGCCGACGGTGATCTTCGTGTTCGGGTTGTTGCTGATGGGTGTGCTGGTGGTGCGCAAGGTGCGCGGCGGTCTGCTGATCGGCATCGTGGTCACGACGGTGCTGGCGGCGATCGTCGAGGCCGTCACCGACGTGGGTCCGTCGAACGGCGTCGACCCCAAGGGCTGGAACCTGTCGGTCCCGCAGCTGCCCACCGAGTTGATTCAGTCTCCTGATCTGTCCCTGGTGGGCGAGGTCGATCTGTTCGGAGCGTTCACTCGCATCGGCGTGCTTGCCGCGAGCCTGCTGGTGTTCACGCTCGTGCTCGCGAATTTCTTCGACGCGATGGGCACGATGACGGGTCTGGGCAAGGAAGCGAAGCTGGACAAGGACGGGAAATTGCCGAACATCGGCAAGGCACTGGTCGTCGAGGGAGCCGGGGCCATCGTCGGAGGCGGTGCGTCGGCGTCGTCGAACACCGTGTTCGTCGAATCGGCTTCCGGAATCGCCGAGGGTGCGCGTACCGGACTGGCCAACGTCGTCACCGGACTGCTCTTCCTGCTGGCCATGTTCTTCACCCCGCTCACGGCCGTCGTTCCGATCGAAGCGGCTGCTCCGGCGCTGGTCGTGGTGGGTGCACTGATGATCGGGCAGGTTCTCGACATCGACTTCCGCCGCTTCGATTACGCGCTGCCTGCCTTCCTGACCATCGTGGTGATGCCCTTCACCTACTCCATCGCCAACGGGATCGGCGTCGGTTTCATCACCTGGGTGATACTCGCGGTCGGGTCCGGCCGGGCGAAGTCGGTACATCCCCTGTTGTGGATCGTTGCACTGCTGTTTGTTGCATATTTCGCCGTCGGACCCATCACCGAGGCGGTTACATGACGCGAGGTCGCTAGCAGGGCGTATTCTCTGCGCTGTGACGTCGGGAAACGTAGTTAAAGATAATCGCGAATTGGCAAGCGATCTGTCGCTTGCTGTGGTGCGGCTGACTCGCCACCTTCGAGGTAGGCGAGTGGACTCGCAAGTCTCGCTCACTCAGCTGTCGGCTCTGGCCACACTCAGTCGGGAGGGCGATATGACGCCGGGTGCATTGGCTGCGCGAGAGAAGGTCCAGCCGCCGTCGATGACGCGGGTGATCGCATCGTTGGCCGAATTGGGTCTGGTGGTGCGGACCCCGCATCCCACCGACGGGCGGCAGGTGATCGTCTCGCTCTCACCGGCCGGTCGAGAGCTGATCGCCGACGAGGCCAGTGCCCGGGAGGCGTGGATGACCGCGCAGCTCGCGGGCCTCGGACCCGATCAACTCACTGTTCTGCGTGACGCGGTGAACATCATCGGCGCGCTCGTGAGTGACTCCGAGTAGTTACCTAGGTTTATTATTTGAACGGTGGCCCCTGCTTCCCGTACCTCCGGCTCGACGATGTTCGCCGCCCTGAAGACTCACAACTACCGATTGTGGGCGTCGGGGCAGATCGTTTCGTTGGTCGGCACGTGGATGCAGCGGGTTGCCCAGGACTGGCTCGTTCTGACGCTGTCCGGCGGCAACGGCTTCGCCGTAGGCATCGTCATGGCTCTGCAGTTCGGGCCGACGCTGTTTCTCTCGGTCTGGGGTGGGGTCCTGGCAGACCGCTACGACAAGCGCAAGCTACTCATGATCACCCAGGTCTTCGCCGCGGTGTGCGGGCTGGTGCTCGGCGTCCTCGACGTCGGGGGGATGGTCGAGCTGTGGCACGTCTACGTCATCGCATTCATCCTCGGCTGCTCGTCCGCGATCGACGCTCCGGTGCGGCAATCGTTCACCATAGAGATGGTCGGCAAAGAGACTCTCGCCAATGCGATCGCGTTGAACTCGATGACCTTCAACATGGCGCGCATCGTCGGGCCTGCTGTGTCCGGAGTGCTCATCACCCTCGTCGGCACCGGCTGGGTGTTTCTCATCAATGCCGTGTCGTTTGCGGCGGTGTTCGGTGCCCTCGTGGCGATGAACGTCGGTCAGCTCTTCCGCGTCGAACCCACCCCACGCGCCAAAGGGCAGGTGCGGGAGGGCTTTCGGTACGTCTGGGGGCGCGGTGACCTACGAGTCCTGCTGGCCACGGTCTTCATGGTCTCGACGTTCGGCCTCAACTTTCCGTTGAGTCTGTCGGTGTTGGCGCGCAACACGTTCGGTAGCGGAGCAGACGCCTACGGTCTGCTCTCGACAACCCTCGCAGTCGGCACGTTGGCCGGAGCGACTCTGGCTGCGCGGCGGGCGAGCGCGCCGCGCCTGCGGCTCTTCATCGGTGCCGTCATCGCATTCGGAGCCTTCGAGCTGATCGTCGGATTGATGCCCAACTACCTGCTCGTCGCACTTCTGTTGATACCCACCGGTGCTCTGACATTGACGTTCACGACGTCGGCGATGAACATTCTGCAGATGTCGGTGCCGTCCGACATGCGCGGACGCGTGATGGGCATCTACATGCTGTGCTTCCTCGGCGGTACTCCGCTGGGTAGTCCGGTTCTCGGTTGGCTCGCCGACGCCCTGGATCCGCGGGCACCGTTGCTGTTCGGCGGGGTCATCTCTCTGGCGACCGGCCTCTTCGCGGCCGTGTATCTACTGCGGCACAACAATTTGCGGATCACCGTGGTACCGCCCGCAGACGGTCGCCGGCTCCCCACTCTCGATACCGTCGCCGTGAGCACGAAGGTGTGACGGTGGGTCAGATCCAGCCGTGGCGTCGAGCGAGAGCGCAGGCCTCGTGCCGGTTCGCTGCACCCAGTTTCGCCGCGGCAGCGGACAGATAGTTGCGGGTGGTGCCGGGCGAAAGATGGGCCCGCCGTGCGATCTCCGCGATCGACGCGCCGTCGGCGGCGAACTCGAGCACGTCGGCCTCGCGCGGTGTGAGCGGCGAGTCGCCGGCTCCGATGGCTTCCGCGGCCAGCGTGGGGTCGACGTAGCGTCCGCCGCCGTGCACGGTGCGCACCACTTCCGCCAGCGTGGCAGCCGAGGTGGTCTTGGGGAGGAACCCGCGCACGCCCGCTTCGAGCGCCTTCTTGAGGTAGCCCGGCCGACCGTGGCTGGTGACGATGATCGACGCGCAGGTGGGCAGCGTCTCGGCGATCTTCTGGGCTGTCTCGATGCCGTCGATCCCGCCCATCTGCAGGTCCAGCACTGCCACATCGGGGGCGAGCGAGGCTGCGACGGTCAGCGCCTTCTCGCCGGAGTCGGCCTGCCCGACGATCTCGATGTCGTCCTCGAGATCGAGCATGGTCGCCAGCGCCGTACGAATGAGATTCTCGTCGTCGGCCAGTAGAACTCGAATCATGATGTGGTCCTTCAGTTTTCGGTCGGTAGCGTCGCTGTGAGAGTGAATTCCTCGGAGGTCTTGTCCGTATTCAGGGTCCCGCCGACCGCAACCAACCGTTCGCGCAACCCGCTCAGGCCCGTGCCGTCGTCGCGGCCGGACGATGCACTCGGATGATCGTTGATCAATCGAATGCTGCCGGCGCTCAGCTCGATCCGGCAGTAGGTGGCCGCGGAGTGACGCAGAATGTTCGTCACACCCTCACGGACCACCCAGGCAGCAGCCTCGGCTGCAGGCCCCGACAGAACCGAGGACTCGCCGATCAGTTCGGTGGTGATTCCGGCGGCCGACAGGAGCGACCGCGCGCCGTCGAGCTCCGACGCCACATCGACGGATCGGTATCCGCGCACCAGCCGGCGGGCATCGGTCATCGACTCCTGAGCCAGCGCCCGCACCTCGTCCATCTGTATCGCCGCCCTGTCGTCGCCCCTGCGCGCCAGCGTCGCGGCGAGTTCGCTCTTGACCGCAATGGCGGACAGTGCGCGTCCGACGACGTCGTGCAGATCCCGGGAGAACCGCAGCCGCTCCTCGGCGACCGAGAGTGCGGCAGCAGCGTCGCGAGTGGCATCGAGTTCGGTGACGATGCGCAGCAGCCACGCCGACAGTTGGACGGTGAAGGACATGAAGGCGATGAAGATGCCGAGTATCAGAGTTTCGACTGCAGGGGTTCCCAGAGCCGCTGCGAGCACCGCAGCGGCCACAGCCGCCGCCAGGGACCATCGCAACGGAATCAGGGTCGCGACCGCAGTGGTGACGAGGACGGCGGCCCAGAGTGCGTTGCTCGTGGTCCCGCCGGCAACCAGCACCACGGCGGCGACTGCCATGATCGCCAACGGAATTCGTGGGCTGGCCGTCGACTCACCGCCGAGCGCGGGGGTGCGCTGCACAACCACGAAAGCGGCGGCGGCGCAGACCGCCATCGCTGCCATCGACAGATAGTCGTCGTACTGCAGAGATGTGAGCATCGCTGCGACGGCAACACCGACGGTGATGAGCAGGAAGGACTGGCGGGTGTAGACGCGCACCTTGTCCACTGCACTGCTGTCGTTCCAGCCGTGCAGTGGATTGAGGTACTCGTGCAACTTCATGATCTCCAGCCTTGCAGACGGTCGACGAAAGGTGCGATCTAGGACCGCGGTTCCCAGCGGAAGTGTGTGCGGGCGATCAGGAGGCTGCCGACTATCCAGGCGAGCATCACCAGCAGCGGCATTCCGGCTTCGGTGAAGGTGGCAGCGAAGCCGATGGACGCGTCGCCAGGCGTTGTGGTGCCGAACCAGCCCAAGTTCAGCAGGTCCGAGACCGCGGCCATCGGTGTCAGCTCGACGACCCTGCTGAACGAATCCGGGAGAACGCCGCGCAGCGCGGACGAGCCGACCATGGCGATCAGGATGACCGGCAGGCTGGTGATCTGTGCCGCTTCCGCATTGCGAGTGAAGGCCGAGGTGATCAGCGCCAGTGCGGCGAACAGTCCGGCACCGCCGAGGAGGGCGACGGCGACGAGCACTACGTTGATGGGAACCGGCCCACCGAAGGCCACCACGACAGCTCCGACGATCAGACCCAGTGCGACGGTGAGCACCAGTGAAGGTATCGCCGGTCCCAGCAGAATCTGTAGGTCCGAACTCTCCCCGGTGCGAAGTCGCTTGAGTACCAACTCGTCTCGACGCGTGGCGTAGACCGAGAGCATGTTGTAGAAGACCAAGAGCACCAGCAGGAACAGTGCGAAGATCTCCAACGCACTGGCGACGCCTGCGTCTTTCAGCCCGCCGTCACCCCGGCTGCCGACGATCAGCAGTGCGATGGGGACGATCAACGGCATGACGATCGCGTTGAACAGTAGTACTCGGTTGCGTCCGAGCAGGGTGAACTCTGCTCGCGACAGTGCGGTCATCGTGCTCATGCGCTCATCACCTTCGTGTGTGTGAAGTCAGGATTGTCGAATTCATCTGCGATGGAGAGGAATACGGTTTCGAGCGATGCCGCTCGGGCGTCGAGACCGTGCAGGGTCACCCCGTTGGTGCGGGCCCACACGAGCAGGTCGGTGAGCGTGTCCTGTACCGAGGACGTCTGGATCGAGATGGTGTCTCCCGAGACGTCCATCGCGGTACCGGGCAGTGTCGGCAACGCCGTACCGGGGGCCTTCAGTTCGATCTTCGCCGGGTGGTCGGCGACCACCTCGTCGACCGTTCCGCTGCGGACGACTCTGCCGCGGTGCATGATGGCCAGCCGATCGCACAGCGACTCGGCCTCGTCCAGGTAGTGCGTCGTCAGCATGATCGTCACGCCGGAGTTCTTCAGCTCCTGGATCAGACGCCATGTGTTGCGGCGACTTTCGGGATCGAGTCCGGTGGTCGGTTCGTCCAGGAACAGCACTCGCGGACGGCTGATGATCGCGCACGCCAAGTCCAGCCTGCGCTGCTCACCGCCCGAGAGGAACTTCACCCGAGTATCGGCACGATCGGCCAGATCGACACGCCCCAGCACCTCTTCCGCCGGCAGCGGATTGCTGCACGTGCCCGCCCACATCCGCAGGCTCTCCGCGGTGGTCAGATCCTGGGGCAGTCCGCCCTTCTGCAGCATGATGCCCAGAGACGGTCGAACCTTGCGGCGATCGGACACCGGATCCATTCCCAGAATCCGCACCGTGCCCTCGCTCGGCCGCGAAAGTCCCTGAATCACTTCGAGAGTGGAGGTCTTGCCGGCACCGTTGGTGCCCAGCAAGCCGAACAGCTCACCCTCCGCAACCTTCAGATCGAGCGCCTTCACGGCCTCGAAAGCGTTCTTGCCCGAACCGTAGCGGCGAGTCATGCCGCTGACTTCGATGATGGTCATGATTGCTTCTCCCAGTGGCGGAGTCCGATGACGAACCGCACGCCCATGAAGGCGACGATGACGCCGAGTGCGACGAACGCCGGAAGCGACGCGCCGACGATCGCGAACAGCACGGCGACAATGGCGATGCTGATGACGATGACGACGATCTCACGCGCCATCGTCGGAGCCGGCCCGAGCTCCATGAGATCGGTGAACAGGTTTCCTTCGTCTGGTTGCTTCATGATTACGAGTCTGCTGCGCCCGGACGGCCGAAAACAGTGCAGCGCATCATCATCTGAAGTGACAGCATCATGGTTCACCCATGACAAAAGTCATGCTCTGTCAGCGCCTCCGACGCTGTAGTCGAAGAGACGGTCCGATGGGAAGCTCAAATCTGCTCGAAGTCCGACCGTCGGTAGGCTTGCCCACAAGAGGGGATCCAAGGAGAGGTAAACATGGAGAACTCGACTCGGGTACTCGTTGCCGCATCGATTCGACGGCAAATTCCCCACCAGAAATCAGTCGGACCAGCGCTCCGGAGCAGCCGATGAACGGTGAAAGAGATCCCGAAGACCCCTACATCGAGGACGGACCGGAACCGTCTACCGCCGGGGAATGGATCGATGACTCGCGTGAAGGGAGAGGCCCCGGTACGGTCTGGTTCGCTTGCCCTTTATGTCAGGACTCGGAGTCTGCGCGAATAGCCTGAACGGCAACAGGATCCGATGTCGGTCAATACACGCGGCATTGTGATGTCGTGAGCCGCGAAGTAGGGGATACCGCATTGGCGTTCTCGTGGCCCTGATGGCGGCGGCTGGAAGGCCCACAGCCGCCAGATGGGCTGAACCGGCGCTCGGAAGCGGGCAAAGATCGGGTTTGATTACGTGCACTTACTCGTCGACGACTACTGCCGGCTCGGATACTCCGAGATACTCCCGACGAGAAGGGCCCGACTTGCGCAGCATTCTGACTCAGGGCCGCCGCCTACTTCGCCAGGTTCGGAATCATGCGCATCGATCGCGTCATGACCGGCAACCACTTCAGTTACACGCTGTCTACCGACGTCGCCGAAGCCATGGCGGACCTCAGCGCCGAGCACGTCTTCGTTCGGCCCCACTGCCCCTGTCGGAACCGCAAGGTCGAGCGTTGCAACCGCACGCTGCAGGTCGGGTGGGCATATCGGCAGGTCTTCCTCACCAACGCCGAGCGCAGCAACGTTATTACCCCCTCGCGCGAGTTTCGCAACACTGGACGAGCCCCCTCAGCCAGTGGCGGCCTTCCCCCGATCAGCCGACTGTCATGAACGTGTCAGGCGAGTACAACTAGGCTCGCGAAGCGGACTCCGGCACGCAAGGCGGCGCCGTAAAAAGACTTGAAGAAAAATTGGCCTAGCTGTCGATTCGGCAGCGGGATGTTCGTCGTAGTCAATGACGGAGCCGGACAGGCCGGCCCGCGACCTCATGCAGGAGGCAGCTCCATGTCCCAGTACGCGATCCTCATCTACGAAGACCCGGCGTTCTACGCGAACATCTCGCCCGAAGCGTGGCCCGCGGTGATCGACGCCCACAGCAAGTTCGTCGAGCAGATCTTCGCGCTCGGTGGGTCCCTGGTGGGCGGGCAGGCGCTGGCGCCCCCGACGACGGCCACCTCGATCAAGGGTGGCGTTACGGTGACGGACGGCCCGTTCGTCGAGACCAAGGAGGCCCTCAACGGCATCTACGTCGTCGAGGCGCGCGACCTCGACCACGCCGTCGAGATCGCCAAGCTGTGCCCGGCCCCCGCCCCCGGCGGCGGCGTCGAGGTCCGCCCGGTCGTGGATCCGACGACGAACCCGTTCTGACCGCTCCGAGCGACGATGCGACCGCGTCCGCCGTGCAGGCGGACGCGGTCGCTGCCGCGCTGGTGCATGCCCACCGCTCCGAGTGGGCCTTCGTGCTGTCCGCCACGGTGCGCGTCGCAGGCGACCTGGACGTCGCGGAGGAGTGCGCGCAGGAGGCGTACGTCAGCGCGCTGCAGGCTTGGACCCGGGACGGCGTCCCGGAGCGGCCCGGCGCGTGGCTGACCACCGCGGCGCGGAACAAGGCGCTCGACCGGCTGCGTCGCGAGGTCACCCTCCGGCGCAAGCTCCCGCTGCTCGTGGAGCCGGCGACCGTCGATCCGCACGACCCGGCCGACCCGGCCGACCCGGACTGGCCCGATGCCGCGGTGCCGGACGACCGGCTTCGGCTGGTGTTCACCTGTTGCCACCCCGCCCTCGCTCCCGAGGCCCGCATCGCCCTCACCCTGCGCCTGGTCTGCGGCGTTCCCACGCCCGACGTCGCCCGGGCCTTCCTGGTGTCCGAGCCGACGATGGCGGCACGGATCACCCGGGCCAAGAAGAAGATCTCTCAGGCGCGGATCCCCTACCGGGTTCCGGGCCGGGCGGAGCTGCCCGAGCGCCTGGACAGCGTGCTCACCGCCGTCCTCCTTCTCTTCAGCACCGGCCACACGGCCGGCGAGGGGGACGCGCTCGTCCGAGAGGAGCTCTGCGACCGGGCCCTGTACCTCGCGCGCACCCTCGCCGCGCTGCTCCCCGAGCAGGCCGAGACCCGCGGTCTGCTGGGCCTGCTGCTCCTCACCGACGCGCGCCGGGCCGCCCGGACCGCCGAGCAGGGCCGGCTGCTTCTGCTTGCCGACCAGGACCGGACGCGCTGGGACCAGCGCGCGATTCTGGAGGGGCTCACGGTGACGGCTGGGGCGCTGGCGTCCGGCCCGCCGGGGCGGTTCACCCTGCAGGCGGCGATCGCCGGCGTGCACGCGATGGCGCCGTCCGTGGAGCAGACCGACTGGCCGCGGGTCGTGCACCTTTACGACCGGCTGATGGCGGTGTGGAACACCCCGGTGGTCGCGCTCAACCGTGCCGCCGCCGTGGCGTTCGCCGACGGTCCGGCCGACGCCCTGCCGCTCCTCGACGAGCTGGCGACCGATCCCCGGCTCGCCGACTATCCTTACCTTCCCGCTACCCGCGCTGACCTGCTGCGCCGCCTCGGCGACGCAGCCGGCGCGGCTCAGTCGTACCGGCGCGCGCTGGAGCTCACGGTGAATGCCGCGGAGCGCGCCTTCCTGGAGCAGCGGCTGGCCGAGGTCAGTCGCGCCGCCGGTGCCGATTCCGCGCCCGGCTGAGGACGGCGGGTCGGCGGTCACCGCTTCGAGGCCTCGCCCGGGGCTCCCGGGTCGCGGCCGATGGCTCGGGTTCTCCCTCGCGTTCCGGGTCGGTCGGCCGAGAGCTCGAAGGCGCTGTGCTGGTCCGTCTCCCGGTGGTGCAGGCCCAGGCCTTCGTTGTCCTCGACCCGGTCGGCGGCCTCCTTTGCCTCGTTGATCCGATGCTCAACGGCGTCCGGCCGCTCGTCGCCCGTGCTCATCTGCGCCTCCTTGGGTGCGTGCCCGACGTCGGCCATCTCAGATACAGGAGCCGTTGCGGGGCCATTGTGACCTGGGGCGATGCCGGGGGCCGACGGCCTGCCATCCTTCCTTCCCGCCGCACCGGCCGACCCGCGCCCGATGTCTTCTGCGGCTGGTCGCGAGTCTCCCGGCGCTGTTGCTGCGGCGTGGATGCTTCCGGGCGGAGACTGGAGACGTGGCGCTGTGGCGTACGAGAGTGGGACAGCGCGCAATGAGGATGCAGATCGAGAAGCTGCCGATGGACGATTCCCTACAGGTGCTCAGCGGGCCATCAGTGAAGCCCATCCACGGACGGCCAACATGTGTGCGTAGTCCGTCGTAGCCGGATGGTCGGCAAACTGATAGCGGTAGAAGATCGGCGCAACGACCAGGTCGAGCAGGTCGGACACGGTGCCCTCGACGTCAACTGACTCTGCTCTCGTGCTCGTGCCGCGGTTGGTGTCCGGGGGCCGTCCCAGCGGCAAATGGAGCAGCATCGACATCCCGTCCTCGGTCGGCATCGTGCTCGCCTTCCCCGCCATCGTCCTCGGCGCCATCGAAGCGGCGACCACCCCGTGGACGTCACTGCAAGTCGTGGGCTTCATCAGCGGTGATTTTGCCTTGTTGGCTGCAGTTTTGGTCTACCGGACACGAGCACGGGACCCACTGGTTCCGCTGCATTTCTTCACCGACCGAACCCGGCTCTCGGCCAACCTGGTCACGGTGTTCTTCTACGCCGTCCTCTTCTCCCAGTTCTACTTCGTCACCCTCTACCTACAGACCGTTGTCGGTCTCAGTCCTCTCGAGACAGGGCTCAACTTCCCTCTTCTCGTCGCATTCGGGGCACTGGGGATACCGGCCACCGGAGCGCTGGTGCTGGCGACCACCCGGGTGACATCTCCGCCGGCGGTCCTCGTCATCCTGGTGTGCGCATTTTTCGTCCTCACCTGCTACCTGTCGGTGAACGGCATCGCCAAGGCCGAAGTGTTTCCCCCACACATCCGAGCCCTGGGCGTCGGCTTCGGCTACGCCGTGGCGAACTCCCTCTTCGGGGGCACGGCACCGTTGATCTACCACGCCACGAGCGGTCACGGCAGCGTCGAATTCATTGCTTACATGACGGTGCTGATCGCGGTGACGCTGTGCGCTGCCCTGTGGATGCGGGGTGGCTCGGCCACCGCGCTCGACAAGCCGAACAGCCCGCTCTAAAAACCCCAGCCCATGACGGCCGGGCGCGCTGTTCCGAACGTCAGATCCAGCGCATGCAGAGATTCCTCGTTGCGGGCAGTGAGGCGATTGGCGGCGGCGAACAATCGAGCCCGGTGGGTGCCGAAGTAGATGCTGGCGAGCACGTCGATGTCGAGTTCGATGTCCGGTTCGGATTCCACCCGGGTGCAGGTGGCTCGGCCGTCGGTCACGGTCAGTGAGTAGGTGCCGCCCGCATCGAGGAAGGGATCTCGCACAGCGATGATCAGCGAGGTGTCGAGAGCGTAGGTGCGAGCCTCCAACGCTGCCTCGACGTGCATGATGCGGCCCCACAGAGCGTCGTGGTGAGCCGTGACCTTGGGTAGCCGATTGTTGGTCAGCAGGAACGGCAGAGCTTCGTCCCGTGCCTGCCGTACCTCGATGGTGTCGACCAGGTCCACTCCGACGAGGATCTGCCACAACGCGGCGTACGCGTCGTCGGTCACCGCGATGAATTCCTGTACCACCACCCGACTCGGGTTCTGTCCGCGTCGGTAGGCGACGTATCCGTCGGGATGAACGACGAAGAACAGAGCCGTCAGTCCGCCGCGCCGGTTCTCGCGGTCGGCGAAGAACCGCTCCCAGCGGATCGGCGGCTTGGGCTGCGCGCCCGCGGTCTGCTGCTGCCAGCGGTGGTAGATGTCGGGGAGCAGTTCGGCGGCCTCGGCCGATTCGATCAGCCGCACACCGGTGGCCGGGGGAGCGTCCGTGCGGAACTGCGCGAATCGACGGTCGATCGAGACGCTGATCTCCTCGGTCAAGGGCCCGTATCCGAAGCGTCCGTAGATCGTCGCCTCGCTGGCTGTGAGCAGGGAGAGCGGTGCGCCCGCGTCGTTCAGGGCGCGGTGCTGCTGGGTGAACATCGATCGCAGGATGCCGCGTCGACGATGCGTCGGCGCGACCGACACCCAGGAGACTCCGGACGCCTCGACCTGCGCACCACCGGGAACGGTGACCGACATCGGGAAGTGCATGGCCACACCCACCGGGGTCTCGCCGTCCCACGCCAGGTACACGTGCTCGGACTGAGTCAGGATCTGTGTCTCGGCCAGGTCCTCGGCGTTCTGGTGCTCGCCGAATGCGTGGGCGTCGAGCAGCGCGACGGCATCCCAGTCGTCGTCGGTGGCGGTGCGGATGGTGATCGATTCGTCGGTAGTCATCGCTCATAACTTTTCCATACAGGAGTGGAGCCCGCGGAAGGACCCGGGATTTCAGCCGTATGCGTACTGCGCTTCGCCGACGGAGTCTCGAAATCGGCCGGGTGACAAGATGAGCACGTGGTGCATGTAATCGATATCGACGACCCATCGGACCCGCGACTGGACGATTTCCGCGATCTCAACTCGTCGGATCGGCGACCCGATCTGCCCGAGGGCAAGGGATTGGTGATCGCCGAGGGCGTGTTGGTTGCGCAGCGCCTGCTGACCTCGCGCTTCCCGATGATCAGCCTGCTGGGCGTGGATCGACGGCTCGACACCTTGCGCGACGATCTCGTCGATTCGGACGTCCCTTTCTATCGGACGTCCGCGGAGGTGATGGCCGAGGTCGTCGGCTTCCATCTCAATCGTGGTGTGTTGGCGGCGGCGAACAGGCCGCAGGCCCTCGATCTCGACGAGGTGCTGGCCGACGCGAAGACGGTAGCGATTCTCGAGGGCGTCAACGATCACGAGAACCTCGGGTCGATGTTCCGCAACGCGGCAGGCCTCGGAGTGGATGCCGTGCTGTTCGGAGCGGCGTGCGCGGATCCGCTCTATCGACGTTCGGTGCGGGTATCGATGGGGCATGTGCTGCGGGTGCCGTTCGCCAAGGTGCCCGAGTGGCCGCGCGGCCTCGATCGCGTTCGCGCGCATGGTTTTCAGCTGATCTCGCTGACACCCAATCCGGCGGCGGTGTCGCTGGCGGCGGCGATGACGGGGGAGAAGGTGGCGTTGTTGCTCGGCGCAGAGGGACCGGGTCTGACCGAACATGCCATGCGCGCCACAGACATTCGCGCGCGCATTCCGATGGCTCCTGGCACCGATTCACTCAATGTGGCGACAGCCGCTGCGATGGGGTTCTACGAACGCGTGCGCCTGACGTGAACGACCACGACCCGGGCGTCCGCTGGACCGGAATCCCGATCGCCGTGATCGCGGCGGCGCTGGCGGGTGTGGCACTGACGGCCTTCGGCCTGGAACTGGCCAGAATTCATCCGCTGCTGGCGATCGGTCTGAACATCATCATCGTTGCGGGTGCGGCACCGACGGTCATGCGGTGGCTCGCGATACCGGTGTGGCGCTGGGCCGTCTACGGAGCCGGTATCGGTTCCATCCTGAGCTTCGTGGCACTGGCGGCGCTGGCGTTCTGACAGTCGTCTTCTTCGTCGGTCTCCGACAGTGGGCAGGGTTGCGCACTACCGGCGACACTCGGCGGAAACCCGTCGACCTGCGGTGGCTGCGTGCAACGGCGACCACCCTGGCAGGACGAGGCATCTATTTGCGCGAGAACCAACGCTTCTTCGGTCGCGGTGCCTGCTCGTCGGGGGCGTCGGGCATGGGTTCCTGTGCGCCATGGCCGTTCGAGCTTCGGCTCTGCTGGTTCGGTGGCGGCGGCTCCTGTCCCGGAACGTACATCGTGAAGCCACAGACCGGCAGGGTGTTCGGATCGAATTCGTCCGCGTGTGGTGCACCGGTGTAGCGAAATCCGAGCCACTCGGCGTTGGCTGCCTCGGCGAATTCCTGTGGGTGGAACGGCAGCGATTGCGGATCCGGCATCACTCCGGGCGGATAGATCAGCGGATGCTCACCGGCCCAGAACGACCGCTCCCACACCAGTGGCAGGCCCGCGTCCTCGTAGATGTACACCGGGGTGGCGCTGAAGGATCGGCGGAATTCACCGCGCTCCCAGTACGCGAACGCACCCCAGGCGTGTTGGGGATCCGAGGCGACGAGGTAGGTGTGCTCGGACGCCAGAGGGCGAGTGAAGGATTCGGGAAGCGTCGACGGGGTGGGCACCGCGAGATTGGATCCGCAGACCACGGTGACGCCTGGGTAGCAACCGATGAAGACGTGATCGTCGTCCACGCCTGCAGAGGTCGATATGGGGCCCTGTCCGAGGGGCACCGCCGTCAGGTGGGGGTACAGACGTCCGACGAGTGCGCTCGCAGCATTCCAGTCCGAGGTGTTGGCCTCTCGGAGTACAGAAATGGGATCCGGTGCGTCCACGTACCAGATCGTTGATGCTTTGGCCCCCACTACCGGCACCTCTCTCTCCGTTACCTCCTGGGAAGCCTACGGTGTGAGCGTCGGCGGTTCGTCACCGCGCGGCACATCGGTCACATCAGAACTCAGTTGTGACCGCTGCTGCGAACACCGAGCAGGACGTCCTCCCACGACGGCATGGCTGGCTTGCCGCGCTTGTCCTTGCCGCTGGTGTGACCGGCGGCAGGCTTGGGTGCGGGCCGGGGTTCCCTGGACGCCGGTTCGCGCGGCTGCTCGGGCTCGGGAGTCGGCGCGTCGTCCACCTCGATGGTCTCGGCGTCGATTTCGCTGTCGGCGGTGGTGCCGTAGTAGTCGTCGAAGCTCTGCTGCGAGGCCTCGTCGTCGTTGGAATCCTCGGAGGACGTGAGTGCGCGCACCGGTGCCAGTCCGCGCAGTTGGCGTCCGAAGTCGGGATCGATCAGTTCGTGTGCGGTGTCGTCGAGCGGCGCGATGGTCCCGCCGTGCCCGTCGGGCAGGAACTGCCAGTGCGCCTTGTTGGTGGTGCGGCCCGCCTGCCACTTGAGCTGTGCGACCCACTTGTTGTCCTCGTCGCGCCAGGCGTCCCATGCCGCGTCGTCGAGATTGTGGCCGCGAGCGCGGAAGGCGAGGGTGACGATCTCGAGCAGGGTCTGCACGGCCGGGCCGTCGTGGCGTAGCGGATGACCGGACTGGGCCATCGACGCGGCCTGCGAGCGTTCGAGCAGCACCGGGTGAGCGAACACCTCGACGCGACTGATGGCCATTCCGGAGTCGGCGGCAACCTGTTCGATGGTCGCTCCGCTGCGGATACGGGCCTGAATTTCTTTCGGCCGAAGCAAGCTGTCCATTTCGATCTCAATCTGTCCTAGTCGAGCGATGTCACCGCGTGAGGCCGCGCGGAGCTTGTCGTCGGCTGGAAGCCGGAATCTGTCGCCGGTCTTGGGATCTGCGCACACGACGAACTTTCCGTCGGCCTCGAGACCCACCACACGTAAGTCTCGCACCTTGACCTCCTCATCGCGCCGGCTCGCGATACCGTCGAATTCGAGCCTAGTTCACCTGCCGTACTCGGCGGGTGTTCGACACGCATCGCTTCTGCCGACGATCGTTTACCTATCAGAGGGTAGACAGCTGCGGGCTCGGCTGCACCCATTCGGTCGATGTTCCGCCAATTACTTTGTGGGACAACGTCGATGCGTCTCTGCGAAGGTAGAGTGCACCCAGGCCGAAGCCGGTGGTCAGGGCGATCGCGTGCCCGACGGCGGTGAAGGACGGGTCCGATACTCCACTGATCGTGACGACGCCGATCCACAGTGCGGCCCAGCCCGCACGCCACGGCATCGGCAGGTACCTCACCATCGACCCGGCGACCGCTGCTGCTGCATAGCTGACACCCACGTCGACGGCCATCGCCAGCGAGTCCGCGAGCCAGTCGTTGTGAATGCCGATGAGCAGGCCGACGGCGACCACTGCCGTCGCACCGACGTGTCCGGCGCTGAAGGTCAGCAGAAAGCGTCGCCAGCCGGAGATCCATTCGGCGACGGCGAACAACAGGGCGACCGCGGCCAACCACAACCAGTTCACCCGTCCTTCGGTGAGAAAGACGCTCGTGACGAGGGTGGCGAGGTGGCCGTCGGTCAGATTGTGCAGGTTGGTGCTCGCCGCGTGCAGCACGTGCCAGCGATCGTGCGGGCCGATCTGGCCGAGCGCGATGGTTCCCGCTACCGCGAGTGCGCAGTACACCAGAGTCACGCGAATCCGTAGCGCGAATGCCAGGAGCCTGTACATACGAGCGCTCCCTCCGAGGTCGTTACGCTTGCGTACTTCAATGCAAGTGTAAGCCGCGAAGGGAGCGCCGTAGCTGTGAGCTTGCTGCTAACCCAGTGTGGACACGACCCAGTCGATGCTCGTGGTCAGTGCGGTGATGTCGTCCGGCTCGATGGCCGGGAACATACCGACACGCAACTGGTTGCGGCCGAGCTTGCGGTACGGCTCGGTGTCGACGACGCCGTTGGCGCGCAGGATCTTCGCAACCTGGGCTGCGTCGACCTTCTCGTCGAAGTCGATGGTGCCGACGACCTGGCTGCGGTGATCCGGGTTCGTCACGAACGGCGTTGCGTATTCGCTCTTCTCGGCCCAGTCGTACAGGCGTGAGGACGAGTCGGCGGTGCGCTTGGTGGCCCAGTCGAGGCCGCCCTGCGAGTTGAGCCATTCGATCTGATCGGCGAAGAGCAGCAGTGTCGCCACGGCCGGGGTGTTGTACGTCTGGTTCTTGCTGCTGTTGTCGACGGCGATCGGCAGCGACAGGAAGTCCGGGACCCACCGATCCGTGGCAGCTATTTCGCTGACGCGCTCGAGCGCGGCCGGGCTCATCAGCGCGACCCACAGGCCACCGTCGGCGGCGAAGCACTTCTGCGGAGCGAAGTAGTAGACGTCCGAGTCGGCGACGTTCACCGGCAGACCGCCTGCACCGGAGGTGGCGTCGATCGCGATGAGAGCGTTCTCGGAGCCGGCCGGACGGCTGACCGGGATGGCCACGCCCGTCGAGGTCTCGTTGTGCGCCCAACCGATGAGGTCGACGGACGGGTCCGAGGTGGGCTCGGGCGCGCTGCCCGGCTCGGCCTTGACGACGATCGGATCACCGATGAACGGGTTGTTCTTGGCCACCGAGGCGAACTTCGAGCTGAACTCGCCGTTGGTCAGGTGCAGCGACTTCTCGCGAATCAGGCCGAAGGCAGCAGCGTCCCAGAACGCGGTGGTGCCACCGTTGCCGAGCACGACCTCGTAGCCCTCGGGGAGCGAGAACAGATCCTTCAAGCCACTGCGCACGCGGCCTACGACGTCCTTGACGGGCTTCTGACGATGGCTGGTGCCGAACACGGAAGCGCCGACATCGACCAAGGATTGCAGCTGCTCAGGGCGAACCTTGGACGGGCCGCAACCGAAGCGGCCGTCGGCGGGCAGGAGATCGGCGGGAATGATCGGCAATTCGGCCATGGAGTAGCGCGTCCTAGCGTCGAGGGAATATGGCACCCGGAGGTTAGTCGAATACTGAGCGTAGTCGGGTGCCACGACACCTTCGACTACCGGATCAGCTCCCAGCCTTCGACAGACTCGGGGGTGCGGGGTTCGGGGCCGGTGTAGAGGGCGGCCGGCCGAACGAGCTTGCCGAGACGCTTCTGTTCCATGATGTGCGCGCACCAGCCGGCGGTACGGCCGCAGGTGAACATCGCGGGCATCATGTGTGCTGGTACCTCGGCGAAGTCGAGGATCACCGCGGCCCAGAACTCGACGTTGGTTTCGATCGCTCGATCGGGGCGGCGTTCGCGTAGCTCGGCCAGTGCAGCTTGCTCGAGCGCAGCGGCGACCTCGTAGCGCGGTGCATTCAGTCTCTTGGCGGTGGCGCGCAGAACACGGGCGCGAGGGTCCTCGGCGCGGTAGACGCGGTGCCCGAAGCCCATGAGCTTCTCTTTGCGGTCCAGGATTCCGGTGATCAAGGCGCGTGCGTCGCCGGTCTGTTCCACTTGTTCGATCATCGGCAGGACGCGGGCGGGCGCGCCGCCGTGCAGAGGTCCGGACATCGCACCGATGGCACCCGAGAGGCAGGCGGCGACGTCGGCTCCGGTGGAGGCGATGACGCGCGCGGTGAACGTCGAGGCGTTCATGCCGTGCTCGGCGGCCGAGACCCAGTACGCATCGATGGCGGCGACGTGGGCGGGATCCGGTTCACCCTTCCACCGGACCATGAACCGCTCGGTGACGGTCGCGGCCTGATCGATACGGGTCTGCGGTACGGCGGGCTGGTAGATACCGCGAGCGGACTGGGCGACGTAGGACAGTGCCATCACCGACGCTCGGGCGAGGTTGTCGCGAGCGGTGGAGTCGTCGATGTCGAGCACGGGCTGGTAGCCCCAGATGGGAGCGAGCATCGCCAGGCCGGCTTGGACGTCGACGCGAACGTCACCGGTGTGGATGGGCAGTGGGAACGGTTCGGCCGGCGGAAGCCCACGCCCGAACGCTCCGTCGACGAGCAGGGCCCAGACATCACCGAAGGTGACGTTCTGTGCGACGAGTTCCTCGATGTCGACGCCGCGATACCGCAGTGCGCCACCGTCCTTGTCGGGTTCGGCGATGTCGGAGGTGAACGCGACGACACCTTCGAGACCGGAGACGAAATCCTCGGGAACTTGTTGAACAGCCATGGCCTGTGGACTCCCTCGTCGCAACTGCACCCGGCTCTGCGCCGCATCCGGGCGTACTTCGTCAGAACCATAGCCGGGGACTACGCGGGAGTAGCGTCTGGGCTTGTGTCTGCAGATGAACAGCGCCTGGCGAACATGCGGGTGGATTACGGAGAGCCCGAAGACCTCGACGTCGATGCTCTGGCGGGCGGGTGGTGTTCGCTGGCGCAGCAGTGGTTGTCCGACGCGATAGCCGCGAATCTGCCCGAGCCCAACGCCATCGTGTTGGGGACGGTCGACGAGGCAGGTAGACCCGCCACCCGCACCGTGTTGTGCAAGGACTTCGACGAATCCGGGGTGGTGTTCTACACCAACTACGACTCGGACAAGGGCCGTGCGCTCACTGCGACGCCGTATGCATCGATCACGTTCCCGTGGATCGGAATTGCCCGCCAGCTCACCGTCCGCGGCCCGGTGGTCAAGGTCGATGCCGAGACGACCGAAGCGTATTGGCGCACGCGGCCCCGCGGCTCCCAGCAGGGGGCATGGGCGTCCGAGCAGTCACGTCCCATCGGCTCGCGGGAGGATCTGGCTGCGCGCCTGGCCGAGGTCACCGCGACGTTCGACGGCATCGAGGTGCCGGTTCCACCGAACTGGGGCGGCTTTCGCGTCGAACCGGAGACGGTCGAATTCTGGCAGGGCCGAACGAGCCGCATGCACAACCGAATTCGCCTGACGGTGGCAAGCGGTGTGATCGAGCGTCTGCAGCCGTGAGTGGATTGCGCGGCATTCTTGCCGATACGACACCGCTGAAAACTCCGGCCTACAAGCGGTTGTGGTTGGCGAACATCGTCACCGTCATCGGGGCGCAGCTGTCCATCGTCGCTGTGCCACAACAGGTTTTCCAGATCACGCTGAGTTCGGCCTATGTGGGCCTCACCGGTGTCTTCGCGCTGGTGCCGCTCATCGTGTTCGGTCTGTGGGGTGGGGCGCTGGCCGATGTGATGGACCGCCGCACCCTGTTGATGATCACCACCTGCGGCCTGATCGGAACGTCGGCGCTGTTCTGGTTGCAGGCGTTCCTCGACCTGAACAATGTCTGGATCATTCTGGTGCTGTTGGCCGTTCAGCAGGCATTCTTCGCGGTGAACCAGCCGACGCGCAGCGCAATTCTCCCGCGAATCCTGCCTGCCGAGCAGTTGCCCGCCGCGAACTCGCTGAACATGACGGTGATGAACTTCGGCGCTATCGCTGGACCGCTCAGTGCCGGCATCCTCATCTACTACATCGGGCTCGAGACCCTCTACCTGATCGACACCATCGCACTGTTCGCCACCCTGTGGGCAGTGATCCGGCTGCCGGGGATACCGCCGGCGAAGTCGGGTCAGCGCGCCGGATTGCGTTCGGTGTTCGACGGTTTCGCCTACCTCGCGACACAGAAGGTGTTGCTGGCCTCGTTCGTCGTCGACATCATCGCCATGGTGTTCGGTATGCCCCGTGCGCTCTTCCCGCAGATCGCGCACGAGAGCTTCGGCGATCCGGCCTCGGGCGGTCCGGTGTTGGGCATGCTGTTCGCAGCGATGTCCGCGGGCGCGGTGGTGGGAGGCGTGTTCTCCGGCTGGCTGCCCCGAGTACGCAGACAGGGTCTGGCGGTGCTGATCTGCATCGTCGTGTGGGGCGTGGCGATGATCGGCTTCGGTCTGGCCGTCGGCGCGGCCACGGACGGGGCCACCACCGTGGCCCTGTGGTTCGCATTGGCGTTCCTTGCCCTCGGCGGTGGAGCCGACATGATCTCGGCGGCCTTCCGCAGCACGATGCTGCAGCAGGTCGCCACCGACGAGATGCGTGGTCGCCTGCAAGGTGTCTTCATCGTCGTGGTCGCCGGTGGCCCGCGCGTCGGCGACGTGCTGCACGGCGCAGCGGCCGCGTCCGTCGGTACTGCGGCCGCAGCTGCGGGCGGTGGAGTGCTGGTCGTCATCGGGGTCTCGATCGCCGCGCTGGCACTTCCGGCGTTCATTCGCTATCGAGTCGGAGCAGTCATCGGACAGAAGGTGGTAAAGAATGACTCCCATGGCTGATGCGCAGACGTATTCGTTGACGAGCGGCAAGTATCGGGCAGACATCGCTGCCGTCGGAGCGGGCCTCCGGGCGCTCGAGTACGAGGGCGCACCGCTCACCGAGACGTGGGAGGCGGGCTCCAAGCCGCCGCTGTCGGCGGGACTGGTGTTGGCCCCGTGGCCCAATCGAACGGCCGACGGCACGTTCACGTTCGAAGGCGTCGAGCATCGGTTGGAGATCACCGAGCCCTCGCGCAACAACGCCAGTCACGGATTCGTCCGACGCGTGGCGTGGACTCTCGTGGAGCACACCGACAGTCGCGTCGAGCAGAGCGTGGACATCGGAACGCATCAGGGTTGGCCGTTCTCGATCACGGTGACCGCGGTGCACGAGCTGTCGGCGGACGGTCTCACCGTCACCGCGTCGGCGACGAACACCGGTGATTCGCCCGCGCCGTACGGGATGGGTTTTCACACGTTCGCCAGGGTGGGAGACGTGCCGCTCGACGAGTGCACGCTCGAGCTCTCGGCCGGGACGCGGCTGCCGCTCGACCCGGTTCGCAATCTGCCCGTGGGCAATTCGGTGCCGACGGCCGATACCGAATACGACTTCCGGCAGCCGCGAACGCTGCAGGGCGTGCAGCTGGACACTCCGTTCAGCGCGTCGCTGCCCGAGGCCGACGGCCGAGCGAACCATGTTCTTCGTGGCCCCGACGGCACCGCGACCGTGCTGTGGACCGACAGCAGCTTCGGCTGGGTTCAGGTGTTCACTGCCGATCCCGCCAACGATCAGGCCTATCCCGATCGAGGACGGGCGTTGGCGATCGAGCCGATGACGTGCCCGCCCGATGCGTTGAACTCCGAAATCGATCTGATCGTGCTGGATCCGGGGCAATCCTGGTCCGGCACCTGGGGAATGAGGTACGAGAAGTGACCATTCTGGTGTGCGGCGAGGCGTTGGTCGATCTGGTTCCGGTGCACGAGGGGCCGCTGCTCTCGCCCAAACTCGGTGGCGGCCCGTTCAATGTCGCCGTCGCGATAGGTCGATTGGGTTCGCCCGTCGCGTATCTCTCGCGGATATCGCGTGACCCGTTCGGCGAGCAGATCCTGACGAGTCTGCGCGACGCCGGAGTCGACACCACGTGGGTGCAGCGCGGCGACGAGCCGACGACGTTGGCTATGACCACCCTCGCCGACGACGGCAGCGCCGAGTATTCGTTCTACGCCGACGGCACAGCCGACCGCCTCGTTGCCGATCCCGGCGATCTGCCCGACGAGATCAGCGTGCTCTCGTTCGGCACACTGTCGCTGCTCTACGAGCCCGGCGCGTCGATGTACGCGGGCCTGCTGCACCGGGCCCGGGCGGCGGGCAAGCTCACGATGCTCGACCCGAACATCCGGCCTGCCGCCATCGACAGCACCAGCGGAGACATCACTGCCGACGGGTTTCGCGACCGTTTCCGTTCGTGGTTGCCCAGCATCGACATTCTCAAGGTGTCCGAGGACGACTCGCATTGGTTGGGGCTCGGAACCCAGGGCACAACGGTCGACGACTGGCTCGCGTCGGGGGTCACCGCAGTGGTCATGACGCGCGGCGGCGACGGAATTTCGGTGTTCACGGCACCGGGGGAGACGTCGGGCACCGGAATTGCCGCGGCCGAGGAGATCTCGGTACCGGGTGTCGCGGTCGACGTCGTCGATACGATCGGCGCTGGTGACACCGTGCACGGGGCTCTGCTCAGCTTTCTGCAGAAGGAGAGCATTATCACATCGAACGCGGTGAAAGGGATGAGCAAGCAAGATTGGCAAGAAGCGCTCGAGTTCGCCGCAAAAGCAGCGGCAATCACGGTTTCTCGACCCGGTGCCGACCCTCCCTGGGCGTCCGAGGCGTCGAGAGACTAGTTTCACTATCGACGTTAGAACTGTCCGCTTCAAGTACGTGTCCGTTACACGAGTTCGAGAGGGACCATTCGTGCCCGCTGAGAATGACGCCAAAGCCACCCTCACCTATCCCGGTGGCGAGTACTCCATGTCGATTGCCCAGGCTTCCGAGGGCAACAACGGCATCGAGCTGGGAAAGTTGCTGGCCACCACCGGCTACACGACGTTGGACGGCGGGTTCGTCAACACCGCGTCGACCAAGTCGGCCATCACCTACATCGACGGTGACGCAGGCATCCTGCGCTACCGCGGTTACCCGATCGAACAGCTCGCGGGCAAGTCGTCGTTCATCGAGGTCAGCTACCTGCTGATCTACGGTGAGCTGCCGTCCGAGGATCAGCTCGAGACCTTCACCGATCGCGTCCGTCGCCACACGTTGCTGCACGAGGACCTCAAGCGCTTCTTCGACGGGTTCCCGCGCAACGCGCATCCGATGCCGGTCCTGTCCAGCGCCGTCAACGCGCTCTCGGCGTATTACCAGGATTCGCTGGACCCCAACGACCCGGAGCAGGTCGAACTCTCGACCATCCGCTTGCTGGCCAAGTTGCCGACCATCGCGGCCTACGCCTACAAGAAGTCGGCCGGTCAGCCGTTCCTGTACCCGGACAACTCGAAATCTCTGGTGGAGAACTTCCTGCGCATGACGTTCGGGTTCCCGGCCGAGCCGTACGAGGTCGATCCCGAGATCGTCAAGGCCCTCGACATGCTGCTCATCCTGCATGCCGACCACGAGCAGAACTGCTCCACGTCGACGGTCCGGCTCGTCGGCTCCTCGCAGGCGAACCTGTTCACCTCGATCTCCGGCGGCATCAATGCGCTGTGGGGCCCGCTGCACGGCGGTGCCAACCAGGCCGTGCTCGAGATGCTCGACAAGATCAAGGCCGAGGGCGGCGACGCCACGGACTTCCTGCGTCGTGTGAAGAACAAGGAAGACGGCGTCAAGCTGATGGGCTTCGGGCACCGCGTGTACAAGAATTTCGATCCGCGCGCGACGCTGGTCAAGGAGACTGCGCACACCATCCTCGGCAAGCTGGGCAACGGCGACGAACTGCTCGATATCGCCCTCAAGCTCGAAGAAACGGCGCTCACCGACGATTACTTCGTCGAGCGCAAGCTCTACCCCAACGTGGACTTCTACACCGGCCTGATCTACCGCGCGATGGGCTTCCCGCCGCGCATGTTCACGGTGTTGTTCGCGATGGGCCGTCTCCCGGGCTGGATCGCGCACTGGCGCGAGCAGAACGAGGACACGACCGGCAAGATCGGCCGTCCGCGCCAGATCTACACCGGCTACACCGAGCGCGACTACCAGGACGTCAGCTCCCGCTAGATCTCGCTGTTCAACAACGCCGCCGGCTCCCATCGGGAGTCGGCGGCGTTGTCGTTCTTGCCGAGTTCGCAGTTACGCAGGCGATATGGCCACTGTGGTCGTCGTAGCCGCGAACTCGAAGTTATGGACGTGATTCGGCCGAATTCCGTCCACAACTTCGAGTTCGCGGCACCGTCAGGCGTCGAAGTGCTTGCGGTTCTTCAACACCGGCAGAGTTTTTCGCACGGCGTCGACCAGTTCGGTATGGATGTCGATGGTCAGCATTCCGGGTGTTGCGTCCAGTTGCCCGAGAATCTCGCCGGTGGGCGAGCAGACGATGCTGTGTCCCACGCCCAATGGTGCATTTCCCTCGGCGGCAGCGGGTTCCGCTTGGTCGCAGGCGGCGATGAACGTCGTCGAATCCAGTGCGCGTGCCCGCGCGAGCAATGTCCACTGATCCACTTTGCCGTCACCCGATCCCCATGATGCCGGAACGACAACGAGTTTCGCGCCGAGATCGCCGAGTTTCTGAAACAGCGAAGGGAATCGAATGTCGTAGCAGGTGGCGAAGCCCACCCGAACTCCGGCGATGTCGACCACGAGGGGCTCCGAACCCGGTGCGACGGTGTCTGATTCGGCGAATCCGAAGGCATCGAACAGGTGGATCTTGTCGTAACTCGCGTCGATTCCGGGGCCGGTGACGAGCAGAGTGTTCGTCACCCTGTCTTCTGCAGCGGGCGTGAACATTCCGGCGACGACGGTGATGCCGGTGGCGGACGCGATATCACGCACCGCGTTCGCCCACTCGCCATCGAGGGGCTCGGCGAACCTGCGTATCGGCCCGCCGAAACACCGCATCATCGCCTCCGGAAACACCACGAGGTCCGAGCCGGCATCCGCAGCGGCACGGGCATGAGTGTCGATGAGTTCGAGGTTCTCGGCGGGGTGTACGCCACTGGTGATCTGGGCGAGACTGATGCGAATGGTCGTGCTCACGGTGTGACTCCTGGTTTCGTAGGAGGAAGACAGGTATACATATCGTATGCAGCCGCTGTCGGGGAGGGAGAAGGCGTATCTGTTCGTGCGCGATCAGGTGCTGTCGTCACCGGCCGCCACCGGCACTTTTCTCAACGAGCAGGAGCTCGCCACTCGAATCGGTGTGTCGCGTACGCCCGTTCGTGAAGCCTTGCTGATGCTGCAGTCCGAGGGTCTGGTCGAGATGGTGCCCAAGCGTGGTGCGCACGTACCGGCGATGTCCGGACGGCAGATCGCCGAACTGATGGATCTGCGCGGGGTCCTGGAGCGGCACGCGGCCACCCGAGCGCTGCGCGCCGACGACGCTCCGATCGAGCAGATGCAGCATGCGCTCGAGCAGCAGGAATTGCTGATGAACTCCGACAGTGCGGATGCGCCGAAGGAGTTCATCGACTGGGACGGCACCTTCCATCAGAGTCTGATCGATTCGGCGGGTAGCGATCTGCTCTCCCGCACGTACGCCGGTCTGCGTGCTCGGCAGCTGCGGGTGGGTCTGAGCGCCCTGTTCACCGCGGCCAACCGGCAGCACCGGGTGTGCGCCGAGCACCAGGCCATCATCGACGCACTGAGTGTCGGCGACGAGGGCCTGGTGCACGAGAAGATCGACGCTCACCTCGAGGTCACACTTCAGACTCTGCTGCGCGCGTAGCCTTTTCGTGTTCCTGATTCAGTAGCACGTAGTGCTCGTCCTCGGTGGGGTCGGGGTTGCGTCCCAGTGCCAGGCCGACAAGCGTCACCGCGCCGACGATCACGATGTATCCGGCGATCGGCACCCAACTGTCCGTCTTGTCGAGCAGGTACACGAAGATCAGCGGTGCCATCGCCCCACCGAACACTCCTGCGATCGTGTAGGCCAACGAACTGCCGGTGGAGCGCAGTCGCACGCTGAACTGCTCGGTCACGAACGCTGCCTGCGGCCCGTACATGAACGAGTGGAACGCCAGGCCCACAACGACGCCGAGGATCAGCAGTGGAAGAGATCCGCCGCCGATGACGAGGAAGAAGATGGCGCTCCAGGCAACACCGCCCACGGCCGCGACGCCGTAGACCAGACGTCGATTGATGCGGTCGGAGACGGCTCCGGCCAGCGGTATCAGACCGAGCTGGCAGGCGGAGCCGACCAGAATGGCGGTGAGTACCTCGCTACGTTCGAAGCCCAGTTTCTGGGTTCCGTAGGTGATCGAGAAGACGGTGAACAGTGCGTAGATGACGTCGGGTGCAACGCGGGACATGATGCCTGCCACGAGTGGTCGCAGTTCCGTCTTGAACACTTCGCTGATCGGGGCTTCCGAGCGATCGCCGCTTTCCTGAAGTGCTTTGAACACCGGGGTGTCCTCGAGCTTCAGGCGGATCCACAGACCGAACGCGACGAGCACGGCCGAGAAGAGGAATGCAACACGCCATCCCCAGGACTCGAACTGCTGGTCGGTCAGCGACAGTGTCAGGATTGCCAGTGCACCGTTGGCGAGCAGGTTGCCCGCCGGTGGTCCGATCTGCGCTGCGGAGGACCAGAAGCCGCGCTTGCGGGGATCACCGTACTCACTGGAGAGCAGAACGGCTCCGCCCCACTCGCCGCCGACGGCAACGCCCTGGCAGAACCGCATGGTGACGAGGATGATCGGGGCAGCGATGCCGATGGTGTCGTACCCGGGGATCAACCCGATGGCGAACGTCGTGACGCCGATCAGCATCAGGGTGATGACGAGAAGCTGTTTTCGGCCGATCACGTCGCCGAGTCGCCCGAAGACGAATCCACCGACCGGACGGGCGATGTACCCGACGGCGTAGGTCGAGAAGGCCAGCAATGTTCCGGTCAGTGGGTCGCTGTCCGGGAAGAAGACCAGCGGGAACACCAGCGCTGCGGCGGCCGAGTAGACGGCGAAGTCGTACCACTCCAATGCCGTTCCGGTCAGGCTGGCGGCAAAGGCCTTGGCCAGGCCCTTTCTATCCACCGAAACTGGTTCGGTCATGACGACTCCTTCGTGTGCCTGGGATCACTCTATCCGTTGTACGTGCTCCATACTTGCTGTATACAAGACGTATGCGCAAGGCTTTCGGCGTATCGGAAACAGAAAATTTACGAGGAGAGGGTCCTTACTGATGCTCACATTCACGCTGCCCGACGGCACGACCGAGTCGGTAGAAGTGACCGCACTGCTCAATGCGGGCTATGCCGGTCGCAACCAGGAAGAGGTGGCGTCGCACATCGCCGAGCTGGCCGAATTGGGCGTACCGGCTCCGACGGTGACCCCGGCGCTGTATCCCATCTCGCCGTACTTGGCGCAGCAGACCGATGCCGTCGCCGTCCAACACGGTCGCACCTCGGGTGAGGCGGAGTGGGCTCTGGTGATCCTGGGCGACACGATCGACGACGTCCTGCTCACGGTTGCGTGCGACCACACCGACCGTGACCTGGAAGTCCACAGCGTCGCGTGGAGCAAGAACGCGGCTCCCGACGTGCTCGGCACCGGTGCGTGGCGGCTGAGCGAGGTGGCCGACCGACTCGACGAGATCACCCTGACCGCGTGGGCCGACGGTGTGCTCATCCAGTCGGGAACGCTCGGTGATCTTCTCGCTCCGCAGTACTGGTTGGACGTGCTCACCGAACGTGGACTGTTCTCGCGTGGAACGGTATTGATCTCGGGCACCATCTCGATGCACCACGGGGTCGATCAGTTCTCCGACGCCTGGAAGGTAGAGATGGCCGACCTCGCAACCGGCAACACGTTGACCTGCGAATACAAGACGATGTTGATGCCAGCTCCGATCGGTTGACCGTCACGACGTAAAGTCGAAGCGGAATATGCCCAGAGCTTCACAGCCGGCGTCGGCGGGCCGGCATCAACCGCAGGAGACTTCAGTGACGAAGCCAGTGATCGAATTTCAGGCCGGACCCGCACCTTTGGACCTGGTGACGGTCGACCTCGTCGAGGGTGACGGCGCAGAGGCAGTTGCAGGTGGCACCGTCGAGGTGCACTACGTCGGAGTCGAGTTCGATTCGGGCGAAGAGTTCGACTCGTCTTGGAACCGCGGCGAATCCATTCAGTTCCCGTTGCGCGGACTCATCCAGGGTTGGCAGGACGGCATTCCCGGAATGAAGGTCGGCGGACGCCGTCAGCTCACCATTCCGCCGGAGCTCGCCTACGGCCCCGCAGGCGCAGGTCATCGCCTGTCCGGCAAGACGCTCGTGTTCGTCATCGATCTGCTCGACGTCAAATAACTGCAGGGCCGGTAACGGCATTGCGCACGCGCTCGGCTTCGCGGGTTGCCAAGGCATTGGCAGTTCCCCCTCGGGAACCCGCGAGCTTTGCGTGAATGTGCTCGGCTACCGTCACCGGTTCGTACCGGGCCACGTCGCCGGGCTCGATGCACGACGGCAGTGGCGCGATCACCGCGTCGAGGTTGCCGTCGTGGAAGAAGGCGGCAGAACGCCTGCGCAGGATCGTCCCGTCGGTAATCGGCGGACGCACCCGATGCAGCGTCGACATCCAGCGATCGTTGGTCAGTCGGGAGGTCAGATCTCCCAGGTTCACCAACATCGCTCCGTCGGCGGGTTGCACGTCGTGCCACCGTCGGTCGCTCCCGAGAACCTGCAGGCCGGGGACTCTATCGGCCCACAGCACCGTCACCAATCCGTAGTCGGTGTGTTCACTCATGCCGGTGAGCTCGGCGGCCGGCACATGCATGCCGGGTTCGAGCGCGTAGTTGTTCATCCGCAGGGTGTCCAGCGATCGATCGGTGATGTCGGAGAACGTATTCGGTGACACGCCCAGTGCGTCGGCGAACACGGTGGTCAGCGTCCGGGCCACGCGTGCTGCCTCGGCGAAATACTCGTCGACGGCGCGTCGGAACCCCGCAGAGTCGGGCCAGGTGTTCGGCTCGCCGGTGCCGACGTTGAAGGCCTCGAAGTAGTCGTTCATGCCCGACGCCGATTCGACTCCCAGGCTCAGGCTCAGCGATTCGCTCTTCGGCGCGGTGTAGCCACGATTGCGCTCGGGTGGGCAGATGTAGGCCCGCTTCTTCGCCGAGTCGAGTCCGAAGAACGAATCCATCGCCGACGTGAGTCCGGACACGGTGTCCTCGGGAATACCGTGTCCGAGAATCTGCATGAAACCGACTGTGCTGCAGGCATAATCGACGTCTTCCGCGACGCTGCGGCGGGCAATCCCATCGGCCGCCGCGGTGGCATCACCCAGAACGTACGGGGAGATGTCGATGGTGGGAACGGTGAAATCCGACGACGTGTGCATGGGTACATGATCCTCGGCTCGGATGGACCCGCAGGTTTCTCCCGCGTAAAGACTGCCGTACTTCAGCTGTCCTGCAGCTCCAGCACCAATCGGGCACCGCCCAGCGGACTGTCGGTGAACCAGGCCCGCCCACCGTGCAATTGGGCTTGCTGCGCCACCAGAGCCAGGCCGAGCCCCGAGCCGCCCTTGGCTGCTCGGGTGCCGCGCTCGAACCGGCCGAACACCGTCTCTCGTTCATCGAGTGGAACGCCGGATCCGTTGTCGTCGACCAGGACACGTACCGTCGTGCCCTCGCGCTCGGCGGTGATGACGATCGACGTCGCGTTGCCGTGCCGAACGGCGTTGCCGATCACGTTGTCGACGGCCAGCCGAAGACCGGTCGGCAGCGCGCGCATCGTGATCTCGGAGTCGGCGGCGTACTCCACGCGTATGTCGAGTTCGGGATGCAGCCGCTGCGCATCCTGGGCTGCGACGTCGCAGATGTCGATGATGTCGGTCTCGACTCTGTCGCCCTCACTGGACAATTCGCCCGACGCCAGTCGTTCCAGGGCGGTCAGCGTCGTCTCCACTCGGCCCTGCGTCCGCTCGAGATCTCCCAGGATTTCCTGCTGTTGCGCCGGCTCGAGGTCGAGCGTTCTGAGCACCTCGATGTCGGTGCGCATCGCAGTCAGTGGGGTCCGCAGCTCGTGTGCGGAGACGGCCGCGAAGTCGCGTGCGGTGTCGAGCGCGGCATTGGTGCGGTCCTGTGCCTCGTTCACTCTGGTGAGCATGCCGCCGATCGCAACTGCGAGCGCATCGGCTTCGGTGACACCGGTGCGGGTTTCGGGCGCGGTCGGAGGTTGCGCGCTGACCTGCCGGGTCAACGTCACCAGCGGTCTGACGGCTCTGCCACCGAAGAGCCAGCCCAGTCCGGTGGACACTGCGATCGCGGCGAGTCCCAGCAGAAGCACTTGCTTCTGTTGCTCGTCGGTGACCTGCTGCGCCTCGATGGCCGGCACGCCGATCGAAATCGAAATGGACGACACCGCGGTCGATACGGCGGTGTAGACCCGGAAGCGTTGCCCGTCTACATCCACGGTCTGCGATCCGGTGTCGAGCGCGGGCAGCCGTGTCGGTGTGGACGCGACGACGATGTCGCCACTGCGGATGGTGACGGCGAACGCGCCGGAGAGCTGATCGAGGAAGGCCTCCAGAGTCGTCGAGGTCGGGACCAGCACCTGAGACGCCGTCGTCAGCCGTTCGTCGAGCTGATTGACGTTGTTGCGCGAGATGGCGACCGAGGTGACCACCGAGAGGGCGGCGACCACGAGGGTGGCACCGAGGGTCGTGGCGGCGGCCACTCGCGCGCGCAGCGAGAAGCTCATGCGGCGTCCCGGACGACGAAGCCGACGCCGCGGACCGTGTGCAGAATCCGCGGCGACCCGTCGGCCTCGAGTTTGCGTCGCAGATACCCGACGAACACGTCGACGACGTTGGTGTCGGCGACGAAGTCGTAACCCCAGACCAGTTCGAGCAGTCGTTCTCGCGTGAGAACGACGCCCTTGTTGCGGGCCAGGATGGCCAGCAACTCGAACTCTCGCTTGGTCAGGTCGATGTCGGCTCCGCCGCGGTGGACGCGATAACCGGGAATGTCGACCACCAGGGTTCCGATGGCGACGGCCGAGTTCGGTGCGCCCGAATCTGCCACCGGCACAACCGGACCGGTGCCGCGTCGACGCAGCATGGCTCGGATCCGAGCGACGAGCTCGGCCAACACGAACGGCTTGGTGAGGTAGTCGTCGGCACCGGATTCGAGTCCGGCTATGCGGTCGTCCACCGAGCTGCGGGCACTGAGTACACAGATCGGAATGTCGTTTCCCATGGCGCGCAACGCGGTCACCACGCTGGCACCGTCGAGCACCGGCATGTTGATGTCGAGCACGATGGCGTCGGGGGTGGATCGCGACACCACGCCGAGCGCCTCCGCGCCATCCGATGCGGTGATGACGGTGAACCCGGACAGGCGCAGTCCGCGTTGCAGCGACGACAACACGTCTGCGTCGTCGTCGACGACGAGAACGGTGGCGGGGGTGCTCGGCGATTCGGTCACCGGACCAATGCTATGCAACCCAGCTGTCGACGGTGGTGCGGCGTTCCTCGGGCGTTTTGGCGAAGAAGTCCTCGAGGGCGCTGCGGCGACCGGTGTCGGCATCGAGTGACCAGGCGAGCGCGGGTGCCTTGGCGTAGAGCTGCTCGTAGTACTTCTCGAAAGTGCAGGTGCTGTCGATCAGGGAGAGTGCACCGGGGAAGGGGCGTGTGTTCGTCATGATGTTCTCCTCGTCTGTTCGGTAGATCCCAAGGTAGAGGCCGTTGTTGCGGCCTTGGTGAGTCATCGTTGGCGGTTCTCTGAGAATCGACCGGCCGAGGGAGGGGATTGCTCGGGGCGGGGGTGGGTAAGACTGGATGCATGTCGATCGTCTGGTTTCGCCGTGATCTCCGTCTGGGGGATCTGCCCACCCTCACCGCCGCTGCCGAGTCGGGAGATCCGGTGCTCGGGCTCTTCGTGCTCGACGATCGTCTGCTGAAGCCGTCCGGTGGGCCGCGCAAGGATTTCCTGTTCCGCTCGCTCGAAGCACTCGACGAGCAACTCGGCGGACGGCTGATGGTGGTGCACGGTGACCCCGAGACGGTTGTCCCGAAGGTGGCGAAGGCGATCGGCACCGAGGACGTGCACATCAGTGCCGATTACGGCCCGTACGGGCGCGAGCGAGACAAGCGTGTGGGCGAGAAGGTGACCCTGATCGAGACCGGATCTCCGTATGCGGTCGCCCCCGGGCGGATCGTCAAGAACGATGGGGAGCCGTACAAGGTCTTCACGCCGTACTCACGGCAGTGGATGGAACACGGTTGGCGCGGTCCGGCGGACACCTCGGCCGACTCCGCCGACTGGATCGACCCGGACGAGGTGAAAGGCGTTCGGCGAGTGCAGATTCCCTCCGAGAAAGATGCGTCCGATGCGGCAGCGGGTGAGGCGGCCGCTTCGAAGCAGTGGAAGGAATACCTCGACGAGGTTTCGGCGTACGACGATGAGCGCAATCGTCCCGACCTCGACTCGACGAGTCGGATGTCGGTGCATCTGAAGTACGGAACCATTCACCCGCGAACGATGCTCGCCGACCTGGGCAAGCTCCGCAACGAGGGCGCGGCGTCGTATCGTCGACAGATCTGCTGGCGAGACTTCTACGGCGACATCCTCTTTCAGCGTCCCGACAGTGCGCGTGAGAACTACGTCAAGAAGTTCGATGCGATCGAACTGGACACGGGCAAGCACGCCGACGAGTTGTTCGAGGCCTGGTGCAAGGGCGAGACCGGCTTCCCGATCGTCGATGCCGGTATGCGGCAGTTGAACTCGGAGAAGTGGATGCACAATCGGGTACGCATGATCGTCGCGTCGTTCCTGGTCAAGGATCTGCATCTGCCGTGGTGGCGGGGAGCCCGGTACTTCATGCAGCATCTCGTCGACGGAGATCTGGCCAGCAACCAGCACGGCTGGCAGTGGACCGCGGGAACGGGAACCGACGCATCGCCGTACTTCCGAGTGTTCAATCCCATCACCCAGGGCGAGAAATTCGATCCCACCGGCGAGTACGTGCGACGCTGGGTGCCGGAGCTGCGCGGTGAAGAAGGAAAAGCCGTGCACACGTTGAAGTTCGGCCGGCCCAAGGAGTACGCCGAGCCGATCGTCGACCACAAGCATGAACGGGAAGTTGCGATCGCCCGGTTCAAGGCCCTGTAACACCTGCCTTGGCTGTAGTACTTCAGCGCTTGCGGGACAACCCGACTCCCACCAGGCAGATCACTCCGCCGACCACCGCGAGGACGTGCGGAACCTCCCCCAGCAGCAACCATGCGAGTGTGATGGTGATCGGTGGGACCGCGTACGTGGTGATGCCGAGCTTGCCCGCGTTCATTCGCGTCAACGCGTAGGCCCAGGTGCTGAACGCGAGTGCAGTCGGGACGAGACCGAGGTAGATCAATCCGCCGGTGGCACCGGCCGAAGCGGCCCCGAGGTCGTCGAGCAGAGCCGGTGCAAACGGTAGCGTGCAGACCATACCGATGGTGCATGCCATCCACGTGACCTGAAGTCCGGGGATGGTGCGCAGCACCGGCTTCTGGCTGAGCACTCCGATGGCGTAGGTGACCGCGGACACCAGGCACAGTGCGATGCCGAGGAAGTCGGCGTCGGTCTTGGTGGTCGAGGTGGTGGTGACGGCAGTGACGACACCGACCATGACCGCGCCGGCGAACGCGATGCCTGCACCGATCACCAGCCACCTCGGAAAGCCCTCGCCCAGAAGCAGACCCGCGAACAGGGCGACCAGAATCGGTCCGATCTGAATGATCATCGACGTCGTCCCGGCGTCGACTCGTTGCTCGGCGGCATTGAGGGCGACGTTGTAGATGCCGAACCAGAAGACGCCGATGCTGATGATCTGCAGCCACTGCGTCCGATTCGGCTTGACCCACCGTCGGCCGGAGTGGAGCCCGCGGAACGACCTCAGATTCTGCACGAGAACTATCGCGCCGAGTGCGAACGATCCGATGAGCAGCCGGCCCAATGCCAGTGGGCCGGCACCGAACGACTCGCCGACGCCGCGAATCGCTACGAAAGCCGAGGCCCACGAGACCACCGTGATGGTGACCGCACCGAGGGCGAGCCAGTCGACGGCAGGTCGGGTGTCGAGATCTGTCATGCCGACGACGCTATCGCGCGGGACGTCTCTGTGGCGCGCGGGTTTCGGCCATGGTTGCTCGAATTAAAGCCGGAGCGGCGGCGGTGAATCGATACGGGTCCCCCATGGTAGGCGCGCCAGCGCAGCGACGGGTCCACTGAGTGCGGTGCTGATCAGCGCAACTATCGCGAGGCAGGCAAATCCGACGGGTGTGAGTAAACCGGATCGAAGTCCGATCGATGCGATGACCAATTCGGTCACCCCACGGCAGTTGAGTAACGCAGAATAGATCAAACAGTCCGTCGGTCTCATTCCGAACCCGATGCCAGAGGCAATTCCTGGTATGAATTTGATGAAAAAGCACAGCCCCAGCAGCTACAAGACGGTTGGGGCAACAGACACTCCGGCTCGCTCGAGAACGTCCAGTGGGGCGTGAGCTGATGCCACAACAAAGAAGACCGGTAGCAGCAGCCTGTGCAACCACGGCTCGAACTCGACGAATGCGGCTGAGACCGCGCTGGTCGGCCGGATCGAGATCCCTGCGATCGCTGCGCCGACGGACGGATGCGCCCCCGCGATATCTGCTGCGTACCCGAGGCTTACGGCAGAAACGACAAGGGCCGCGGTTGCTGCTCGAACACTGTCGGTCGACCCGGCACAGACGGAGGCGGCTGCTCCGGCCAATGTCAGAAGCACTGCAGAAGTTGTATACCCACTGTTCCATGATGGTGCCGATACTGTCGACAGCAGCAATGCTGTGAGACCGAGCCACACGACACCGTCGGTGAGAATCGACACTGTCATACAACGGCGAACAGCCCGGTGGTCTGAAATTCCGGCTTCGCGAACAATGGACGCCAGGACCGGGACGGCGGTTACCGAGACTGCGAGGACGAGAAAAAGTGCGCCGGGCACGCTGTTGGACTTCAGAAGTTGCGGCGTCCCGAGGCCGAAAATCACGGCCGCTGCCAGTAGGCCTGGCCCGGCGACGGCCGTTACGACGGCCGCGGAATGCCGTACCCAACCGATCGGCGCGTCGCTACTCGGACTTACTGCCCTGACACTGTGTGCCACGGCGGCGACAACCAGCATCAGTCCGAGGTTTCCCACCTCGCCGGGCAGTGAGTGGGAGCTGGTGAGAACCGCCGCTGCAGAAGGGGCCAGCTCGTGAAAAGCGGTGGCAGACAATATTCCCCACATCATGGAACCAACAACCATGGGTTGCTTGAGCATCGATGCCAGACGGCCCAGGAGGGCACTCCCCACGACCGCCGACAACACGACGGCAACGCCGATCATGGTGTCGTCAGTGATTACTGGTGCGGCGCCGCGCCGACAGCGTCACGACACCGACACCGAGGCCGACGGCTACCAGCCCCCAACCGGCTACCTCGCCGATGCCGAACACGAGCACAAGGCCCAAAGCGATACACACAAGTGTGGCACCTGAAATTATACGTTCGAACGTCATTGCAGTTCCTTCGATTCAAGTCTGGGCGGTGCTCGAGTCTGAAGCAACTGCGGTACTGCACGGCTCGGGTTGGTTGACGAAAGACCGAACTGTGCAGTACCGCAGCGGATCAGCAGACGATCTTTACCGTCGTCGCTCCGGCCGTGAAACCAGCAATACTGAGACCGATAGTGCTGATCGGGTCGCTGCTTGCGGGTGCCTCGGAGAGCGACGAAGCTGTCAGTTCGTCCGAAGAGGTAAAGCGGGTGAGGTCGCCGAACAAGTCATTCTTCATGTCGATGCCTTTCTTATGCCTGTTGGAGTTGCGTCGGTCTTGTCCGACGGTACGCTCAAATCAATTGTAAGACAACAACTTCGAGTAGTTTATTCGAGCATGTCCGTTTTCAGATCGGCCAAAGCAGACAAAGCCTGCTCGAAAGGAACGCAGACACCGATTCCTTCGCTGCCAGAACTCGCGCTGATTCCGGAGACCGGTGCTACCACGGAGACGTTGTCGCGCAGCGACAGTCGCCGTACATTGTCGCGATAGCCTTCGTTGTAGGCACCGCCTGGTGGCAGGGACGGGCAGACCACCACCGGGGCTCGAGTGCATTGGATTGCCAGCAACGCCGGGGAGTTTCCGAACCCGTGGGCAAGACGTGCGACGAAGTCCATAGTTGCGGGATGAACGATCACGCCATCGGCCCAGTCCGCAAGCTCGACGTGCAACGCGTGATCGTGTTCATCGAATGCGTCGATCAACGGCACCCGTTGTGCGATCGCGCCGAGCGCGAGTCGAGTGAGGAACCGTTGGGCGGATCTGGTCAGTATCACCTGGACTTCGAAGCGTCCATCATGCTGGGCCGCCGCCACGCGGTCCAGGGCGAGAGCAGCCTGAAATCCGCCGGTGACCACGTAGAGAAGTCGAGACCGTCCGGTGCCGTCGTTGTTCACAGTGTGCTCGCGATGACCTCGGCCATGGAACCCATGGCAGTCGAATCGCCCATGCTCGAGGCGAATTCGCGGTAGTGCGAGATCAGTCGGAATACTTCTGCCGAATCGACGGCCTCGGTGTCGTATCCGGTTTCCGCGGCAGCAGCGCGAATTACATCTTGCGCGACTCGAATTTCCTGACTGCTCTCGCCCAGCACGACGCTTCGAGCGTGCAACTCGCGAATTTCCCCGAGGAGGCAGCCGATGTCGTATTCTGCTGATGCACTGGAGCGCCAGGGTCCGCACAGTATCTCGATGCCGGTGCCGACGGCGACCATGTTGCCGAGGCCGAACAGACCGTGAGAGGCCACGGGCCTGGCGGATCGCGCAATAGCGTTCACCGCCTCCCGCGCCTTCGACCATTGTAAATCGGTCAATCTGGACTGCAGGCCCGTAGAGCCGATTCCTGCCGAGGCCAACCAGTTCACCGTCGCAGCGATCGGCGCTGGAGGGTCGTCGGTGCCCCCACCGTGTAATTGAGATACCAGGCGAACGGTTCTTACGGCTGACACGATTGCAGGCACGTATTCGGCGATCATGCCCGCGTCGTCCAGACAGACCGCCGCCACACTGTCGTAGCCGGACGACATCCAAGTGGCTGCGTCGGATGTCGCACTGTCGGGACCGAGAAACCGGGCCGCTCCGGCCGTGTAGTCCGGGACGCGACCGGGGTGCCACTGGGCGCTCGATGCCGGACCGCGAATCTTCGACCACTGCCATCTGCCGCTGTCGTGAGTTGTAACCGACGTGGTGACGAAGCTCGATCCGTATGTAGTGTCACTCATCGAGGTCCTCCTGGTGATGTTCGAGGACTGTCCGCACGGCACCGCACGCCGCCGCCGTGCCGAAATATGCCTGCATGCCACTGGCGTTGAGCACCAGTTCGTCTACTCCTGCCGATCGGTAGGAGTTCAGCAGACGGGACAGCCGAGAACTTTCCGCATCAAGGACTGCCGTCGATGCCGCCAACACCTCGGAATTTCGCTGTCTGTCGTCACCCACTTTCAGACCTGCTCTACGCAGCATGTCGAGGTAATGCGGCATCGAGAGGTGCGGCGACTCGACCAAGACATGTGCGGCAATTCCTTGTCCGGACGCAAACAGCGGGTTGACCGCGACCAGCCTTGGCACGGGCCGACCCAGTCTTTGTGCGCCACGCTTCATCGCTGGAACGACGACATCGCGCAAGTACTGCGGTGGGCACAACCATGTGACTGCGAAATCCGCTGCTTCTCCAACCATTTCGGCCATCGCAGGTCGTAGAACACCGACTCCGATTTCGATGCCCGGGAGGTGGGTTCCCCTGCCTTCGATCTGCGTTCGCACGCGGTCTGTATGGGCGCGGAACTCCTCGACATACTGGCGTGTGGCCTGAATCGGCTTGGACAGACGGTGCCCGAGCCAGCTTTCCTGATACTCGATCGAACCCGGTCCCACGCCGAAAGCTACCGGCTGTCGTGATAGTTGAGCATGTGCAATCACCTCGAGTGCAGCAGTGGATGCCGGCCGCATTCCCATCAGTGCAACAGAGAATCCGACCGCCGACGATCGACCGGCACCGGCAGCATAGGCAAACATGGAAGCCGCTGATCCGAGATTGGCCTGTCCGGTCCACAGGGTCGTCTCAAAACTACTCGCCAACTCCGCAAAGGGGAGTAGGTCGGCCGGTGCGTCTGGCGCCCGTCCTACGATCAACGACAATTTCACCGGGGGCTCCGTATCGTTCGTACCGTCGGAGTCCATGACGACTCCAGTAGTCGGTGAAGGTGTCGGTCGATATCGGCCAACCTGCGGAGTGGAACCCCTGCCGCGTAGTAGGACGAGGCCATCGACAGCAGGCCGCGCCCGGACGATGCCGCGTAGTTGTGGCGCGTCGACACGGTAGCGGCTGCCGCTGTCAGAGCCGGTCGAGGTACCCCTTGTTCGAGGCCGGTACAGACCGCTGTCATCTTGTCGACACAGTCTCGAACCCTGCTGTGCGCGACGCGTGCGTGGGCGAGGACGACGTGCGTACCTGCGCGAGACTCGACTCCAGACCACACCTCGTAGGCAATTCCTGTCTCCTCTCGCATTGTGCCGATCAGCAAGGAGTTACGCGTAGACCCGAGAAGAGCTGCCACCAACTGTGTCTGGGGGAAGTCGGTGCCGACGAAGTCGGTGCCGACCGCCATGGTCACAACCGCGTTTGCGCCGTTCTCGACGTGCACCCACGGGTCGGAGGATTCTCCGACGCGCGTGAAGACGGATCCACCCACGGTGTCGGTGACGGTCGTCGCGGTGGTCATTTCTGTGATCACATCGATCATTCGGTCCGTGTCGAATGCGCCACCGAGGCATACCAGCGGAACGAGATCCCGTGGCACCGTTCTCGGGGTGCCGGTCGATCTCAATTCTCGGTAGAGACTGGCCTCGGCCGAGCCAACGGCCAGAGTGGAGTGTATCGGCGGGAGTCGGTCGTCGTCATGAGGTCTCGTGGGGAAATGGGCGACGGCAGAACGCAGCTTCGTGAGGCAATCACGCAAGGCCGATTCGCCTGCATCGGGGGTAGCAGTGAACTCTGCACACAGAGCGGTACGTTCGTCGTTGTAGGTGAGCGAGCCGGTGTGATGATTACCGACGAATGTCGTGGTATCGATCGAAACCGTTGTCGCAACCCACCGAGGAACCGGGAGCGAGACGGTTCCGAAGCATATATCCGATGTGAATCGGCTGAGAAGAGCATGGCAGGAGTCGGCTTCGATCGACACTGCAGGCGCGCCCAGAAACTCAGTATCCGTGTGCATCGATGCCGACCCATCTGTTGTGCCGTTTGAGCAACGTGTGGACGAATGCTTCGACGTCCGATGCAGTCACCGATCGCACCACCGTCCGAAGCCGTCCGAGAGCGGCATGGTCTCCGAACAACTGCTGACACCGTGCGAGCGCGCTGGCGTAGAACTCGTTGTCGTCGAGAGCTATTCCGATATTGACGGCCGAGGCCACCGCGCTTCGTGCCACACTTTCCGCGTCGATCGAGTGTGTGAACTCTTCGCAGACCAGGTGTGCCGTCGTGGCCAGCTGTTGGGCGTACGTTCCGCCGGTGAAGCACAGAACGAACGTCTCGGGCCCGGCCGTCGTGGCGGTGCCGAAGTACCCGACCGAGGCATCCAGAGCTACCAGCAGATGTTCGGAGCCTCGAGCGCTTGCGTTGCCGAACGTCGAAATCCATTGAGCAGCGACAACAGCGGTGGCGTACTCTTTCTGGTCGTCGATCAGGGACGCGATGCTCACTCCGATCGCAACCGCGGCGTATCGACCCGCGCGAATGAAGGGCGAGCATTCGTCGCCCGACCCGTCCTGTGCCGGTGGGACGGGTGCGCCCACAACGGCGGGGACTTCGGCAAGAATGCGAGATGCTCGTTCCAGCACGCCGCCGACTCGTTCAGGGCTGCACAGTACAGCGATCACCAGTCGGTCGGGTTGCCATGCGGTAACGAGCGCATCGACTGTGGCACATGGCATGGGGAGGTTATCTGGTCGGCCGTACCCGTCGCTGCCGTGAGCGGTGCCCGGATACAGCGCTGCGGGCAGAGTCCGCCAGGGAAATCCGCCGTAGGGCGTCGACTCCATCACATTCAGTTCGTTGATCACCGCCGCTGTCTCCGCCCGCACGTCGTTCTCGTCGACGGCGTCGTGTGTGCCGATCATTCGAAGAGTGGATAGCGCGCGGTCGATTCGCGTTGCAGGCACTATTTGAGCGATGGTCATCGAGTCTCGGAAAGTTCGTCCATTGACCAGAGGATCGTCGGCAATTTTCGAAATTGTCCGTACAACGAGATGCTCGAACATATGGGACAAACCGGGACTGCGATAGTCCTGATCGAACCCATGAGCAAAAGAAGTCGAAACCGCAGCCACTGTAGAGCTTCGTATTTCGCCCACAATGATCGTAACTCCATTGTCTAGCCGTCGCACGTGAGTCCGATTTTGCATCTCGAGTTACCCGAATCTTTCGACGCTATGGAAATCTTTCGTAGCCGTGCACTCCTGCGGACATGAAAGTGCACGGCCGGCGAAAGTCCGACTCAGCAGTTGTATTTGAAGGTGAGTGCAGTATCGACGCCGCTCGTGACCGAAATGATCGAAATCGTTACTGCGGCAGAAGACTCGATCGAAGCGGGTGCCGACGACGCAGCGGACGCCACCATGTCGGCTGGGGCGGTGTAGGTGTCGATTGAATCGAAAAGAACGTTGGACATTGTTTTCTCCTCGCGTGAAGTGTCTCCAGTAAACAAATTACTTACGTATGCTAACTGGCCTGAAGTCTTTTGGCAACGGCTGCATCGGATTCGAGTATCGATTGCTGCGCTTTGGCCATGGTTTCCGAAATTCTCTCCATCCCCATCGGCTCGAAATTTAAAATGTCCGGCAGTCTGTTGACTCCTGCGATCAGCGTGATGAATCCGATTTCACTCGTACGGGTCAAATATTCTCCCTGAGCTCGTGCGCGCTGCATGTAGTCTTCGCGCTTCCGGTGGGGATCGTAGAAATATCGAACGTAACCGAGTATGTCGTCCACCAACTGACGGTAGATCCGTTCATAGGCTGCGAAAGGTACCGCCGCGGTGTTGCCCGGCATCAAAGATGCGTCGATACTTTTTGCAGCGAGCCAACCGGCCGACCCGGCAAGAAAGACTCCGGAGGAGAAAAGTGGATCGACAAAGGCGGCCGCGTCCCCGGCTGCCATCCAACCGGGGCCGTGAAACCGATCGGATGTGTGCGACCAATCGCGGGCCGTGCGCAACTGGGCATCATCGAATCCTGCACGAGGCGGGACGGCGTGCTTGGTGACCGTCGAGCGCTCGATGGCAGCGTGAAACACATCCGCAACGGAGCGCGTGCCGTCACGCGTCAACTGGCGCAGTGTGGCCGCAGGCAGAACGTGTCCGACGCTTGCTCTGTCCGCTGCCAGCGGAATTGTCCACAGCCACCCGCCGTCGTTCATGGACTCGATGAGGATGTCGTTCTCTGATTCATCCGAGTAGGGCCTGAAGTCGCCGTACCCCCAGATCGCAACATTGCGAAGATCTTCGTGAAACTCCACCTCGGCACGTCCCCGAGTCACTACCCTCGCCTGCCCGCTGCAGTCCAATACGACTGAGGCAGAAACGATCTGCTCGGCACCGTCGGTGCGATATCTCAGACCGGTCACGACTCCGTCTGTTTCCAGTACGGACATCACCTTCGCTTGCTCCCGAACCACAGCACCATGACTGCGAGCGTTGTCCAACAGCAAGAGATCGAACTGCGCACGATCGACGTGCCAGGAGTGGGTGTAGCGGCTCGCCAGCCCGAACGGTGTTCGCCACGGGCCCGGATCATGTCCCCAGATCAGGGATATCCCGAGTTTTTTCTGAAAACGGGCGTCCATGTCAGCTTGGGTGATGCCTACTTCTTCGAGTATGGGAACGAACCCGGTGACAAATGATTCGCCGATGTGATAACGCGGGAAGCTTTCCGATTCGAGGACCAGTACGGATCGACCGCGATCGGCGAGTGAGGTAGCCGCTATGGAACCGGCTGGACCACCTCCGACGACGACGACGTCGAATGATTCGACCGACATGACTTCAGTCCTTTCGCAATTCGTCGAGCCAAGGAACGATAGGGGAGGAAAGATTGCGGCTGAGGTCCGTTGGATCAATTCCACGGGCAGCGAGGCGCTCGACAAGATATTCGCTTTTCGGCTTCGCTGTCACGGCGGTACCGGCCGCGTGGCCTATCAGCGCTTCCGCCACGGCAGTCGAGCGATGTTGACCGAAGCTCATCGCAGCGGATCGAGGGTCGGGGTCGGCCGGCTCGAAGGCGTAGGAAATTCCTGGTCCCACGCGTGTGGTGAACGGTGAGTGACGGTCGGAAGTTGTATCGGACAATGCAATTGCCTCGACTACGGCGGGAATTTCGGGCCATGCTCGGCGTGGGAAGTAAATAACAAGAGAATCATTCCTCCCCAGCAATGGTGCGTCCGAAATCATCTTCATCTGCCACGGCACATCTTGTTCTCCGAGGAATCGGACCAGGACCCGCCAGAGGCCCAGTGCGGCAACTGGATTGTCTACGGTGCAGTACAGCCGTACCAACGTGCCGCGGCCGACGAAGGGACGGCGGCAGCCGCGGACCAGAAAGAAGCCGGGCGACACTCGTGGTCTGCGGGAGTCGAGCCGAATCGTCGCTCCTTCCCGCGTTTCTGTGACCGACCGCGACGGAACGGCGATTCGCACTCCCTGATGCATCACGATCCATCGGTCGGCGTCACTTCGATCCACGATATCGACCGGCGTTACCGACACGAAGTCAGCTGCTGCAGTGGCAATGTCGTGCTCGAACGTGTTGCCCGAGCCCCGCTTGACGAACTGAGCGGCTTTCGGATCCCGGCCTGCGTGCTCGCGCACATAGATGCGGTCCGACAAGCGGGCTATGAGCGCTGTACGCGTTCCCGCGTCTATCGTGTCGCCTGCGTATCGTGCGGAAATGGATTCGAGATCGACGGATATATCGTCGAGGATGTCGGCCAGTAGACCGGATTTCAGGTCGGCGGTGGTACTCATCGGGTCAGGCCCTCGATTCCCAGACTGTGTGCATGTAATCCTGGTTCCAAGACCAACGATCGTCCGATCCCCGCCGCGGCCCGCGCCACGGGCGAAACAGACGTCATCGAACCGGCAAGCGCAATCATTCGGTCCCACAGATGCCAGCCGGCAAAGGCCGCGACTCGCTCAGATAGCGGCCTGTAGTGATCTGCGTCGGACGCGTCGAGGCGGTTCACTCGCCCTCGGTAGCCGTCGATGTAGGCCCGGACCAGTGGCTTTGCGGACTCGAACTGGGCTGCCGCTACTTCGCTGACCTGTTCTCGGGTGACGTTCGGTTCCTCGGACTCGTCGGCCAAAAGCGAAGGTACGTCTGCGATCGCGTAATACAGCCACTCGCCCACCATCGAGCCGAGATCACGCGCTCGGTCACCGAGTTGAAGATCTTCGAGGTCCAGAATGTGTGTGTCCTCATCGGAGAACAGGAACTGGTCGAACCGCAGGTCGCCGTGGATCGGCACGTCGCTGACCTCGTCGCGCAACAGTGTGTCGATCGAACGCGCGAGTTCCATATCTGCATGAAGCAGCCGCCACACTGCAAGTTCTGCGGCCGTGGCACCGAGATATCGGTCGGGATTGACTTCCGTGATGCCGATCAGACGCCACGTCGGGTGCGGGTGGGGTGTCACCGAAGCGGAATCGATGTTGTGAATCGCCGCGGTCAGTTGTCCGCACAGTCGAGCCTGATCGTGCGTCAGCGCGCCCTTCTCGACGCTGAGCTCCAGCCCAGAACGTGCACCGACGATCTGCTCGAACACGATCAAAGAATTCTCTGGGTCCGTGGCGACGATGCGGGGAGTGGTAAAACCCTGGCCGCAGAGAGATTCGGCAATCAACGTTCGCTGAAACCGTTCGGCATCGGTGTCGCCGAGGAAGCGTTTGGCGAACACGCGATCGCCGCGACTCGTGGTACCGGCGAGAGTCTCGTTCCGTCCGTAGAAGCTGTGTCTGTCCGACGCCTCCAGTATGCCTAGCCCGCGGTCGGACAACAGTGCTTCAAGGCCCGGGAACATTTCGGCCGGGGACAATCGGAAGGTCGTCACAGTTTGACACCTCTCTGCTTCGTAAGACGTGAGCATCTTGTACGAGCTGTGTTGCGAGATCGTTACCGAGAGTAACTGATGGGCATACCAGTCGCGCCGTTTCCCAGGTGAACATTACGTGAACTAATTAGTTGAAGTATTGACCTTGTGCAAATTGTCCAAATATGTTCCTGTGCAGAGTGTTTCGCAGGGAAGTGACTGGACGGGGGGGTACCCAAGATTGGCTTTACGTCCTACACTCGGCCGCAGACGATCGATTTTCGACGGCGTCGTATCGAAACAGTCGTCGATTCAAAGCCTTCGAAAAGCTCGATGAGAGGGAAAAGTGACTGTCAATGGACACGGAGGCGCTCTGGCGGTGGACGGCCTCCACAAATCTTACGGAGCTGTCTCCGCACTGGTTGATATGAGTTTCTCGGTCGAGCCCGGTGAGATCTTCGGTTTCGTCGGCAGCAACGGAGCTGGAAAGTCCACGACCATGAGGATTGTGCTCGGCGTGCAGTCGGCCGATGCCGGACGCGTTCTTCTCGACGGCCGCGATCTGGACCATGGGTCGAGGCGATCGATCGGCTACATGCCGGAGGAGCGGGGACTGTATCCCAAGATGCAGGTGGCAGAACAGCTTCGGTACCTTGCAAGATTGCACGGTGCGACGGCCGAGCGAGCAGCCGAGAACACAGAGCGTTGGATCCGCCGGCTCGGTCTGCACGAACGTGCCGACGACAACGTTGGTGAGCTCAGCTTGGGAAATCAACAGCGCGCTCAACTCGCTGCGGCACTCGTTCACGATCCATCGGTTCTCGTTCTCGACGAGCCGTTTTCGGGTTTGGATCCCATAGCGGTCGATGTGATGAGTGATGTTCTGAAAGAGCTGGCGGCAGAGGGCGTTCCGATTCTGTTCTCGAGTCATCAACTAGATTTGGTGGAGCGGTTGTGCGACCGGGTCGGAATCATCGCTGGGGGCCGCATGCGTGCACAGGGGTCGGTCGACGACCTACGCTCGAGAGGAGCCAGCACTCTTCGCATAGACGGCCGAGGCCCGGCAGGATGGGCCGATGGACTGCCCGGCGTCGTCAACGCGGTGTACAGCCCTGGAACGGTGGAACTCTCGCTTTCGCCTGGTGCTGACGAGCAATCGATCCTGCAAGCCGCACTCGAACTGGGCCCTGTCCATCGGTTTGCACAGGACAGACCGTCGTTGAGCACTCTATTCAGAGAGGTCGTGGCGCAATGAGAGATCAAACCATCGACACTCGTCTCCGGGCGCGTGAGGCCGTGTCACTGATCGCTTCTCGGGAAATTCGCACAAGAGTGCGGGCAAAGTCGTTCCTCCTGAGCAATGTGGTCTTGATCGCGGTCATCGTCGGCGGGATTTTGGTGTGGTCGATTCTGGGCAGCGGTGGTGACGATACGCAGAGGATCGGTCTTGTCGGAGTCGATCAGGCTGTGTCGCAGACAATCTCCGAACAGGCCGGTGCCTCGGGTGCACGAGTCGAGACGGTCGAGATTCCCGACGAAGCGAGTGCTCGCTCGTCGACTGCGAGTGGAGACCTCGCACTTGCATTGGTGCTTCGATCGGATGGCGGAGGCTACACCGCTTACACGCCGGACACAGTGGACACAGCACTGGAAACGGTTGTTCGAGGTGCAGTGTCGACGCACGCCGTCACCCAGGTTCTTGCCGAAAGGAATATCGACTTCTCGCAGATTTCCAGCGAGGCCGCGGCGGGTTCCGGACTGGCCGTGGTGGCCGCGAATCCTCCAGAACCGTACCGGGACCAGCGAATCGCTGTAGCGATGGTCGGTGTGATCGTGCTGTTGATGTCGATCATGTTGGGAGGCACGATGGTTGCGGCAGGGGTCGTCGAGGAGAAATCGTCACGGATTGTCGAACTGCTGCTCGCAGCGGTGCGTCCTCTGCATCTTCTGTGGGGCAAAATTCTGGGCATCGGTCTGGTGGCATTCTTCGAGGTGATGGTCTTGGGCGTTCTGGCTACCGCCACGGCTTCTCTCACCGGACTCCTCGACGTACCGTCGGTTGCGATATCGATGCTTCTTGCGTCGGTGGTGTGGTTTCTTCTCGGATACTTGTTCTTTTCGACGCTGTACGCCGCCACGGGAGCGATGGTGTCGCGGCAGGAAGAACTCGGTGCAGCCTCGATGCCGCTCGCGATCTTGTCGATGGCGACCCTGTACGTCGCAATCTTCGGAATCAACTCCCTCGACTCGGGGTTCGTGCGAGTGATGAGTTGGATCCCGCCGTTCTCGGCGTCACTGATGCCGATCCGGATTGCCACCGGCGACACTGACTCCGTCCAAATCGTCGGCACATTCGGCATAATGATCGGCGCTTGCCTGGGAGTGTCCTGGATTGCCGCTCGGGTCTATCAGCGATCGATCCTGAAGACGGGAGCGCGGGTGACGTGGTCCGAGGCGCTGCGGTCCAAGCACTCCGATGGCACATCGCTCGGTGCTGCGCCGGCGGACCCTGCACATTAGCCACTGGCCTATCTTCCCAGCAGCTTCCCCAACGCATCGAGCACGGCCGGATCTTCGATGGTCGACGGCACGCCGTATTCCTCGCCGGCGACGATCTGGCGCATCGTCTTCCGCAGGATCTTGCCGGAGCGGGTCTTCGGCAGCGCGCCGACAATCGTCACGTCGCGGAACGTCGCGAGTGCGCCGATCTGATCGCGCACCATGGCCACCAGTTCGGTACGCAGCTGCTCCTCGGTGATGGTCTCCCCGGCCTTGAGTACCACGTAGCCGCTGGGGCGCTGGCCCTTGAGATCGTCGTGGATACCGATGACGGCGCATTCGGCAACCGCGGGGTGACCGGCCAGTACTGCCTCCATCGATCCGGTGGAGAGGCGGTGTCCGGCGACGTTGATGACGTCGTCGCTGCGGCCGAGGACGTAGACGTACCCGTCGGCGTCGATGTACCCGGAATCGCCGGTGAGGTAGTACCCCGGGAACGTGTCCAGATACGAACGCTGGAAACGTGATTCGTCGTTCCACAGCCCCACCAGCGCGCCCGGTGGCAACGGTAGCTTCACGACGATGTTGCCCTCGGTGCCTGCGTCCACCGGAGCGCCTGCCGCGTCGAGGATTTCGACCTGGAATCCAGGCACCGGTACCGTCGGCGATCCGGACTTGATCGGAAGTGGTTCGAGTCCGCGAAGATTGGCGCAGATCGCCCACCCGGTTTCGGTCTGCCACCAGTGGTCGACCACGGGGCGGTCGAGGGTTCGCGAAATCCACTCGTACGTATCGGGATCGAGGCGTTCACCGGCGACGAACAGTGTCTCGAGCGACGAGATGTCGTACTTCTCTAGCTCGGCGGCGTGCGGGTCGACCTTCCGAATGGCCCGTAGTGCCGTCGGCGCGGTGAACAACGCACGGACGCCGTGATCGCCGATCACCCGCCAGAACGCGCCCGCATCCGGAGTGCCGACGGGCTTGCCCTCGTAGAGAACCGTTGTGGCACCGGCGAACAGGGGTCCGTAGACGATGTACGAGTGTCCGACGACCCAGCCGACATCGGACGCCGTCCACATCACCTGACCGGCACCCACGTCGTAGATGTTGCGCATCGACCACGTCAACGCGACGGCATGGCCGCCGTTGTCTCGCACCACACCCTTGGGCTTCCCGGTGGTGCCCGAGGTGTAGAGGATGTACAGCGGATCCGTCGCCTGCACCGAAACCGGTTGGGCGGCTGTGGCGTCGGCGATGAGGGTGTCCCAGTCCGGCCAGTCGTGGCTGCCGGGGATACCGTCGCGGGCCTTGACGATCACCGCGGGGACCGTCGCGGTCGTGAGAGTCAGGGCGCGCTGCACCAGCGGCAGGTATTCGATGACGCGGCCCGGCTCGAATCCGCCGCTGGCGGTGATCAGCAGGACCGGCTCGGCGTCGTCGATTCTCGCCGCGAGTTCTTTGGCCGCGAAGCCGCCGAACACCACCGAGTGCACTGCGCCGAGCCTGGCGCACGCGAGCATGGCAACGACGGCCTCGGGAATCATCGGCAGGTAGATCACCACGCGGTCGCCTGGGGAGACGCCTCGCTCGCGCAGCACTCCGGCGAATCGAGCGACTTGATCGAGTAGTTCGGCGTAGGTGTAGCTGCGGGTGAGTCCGAGCATTGCCGAGTCGTAGATCAATGCAGTCCGGTCGCCGTGCCCGGCCTCGACGTGCCGATCGAGGGCGTTGAAGCAGGTGTTCAGGCGGCCCCCGGGAAACCAGTGCGAGCCGTCGAACGCCGTGGTGGGAGGGGTGTCCCACTCGACTCCCGCTGCGGCATCGAGCCAGAATGCTTCACGGTTGTCGACGCTGTCGTCGAATGCCTGCCGATACTCGCCACTCATGTTGTGGAGCGTAGTTCGGGGCTGCGTGGTGCGGGCCGGGTTGCGCACTACCGGCGACGACCGGCGGAATCCCGTCGACCGGCGGTCGTTGCGTGCACTGGTGCCCATCGGCGCCGATATTGGTGGCTCGGCCGTCAAGATTGCGTCAACGCCTCTGCCTGAGCATTTCGCGGCCGCCGTAGAACGCGCCGCTGGCGGCGAACATGCCCGCTACCAAGAGCAGCCATCGCATGGCATACGGCTCCTGCGTCAGACCCGTGGCGGCCTCGTACGTCTCGCTTCCGTGCGAGAAGATCCCCGGCGCGAAGAGCAGCAGGCTCAGACCTGCGCCGAGCGCCGGAATACGCACCGCGTTGACGAATCGGCCGAGTCGAGTGACCAGTGTCCAGTCGAACAGGGCATACAGCGGAAACAGAATCGCATCGTGCACGACGGCTGCGCCGACGAACCAGAGGCCGATGGACTGCCACCACACGTCGGTGTTCCACAGTGCCGGAAAGCCGATCGTCAGGACCACGGCGCCTGCCAACGCGAGGCAGCACGCCGTTACTGCGAGATGCAACGGGCCGGCACCGTACCTCGATCGAAACGTACTCATGCTCTCTCCCCGAAGAATTCGACGGATTCGATCCACTTGGTGGCGTGCACTCCCGGAATCGCCGGCATCATGATGCGAGCGGGATAGCCGTGATCGAGGGACAGGTCGGCCCCGTTCACCCGAAGGGCGAGAAGCGAATCGGGATGCATCATCTGGTGTCCCCCGAAGGTGACTCGGTTGAACGACCCGACCGGCTCGAGGGAACGGACCTCGCCGGTGTCGACGGCGTCGATGCCCGTGAGTGCCGCGAGGTCGCGCAGCCGAACGCCCGTCCACGTCTGCACCGTCGACCAGCCTTCGACGCAGGAAATCGGGAGTTCCACGGTGTGCAATTCCATCTGTTCGAGTTGGACTCTGCTGAGAACCACCTCGTCGGTACCGGCCCGCACGGTCAGCCGCCACGAATCTCCCGTCAGCGCGTCGGTGACGCCTGCGGACTGCGCCGTGCGATTGATCTGGAAGTCGTTGGGTCCGTTGCCGTACGAACGCCCTCGGGGGAGCAGGATCGCTGTGGAGCGGAGAACGCCGCCCGTCGTCTGCCCGACACTCAGCACGGCGACGAACAGTGCGCTGCCGCCCACGAGAGTGAGGGCTCCGCGTCGGCTGATCGTCGCCGGAGTGGGATCGGTTGCAGCAAGACCTGATTCGTCGTCGGCATCGGGAACCGTATCTGCCACTCGAATGCGCATCAACTCCAGGAACGGTCGGGTTCGCAACGCCGTCACCATGGTCGGAAACTTCAGCACCACGTGGGCGACGAAGCCGGCGATGAACACCCAGGCTCCCCAATAGTGCGCGGTGTAGAAACTGAAGCCGAAGATGTAGTCGTACTGAATGTTCAGCACGCCAGTGATGATCTCGAAGAGGATGCCACCGACCAGGGCCAGCAACGATATTCGCTCGAGTAGGTGAGCAACGCTCCGAATCGGTGGCATCTCGATCAATTTCGGTATCACCGACCACAGCTTCGCCAGGACGATCGGCACCATGACGAGTCCGAGCCCCACATGGAGGCCCTGGGTGAGCCGGAACAGCCAGGCGGGTTCGGTCGGCCAGTCGAACGACGGTATCCGTAGCCACCCGACGTCGCCCGGCATGGACTGGCCGAATTGAGGACCGTAGGCGGCCCAGGAGATGAATCCGGTGACCGTCACGATAGGCAGGGCAACGAGCAGTACGGATGCCAGGACCGACGTGAACCAGACGCCGCGGATCGGGCTTCGAAACGTGGGAATTCGTTGCATGCTGGTTCCCGTCTCCGATTTTGTACCCAGTAGTACAAACTGTGAGGTCGAGGCTAGCGCACTGGGGGTCCTTTCGCCAGGGTTCGTCTCGGCGTCGGATCTCAGGTTGCGCGTCGACGCAACGCGGCAACTGCTGCGTCCAGCGTGTCGCGCAGCGGTTGCACATCGCCCGCGATGCGGGCGATCAGCATTCCGCCTTGCAGTGAGGCGATCAAGGTAGCGGCAGCAGCGGCCGGATCGGTTGCCACGTCGAGTTCCCCGCGGTCGATCATGCGGCGAAGCCCCTGCTCGAGCGGATGCTCCCAGCGTCGGAATGCGGCGTGAAGGCTTGGGATGAACGCCGCGTCGTTCTTCAGTTCTGCAGCGAGCGAACCGAGGGGGCACGAGAACGGGCCACCCGGTTGTTCGTGAATTCGCACGATCTCGGCGGCCCATGCGTCGATGTCCTCGAGGCTGTCGATGTGGCCCAGGCGCGGCTGTGCGGCGAGAACGCGTTCGAGTTGACGTGCGATAACTGCCTCGACCAGGTCCGACTTGTCGGAAAAGTAGTGGTAGAGCTGCGACTTTCCGGTCTCGGACGCGGCGAGTACGTCGTCGAGAGTCGTCCCGGCAACGCCGTGGGTGTACATCATCGATGCTGCCGCGTCGACGATCGCAGCCCTGGTTCGTCTACCCTTGGCCGTTCTCGGCAGTTCCTTGCTCACGGGTCCCCGGCTCCTCGATCGATGCTGTGAACAGCGAGTTCCACGAACACTCGGTTGTTCGATTCGACGGTTCGTCGGACATACAGGCCCGCGGTGACCGCCAGCCCGTACAGCGAGCTCGCGCCGACGCTGGCCCAAGTGAACCACTCACCTACCGAGTCGCCGGTTTCCCATCGGACCATTCGGTTCCGATCATCGACATCGGACGTGGACTCGACTTCGACGATGGCCGTCCCGCTCTCGTGCAGCAGCGCTCGAACCGTCGCCAGGAGCGCGGCAGGATCGCCACCGATGCCGATGTTGCCGTCCGCGAGCAGTACGTGTGACCAATGGCCGGCGCTGGGGAGTGCCGAGAATATGTCCTGTTCCACGGCGAATCCACCCCGGTGATTCGTCATCTCCACAGCGACCGAGGATGTGTCGACTCCCAGAGCGGGAACGCCGGCTCGGGTGAGAGCTTCGGTCAAACGTCCTGGTCCACAGCCGAGGTCGAGGGTGGGGCCGGTGCAGAAGGCAATCGAGGCTTCGTCCGCCCGGATGTCTTCGACCGTCGAATGCGTTCCGCCCATCCAGCGCGCGATCGGGAGTTCGGTGCGGCGGCCGTCGTAGTCGGTGATCCACGAGGGCAGGCCGGCACGGCCGCGGCGATAGACGTCGTCTGCAATCACCCGACTGAATGTACCAGTGGGTACAGTAAGAGGCATCGTGAGCCGAAGTGCGTCAAATTTCCTGCCTGTGCCGTCAAGATTGCGTCAACACCTCTGTTCGACGCCACCGCGCGGCGTGAGACTTCTTCTCATGACACTTCTCGACATGCTTCCGTCCCTCGGTGCCGCATATGTTTCGCGGTGCGATCCAGCGCTCTGGCCTGCAGATACGCATTGCGTCTGCGGCCGCATCACGGTCGACGGCGTTGCGTTGGAGGATCTGGCCGATGCGCAGGGCACTCCGGTGCAGTGGGGCTCGATTCTGGTCACTCGGGTGCGGTCGGTGATCGCCGGCGAGGTGGGCGTCGACGCCGAGTTCGGAGATCTGCTGCAGGCGGTGGTGGTCAACCGACATTCGGTGGGCGCGGTGGTCAAGGTCGATGTGCACGGCCCGGGTCGACGCTGTGTCAGTCCGGTGGAGCTACCCGCCGATCTTCGTGCGGGCGATGTGGTGGCGCTCGTGACCTCGCAGGTGCACGAAAGTTCGTAGCAGGGGTCGAAGTTCCACTCACATGCGGCGGAGCCGCTCATCCCAGCGTGCGGTAGCGGCCGAGTCTGTTCCGAGTCCGGGTGGCGGCGTCGAGGGTCGACAATCGGCGGAGTTCTCGGGCAATGGCGTCCGCGATGCGCACGGAGAACGCGGCCGGTTCGTCGGCGGCGTCGGGGAGTTCGGGGACGATGGCGTCGACGATGCCGTCACGCAACAGGTCGATCGACCGGATTCCCTGTGCTTCGGCCATCTCCGGGGCGTGGGCGGTGTCGCGGTGCACGATCGCGCTGGCACCCTCGGGCGGAAGCGGTGCGAGCCAGGCGTTCTGGGCGCACAGCACTCGGTCGGCGGGAAGAAGCGCGAGCGCTCCGCCGCCGGTCCCCTGGCCGAGCAGAATCGAGACGGTCGGGGTGTCGACGGTGACGAGATCGGAGATCGATCGCGCGATTTCCGGTGCCAGGCCGCCCTCCTCGGCTTCTTTGGACAGCGCAGCGCCGAAGGTGTCGATCACCAGCACCAGCGGTATGCGTAGTTCCTCGGCAAGGCGCATGCCGCGTCGCGCCTCGCGCAATGCCGCCGGACCCATGGTGGCGGTGGCGGTGCTGCTGCTTCGGTCGTTGCCGAACAGGACGCAGGAGATTCCTCGGATTCGGCACAGCGACAACAGAATCGACGTGTCGGCCTCGCCCTGACCGGTGCCGCTCAGCGGAACGTGTTCGCTGGCAGCGTGTTCGATGAGTTGCCTGATGCCGGGGCGATCCGCGCGACGCGACGACTGCACCGAATGCCACGCCGAGTGCTCTGGGATTTCCACAGGTTCCTCGCCGACATCCTCGGGCCACACGGTAGCGTCGACGATCACTCGAAGTGCTCGGATCAGCAAGTGGCGCAGTTGATCGACCGGCACCACACCGTCGATCACGCCGTGTTGGTAGAGGTTCTCGGCGGTCTGGACGCCGTCGGGAAATGGCTTGTCGTACAGCGCCTGGTAGACGCGTGGTCCGAGGAACCCGATGAGGGCACCGGGTTCGGCGACGGTGACGTGAGCCAACGATCCCCAGGACGCGAACACGCCTCCGGTCGTCGGATTGCGGAGGTACACCAGGTACGGCAGGTGCGCCGCCTTGTGCGCGGTGACGGCGGAGGCGATCTTGACCATCTGCACGAAGGCCAACGTTCCCTCCTGCATGCGCGTGCCGCCGGAGGTGGGGGAGGCGATGAGCGGCAGTTCCTCGGCGGTTGCCCGTTCGATGGCGGAGGTGATGCGCTCGGCCGCCGCGACCCCGATGGAACCCGCGAGAAACGCGAACTCGCAGGCGATGATCACCACGGGTCGCCCATCGATGGTGCCCTCGCCGGTCAACACAGACTCGTCGATGCCGGTCTTCTCGCGAGCTTTCGCCAGGTCGCGCTGATAGGAGTCGTTGGGGTGAACGTCGACCGGCTCGGAGTCCCAGGACACGAACGATCCGCCGTCGAGAACGGAATCGAGAATCTCGGCGGCGGATGTCCGTGGGCTCATGGATGAACCCTAGCGAGCAAACGCTTCCTTCCAGGAGACGGTCTTGCCGATGCGAAGAATGGATCGCTGGTAGATCTTCGCCGCGCCCATCGCCAGGATCGCGGTGGTGATCATCATCAGGACCGCGGTGCCGACTATCTGCACCGGTGAGGCGACTCCGGCTGCGATGCGCAACGGCATCATGATCGCGGAGAACGGGGGGATCCAGCTGAGCGTGTTGCTCAACGTGCCCTCCGGATCGCCGAGGGACGCGAACGCCGCGTAGAACATCGCCAGGATCAGGATCAGTAGCGGCATGGTGGTCGAGTTGACATCCTCCTGCCGCGAGACCATCGACCCGCCCGCCGCGTAGAGCACCGCGAAGAAGGCGAAACCGAGGACGAACCAGAAGAGAGTTCCGGCGAACACGCTTACCGCGGCCCCGGTGATCGTCAGCGTTCCTGTTCCCAATCCCGCACCTACACCGGCTATTCCGTAGAGCGCGAGCTGCAGGATGCCGACAGCGCCGATACCGAGAATCTTTCCCCACAGCAATTGCAGGGGGCGGACGGTGGAGAGCAGCAGTTCGACCACGCGTGAGGACTTTTCTTCGACGACGCCCATCGCGACGTACATGCCGAAACCGATGATCTGCGCGTACAGAAGGAACACAGAGGCTGCAGCCAACGCAGTTCGCTGACCGGACTCGGGATCCGGGGGATCGATCGCATCGACGGTGACCGTGGCGGCACTTGTCGTTGCCCCGAGTGCGTTCTGATCGACGCCCTGTTGCGCCAGTGCGGTATTCGTTGCTTGCGTCGCGACACTGCCCTCGATCACCGCGCGCAACGTTCCGGTCAGGTCGGACTCGGTGACGGCTGTGTAGGCACCGTCGGTTCCGTTCGGAACCAGCGCCACATCGAGATCTCCCGATTCGACGCCGCTGCGTGCGGCCGCCGCGTCGGCGATCTCGCGTACCTCGACCGGAGATCCGACGGCGTCGCCGGTCGCTTCCACGACGGCCGCTATGGACTGGTCTCCGGCGATGCCGACGACGTCGCGCTCGTCGTCACCGCTGCCGGAGAAGATCGAGAACGCGATGATGCCGCCGACGATGACGGCCAGGATGATCACGTTGCTGATGACGAAGCTCTTCTTCATCACCTGAACGGTGAACTCGCGCTTGGCAATCAAGGACACTGCGCTGAAGGAGTTCAGTTGGGAGCTCATGCCACTACCGCCTCTCGGAACAGGTCGCTCAGGGAAGGTTTCTGGATGGAGAATTCGTGTACCGGACCGGTCGTCAGTGCGGCCCGCAGGATCTCCTGATCGTCGGCCCCGGGTGCCAATGCCAGGACAGTGACGCCGTCACTGTGGCCGAGGGTGCTCACCCCGGCGATGTCCGACGCCCATCCGGGCGCGGCATTCGGTGCGTGGACGTGCAGGTGCGAATCTCCCGAGCCGCGTAGCTCGTCGACGGTCCCGACGGCCTTCATCGAGCCCGCGGCGATGATGCCGACGCGGTCGCACAGGCGTTGCACCAGATCGAGCTGGTGGCTCGAGAACACCACCGGCACTCCGGCAGCGGCCTTTTCGCGTAGGACCTCGCTCATGACGTCGACGGCGATCGGGTCGAGGCCGGAGAACGGCTCGTCCAACACGAGAACCGCGGGGTCGTGCACCAGCGCTGCTGCCAACTGCACGCGCTGCTGGTTGCCCAGGCTCAATGCGTCGACGGTGTCGTTGACGCGCTGATCGATGCCGAGACGTTCGGTCCAGCGAATCACTGCGGCTTTGGCATCCTTCGACGACAAGCCGTGCAGCTCGGCCATGTAGGCCAACTGCGGGCCGACCTTCATCTTCGGATACAGGCCACGCTCCTCGGGCATGTAGCCGATGGTGCGACGGACGTCGAGGTCGACAGGCTTGCCGCCCAACAGAACCTGGCCGGAATCTGCCGACAGGACTCCCAGCGCGATGCGCATCGTGGTGGTCTTGCCCGCGCCGTTGCTGCCGACGAAGCCGAACAGTTCGCCGGGCCGGACGTCGAAGCTGAGGTTGTCCAGGGCGATCTTGTCGCCGTATCTCTTGGAGACGGAGTCGATCGTGAGGGTGCTCATGGTGCCCTTTCGGTCGTTACTTCGGATCGAAATCTTCGGTGTCTTCGAGTTCGGGGTCCGGGGTGATCCAGGCAAGAATGATTGCGGGGGTGGAGATTCCGATCATCAAGGCCGCGAGGGTCCAACCGCCGCCGGCGTAGGCGAGACGGGGGAGGTCGGGAAAAGTCGTGGACAGGAAGATCAGGGCGAAGGCTGCGAGCATGACCAACCCCTGCGTGACAGTCAGGCCGATGGATCGAGCCTCGTTGCGCTGCTGTATCTCCCACTCGTCGAGTGCGCCCGTGGGTGCGTCACTGTGGCGACCGGACACAGTCTGCAGGGCCGTCCAGATCGGAATGAAGATCACGGCGGCCGGAATCCAGACGATGGCGGCCCACGCGAAGAACAGCGTCGAGATGCTGACCACGACGAACGTCAGGTCGGCGGCAATCACGGCGACGGCCAGAATGCGGCGACGATGCTGCGTCCGCCACTTCGGGAGCCAATGTCTCGTGTTGGCGTCGTTCTCCAGGAATCGCCGCGTTCGATAGGCCTGATAGCGAGTGAGAATGTCGGGTCGTTCGCTCATGATCTCAGCCGTCCTCTGGGTCGTAGTCCGGAGTAGTCCACGCGAGAAGCATTGCGGGGGTAGCGCCTCCAGCGCTCAAGGCGGTCAGCATCAGTGCGCCGCCGGAGATCCCGAGATTCGTTGCCCCGAAAATCGATCCGAGGAACAGGTATGCCGCGGCAGCGGTGCCCAACGCCTGAGTAACCGTCAGGCCGATGGATCGGGCCTGGTTGCGGAGCTGGACTTCGAGCTCGTCCAGCGCTTCCACCGGTGCTTCGGCGCGCCGATTGGACACGATGCCGAGGATGATGGTCGCGAACGCGAACACGATGTAGCAGATTCCCCAGGATCCGATCGCCCACTCGAACAGCGGGTCCGACAGTGCGAAGCCCGCGGAAGCCGTGAGCAGCACCAGAAGGATGGTGACGAAGGCTCGGCGTCGTTTCTGGGCTCGCAATCCCGGCAGCCAGTTCGCATAGGTCTTTTCGTTCTCCAGAAACACTTTCGTCCGGGCTTCCTGATATCTACTGAAGATGCTGGGACTGTGTGTGTTCATCGATCCTTCTCCCTTCGGAAGAGTTCGGCGGAGAGTGGTCCGAGTTCGGTGCGTGAGAACACTGCTTCGATCGGCAGATCGAAGACGTCGCAGATGCGCATCGCGAGGTCGAGGCTCGGGTAGTGGTCGCCTCGTTCGAGGGCTCCCACCGTCTGGGGATTCACTTCGACGAGTTCGGCCAGTTGCGCGCGGCTCATCTTTCGTTCGGCCCGCAGAACACCCACCCTGTTGAAGATCGGGAGCGCGGTACCGCGCTTGATGGGGCTCATGACAATGAAGTGTTGTATAAACCCAACGATGTGTCAACCAGTAATAACGAATTTGTTGGTATAGCTACAGGCTCTGCTCTTCGCGAGCCGCCACGACCACCGCGTGCATGGTCGTCAGAAACTCGTCGATCGTTGCCCGCTGATCGGGTGTGAAGCGTGCGAGCTCGTCTACGGCCCGACCGATGACGGGGCCGAAGAACGTAGTACCGAGTTCGGCTGCATGTGCGGTGACCCGTAGGAGTACTCGCCGGCGATCAGCTGGGTCGGGTTCACGTGATACCAACTCTCGCTTGGCCATTCGATCGATCAGGGCGGTGACCGACGCGGATTCCAGCCCCAGCTGTCCGCTGAGCCAGCCGGGTGTCGCACGCGTTCCGGCTCGGTCCGCATCCAGCAGGCAGATCAGCGCGCGGATGTCTGTCGGGTGAAGTGAGTGCTTCTGGGCGAAGTCTGCGCCGAGGAGATCGAGCTCGACGGTGAGCGCTCGCAACCGATGCACGGCGGCGACAGGTTCGGTCATGTGCTGATCCCTCGGGAGATGCTGGACGAGAAGTCTCTCTATTGTCTACTATCTCGATCATCGAGAGAATAGAGGGTTGACATGACGCTGGACGAATTCTTCTCCGCCTACGACCGGGTGCTGCAGAAGTGGCCGGCAGATACCCAGGCCATCGACGTGAACACGGTGCACGGCGTCACGCGAATCAACGCCTGCGGACCCGTCGATTGCCCGGCACTGGTGATGTTGCCGGGGGCCGGTGCGACCTCGACCGTGTGGTTCGCCAACGTGGCGGCGCTCTCGCAGCGATATCGGGTGTACGCGGTCGACCTCATGGGCGACGTCGGGCGCAGCGTTCCCGGTGACCGGTCCATCGACTCCGTGGACGAGCTGCTGAACTGGGTGACGGCGGTGCTGGATGAGCTGAAGCTGCCCACCGCGGCGCTCTGCGGACATTCCTACGGCGCGATGATCGCCCTGGCGTACGCCCTGCGAAACGCGAGCCGTGTCGATGCGATCACGCTCCTCGATCCCAATGCCTGCTTCGGCTCCATGAGTCCGCGCTACCTGTTGCATGCTGTTCCGATACTGCTGTCTCCCAACGAGAAACGGCAGCGTCGTTTCGTGGCGTGGGAGACCGATGGCCTGGAACTGGATTCCGACTGGCTCGACGTCCTCGCGCTCGGTGCCGCACATTTCCCGACGGCGAAGACCATCGTCCCGAAGAGTCCGAAGCCCGCCGCGTTAGAGAACTTCGATGTGCGCACCACCGTGGTCCTGGCCGGGAACGGTAAGGTGCACAATGCCGCTCGGATCGAATCGGCTGTGCACAGAGTTCTGCCAAGAGCGAGGACAGTCGTGCTCGAGAACGCCACGCACCACGGGCTGCCGATGCACCCCGCCGCTGAGGTGAACGAGATTCTCCTGAGCTGACGTGAATCGGGTGCAGCTGACCGCGCTCACGCTCGATGTCAAGCTGTCTGGAGTCGGTTGTCGTTGATTCCCACGCTCGATGCGGGCCGGGGTGT